>JBAZJM010000080.1:0-15392 GCA_041651315.1 Lentisphaeria bacterium | reverse complement strand
TTCCCCTTCCGTTGCTCCCCACCCCGTCTCGCGACGGATGCAGTTACGGTCGGGTACAAACCTGAAAGGTTCCGTTTGAGAAGGACTTGCACCTCCTTACATGAGTGCGCCCACTGGCGCACTAGGCAGGGGCTTCAGCCCCTGTTTTGCCCGCCCCCCATGTCGCGTGCCGTCAGGTACGCGACGAATCGCGGCGTACCTACGGCACGCCCTCGTTTCATTTTTCGGAACAGGGGCTGAACGCCCCTGCCTATTGTCATTCAGTCCCTACGGGACGAAGCAGTTCCATCCCCTCCGTACTTATGCCCAGGCCAGACACGCTAAAGCGTGAACTCAAACGACCGGCGCCCCGGGTTTGAGTCCAGCCTTCAGGTATGACAGGCCCCAGTGCAATAGACCTGCCACCCCGTGGTTTTCACTTCGACATTCATGAACAATCGCCGGCACGTCAACCCCCGTTTGGGGACTGGGCGGCGGCAAAGGACAGGCGGAGGTGCAGCCGGCTGACAAACCCCAGCCGCTCCAGCCACGCCAGTTCGGTGGCCGCGCTGGCCACGGCCTGCCGCAATTCCGCCGGCGCCGCCGCCAGAAACGCCTGGCACCCGGAGTAGTTCGCCGCCTCGGAGATGCCCACGTCGGCAAATCCCAGTTCTTCCTCAACGCACACCCAGTCGGCCAGATGCAACAGCCAGGCCAGGCCGCCCTGCTGAAACCCCAGGTCCGCCGCCACTTCATGATGCATGGCCACCGCTCCGGCGATTTCAGGATCAATGCCCCAGTACTCCAGCAGCCGGGCGCCGATTTCCGGATGGGCAACCCCGGTCTGTTCCCGCTCCAGCTCACAGATGCTGCCGGGGCCGCCCCGCCAGCCATCCAGGATCATCCGCCAGCGCACCGCCCCCAGCAGCCGGCACTGGGCGGACAGCCCGATGTCGTGGAGCAGGCCGGCCAGGAAGGCCTGGCCGGGCGGCAGGACCGCCGCCTCCTCCATCTGTTCGCACAGGCAGCGCAGCAGGATGCCGACGGCCACCCCGTGCCGCCAAAACTCGCCGAGCTCGCCGCCGCTGACCGCCTCGCCCTCCAGAAAAACCTTGCGGGTCAGGGCCATGGCCGCCGTTTCAAAGACGCGGCCGGTGCCGAGCCGATCGAACGCCTCCGTCAGATTGTGGGCCGGCGGAATGCGGCCGGTCGGCGCCGTGCTGGCCAGCCGCAGCAACCGGGTGGCAATGCCGGGGTTGGCCTCCGCCAGCTCCATCAGCGGCTGCCGGTCCTGGGCGGCGTCACGCGCCGCATAGTACCAGTCGGCCAAATCCGGACCGGCCATCTCCAGCCCCGTCTTGCGCAGATGGGCCAAAAACGCCGTTCCCACCGCCTCACCCGTTGCGGCATGATGCCCGGCGTGCTTCGGAGTTGTCCAGCGCCACAGCATGTTGACTCCAGCCTCCCTACTTGGAAGAATATAAGTGCACAAAGCAAATACCGTGCCATAAACGCTGGCCAGGCCGCAACCGGTGGGGTGATCCGGTGTCGCGGCCTCAGGGTTTTGTGGAGGGCGCCTGGCACAGGCGCCGCTACAGCACCGCTCCCACGGCCGATTTTTTGCAAAATAATTTGCTTTTTCGGAAAAACGTGCTATCTTCAAAATACGGTGGTGCCCTGAACGGACTCCTAAAGTTCCTTCGTTTCGGGACTGTGAGGTTTTTACGTTCGCCACCCGTCCGGCAGGGAAGCCGGACCCATGACCCCAAGGATAAACGTGGAGGAGATTTTTTAATGAAAAACGCCCTGACCCTGTTTTTGATGGCTGCCACCAGCCTGTGGTTGCCCGCGGCCTTGGCGGCCAAGCCGCCCACCAAGACCCCCTTCAACCTGTCGGTACTGCCCACGACCGCCCTCAGCCAGGGTGACGCCGCGGCGCAGACGTTCGGCACCTCCCTGCTGCCGCTCACCCAGTCCCTGACCAGCCGGAACCTGAATTCCGGCCTCAGCCTTGAGGGCTATACGGTGCAGCAGATCGACCCCTCCAAGATCAACTTCGCCGTGGCCTCGGCATCGCGCCTCTATTTCTGCGGCGAAAACGCCGACTATCACAACAGCATCGGCTTCAACAGCGCCGGCGCGAGCGTGGATTCCGGCACCCCCAAGCTGGCCTTTCTCGACTCCTCCAGCCCCACCCCCCGGACCGCCGGGGACTATGTCGACCTGGGCACCTTTGCCGCCGGCACCAACCTGGACTTCTTCGTGATCTCCGACGGCGCCAGCAATCTCGGCTACAAACTGCCGAATGACCTGAACAAGGTGCTGTCCACCGATGCCACCGCCAACCTTGACGGCCTGGTGCATTTCTACGCCTATGCCGTCAAGGACAGCCCCTATCTGCTGTTGACGGTCGAGGACACCTACGGGGGCGGGGATCTGGACTACAACGACCTGATCTTCGTGGTCGATGTTGGCGCCGGCAACGTCCGCACCTTCTTCGCCGCGCCCGAACCGTCCCTGCTGCTGATCCTCGGTTCCTTCACGGCTCTCCTGCTGGGCGGCAGCCGCCGCCGGACGGCCTGATTTCCCGGTTCTTGCCACCCCCAACAACGGCGCCGGCCCTCCCCCGGCGCCGTTTCTTTGTCAGGCACCACGGTTTCCGATTCCCGGATCACGGCTACATTGGCCGGCATGTCCCCGGCTGTCCGCCAATCTGAGGATTCCCTGCCCCGCCGTCTCCAGGCGCAGGCCGTGGAACAACGGCTGCTGGCCGGCGTGCGGCAGCTGTGGGTCGGGTTCAGCGGCGGCGCCGACAGCACCGCCCTGCTGTTGCTCCTCCCCGCACTGGCCCCCGGCCTGCCGCTGACCGCGGTGCATTTCCACCATGGACTGCGCGGTGCCGCCGCGGATGCCGATGCCGCCTGGTGCGCCGCCTTCTGCCGCCGCCGCGGCATTCCGTTCCGCCTGGAACGGCTGAACGTGCCGCAGCACCGCCGCCCGGGCGAGAGCCTGGAAATGGCGGCGCGGCGCCGCCGCCTCGCCTTCTGGACGACCCGGCTCCCGGCCGGCACCGCCGCAGTGCTCGGGCATCATGCCGACGATGCCCTGGAGGAGCTGCTGCTGCGCCTGGCCCGCGGCGCCAACAGCAGCGGCCTGTGCGGACTCCGCGGCCGGCGGCGGCTCGGCGGCGCGCTGTTGCTGCGCCCGCTGCTCGCCACGCGCCGGGCCGAACTCGAAGCCTGGCTCCGCCGCCAGGGAGTCACCGACTGGCGGCAGGATCACACCAACGCCGACACGGCGATCCGCCGCAATGCGGTGCGCCACCGGCTGCTGCCGCTGTGGCGCGAGCTGTTCGGCGGTGACGGCGGCCTGGCCCTGTCGCTGGACAATTTGCGCGCGGACGCCGCCTGCCTGGACGCCCTCGCCGCACGCCGCCGGCCGCGCACCCGCGCCGCCTGGGCCGCCCTGACCCCCGCGCTGCTGGCCCGGGTGTTCCGGCGCTGGCTGGAACGCGCCGCCGGCGGGGAACTGCCCCCGCCCGCCGCCGCCGTCCGCCGGCTGCAGGCGGCGCTCGCCGCCACCGATGCCCGGCCGCGCCGCGTGCCGCTGGGCAACGGCCTGAGCGTCGCGGTGGAAACGGCCGGCCTGCGGCTCCTCCCGGCGGCCCACCGGCAACCACCGCCGCCCCTGAAAACCCGGCGCTGGCAGTGGCGGATTCACCCCGTCCTCGAACTGCCGGAGGCGGGACTGGTGCTGCGCGCCCAGGAAACGGTGCGGACTCCGCAACGGCGGGCCGCGGCGGAACCGCCGGCCATGGATGAATTTTTTGCGCCCGGATCGCTTCCGGAAATCCTGACCGTCCGCGCCTGGCGCCCCGGCGACCGCCTCCGCCCCTTTGGCGGCGCCGGCTCGCGCAAGTTGCAGGACCTGTTCCAGGACGCGGGCATCGCCCGGGACCGGCGCTCACGCGCCCCGGTCGTGCTGGCCGGCCGGACCATCATCTGGCTGCCGGGCGTCCGCCGGGCCGAACACGGCCGGCTGCCGGAGACCGGCGGCCCCGCCGTCCGTCTGACCTGCGGCGCCAGTTAAAAACCGGTGACACGTGATGCGTGAAGGGGGCTTAATTTTCAGCTTTCTGCTTTCCCCATTTCTGCTTTTCCGCCTCAATCCGCCACGTCCTCCAAGGCCAGCACGTGCACCTTGGGATCGTTGAGCACGGCGGGGTCGGTGCCGGAAACGTAATAGAGAACGCCGGTGCCGCTGAGCGTGCAGGTGCCGTTGGCGATGATGCTGCCGTTGATGGTGGAATTGCCGTTCGCCGTGACCTGGCCGATGCCGGTGTAGACGAGGCCGTTGACTTCGCTGCCGCCCGCCAGGTCAATGTCGCCGGTGATGGCCACGATGCCCGGCAACCCCATGGGATTGACGGTCAGCCCCTGCCCCACCACCTTGACGCTGCCGGTGACGATGATCATGCCGTTGACCGTGTATTGGGCGTTGACCGTGAGATCCCCCTTGACATAGAGGATGCCGCCGCTGGGGGTGAAGCTGCCCTTGCTGTTGAGTTTGAGGTTGCCGTTGACCACGGTGATGCCGGACTTGGAGATGTAATAGTCGTAGTCCATCAGCGGGAAGGCGATGGCGGCGGCGCCGCTGATCCCCGGCGGCGAGGGGGAACAGGTGCCGTGGGCGGTCGTCGCCCCGTTCACGCTTGAGCTGCCGAAAATCGTGGTGTTGCCGTTGCTGTGGGTGCCGCCCGAGTGGACATCGTAGTTGCCGCCGACGCTGATGTTGCCGTTGGAGAACACGGCGGTGCCGAACGCCTGGGCATAATTGGAGCGGCGCACATAGGCCGCCACGCGCTGCGAGGTTTGCCGCAGGGTGCCGGGGGCCACGGTCCCGGTGGCCAGCAGCCGGTACATGCCGAGGCCGAAATCCGTGACCGCCACGGTATAGGTGCCGTCCGCCCCCAGGTTGCCGACCCGCAAATTGGACGGCAAGTCGGCGGCCGTATTGTCCGGGTGCTTGGCAATCCACCCCATGGACTGTTCAAGGGTTCCGTTGGCGATTTCCTGAGCCCGGGCCCGGTCGACCAGCTTGCGGTTCATGAACAGCCCCTGGTGCGCCATCAGGGTCATGCTGGCGGCCGCCAGGGTGAGCAGGAACATGAAAAACATGGACAGCACAAGGGCCGAACCGTGCTCCGCAGCGCGATCCACAACACCCCCGGCAGGATGGAATGGTGGGGTTTTCATTCTGCTTTCTGCTTTCCCAATTTCTGCTTTTAAGGGTTCCGCGGTTCAAGATCCACGGACAGGGTGTTGGTGAAGCGTTCCTTGAGATAGTCTTGGTATTGGGTGAACTCAAAATGGGCGCCGGCCACCGGCGGCTTGCTGCCGTCCACCAGGAACTGGAACTTGCCGCGGTCAGGCCCCTTGGCAATGACCGCGGCAATATCCACGGCTTGCGTGCCGGCGCCGTCCCAGGTGAGGCGGACGTCGCGCAGCACGGGGGCGGAGGTGTAGGGGTAACCGGCGGTCATTGCCGCCTTGAACTGGACGTAGCGGCCGGTCAGCGCCAAGGTCTTGGCCGCATTGGAACCGCTGTAGGCGGTCCAGCCCTGGCTCAGGACCGCGGCCGCCGTGGCGGCGGCGCGCACACTGACGGCGACCTGGCCGCTGCCGGCGGGATAGGTGCGCCACAGCAGTTCGCGGAAGGTCGGACTGTCCGTCTGGGTGTCGAACACCTGGGAGAGGAATTCGCCGCTGGCGGCGTAGGAGGCATACACCGAGCTCACCGCCGGGATCAGCGGACTGGCATTGACCCCCGTCAGGCTGTCCCAGCTGGCGCTGCTGGAGGAGTCGCTGCCCGATTCGGACAGCTCCCAGCTGTTGACCGGGGTGGTGGCCGGCGGCCGGGAACTGTCCGCGGGATCCCAAACCGTGGCGCGGCCGGCGGCCACGTGATAGGTGATGAGATAATCCTTGGTCGGATCGATGACCAGGTCGGCGTAGTCGCTTTGCACGGTGACGCCGCTGGCCATAACGACGCTGGCATTGCTGTTGTACGCCCACGCCCCGAAACCGCCGGTGGCCTCCGAGAAGGTCAGCTGGCAGGCCGTGCCCGGCACGCCGTTGTTGCCGGACTGGCGCCGCATGATGTAGGCGGAGGAGATGGCAATGGCATCGGAGGGTGCAGCAGTGAAGGTTACCCGGGCGCGCTGCCCCTGGCTGACCAGGTTGGCGCCGCTCACCACCACCCGGATGGTCTTGTTGGACAGATCCTCGCTGGCCTTGCCCGTCGTGTCCCCGGTCTGGGTGCCGGGATCCCAGCAGGTCTTGTTGCCAACCAGTTGCAGCACCGTCTCGCCGGCGCCGCTGGAATAGGCCGGGCGCAGGGAGGAGAAACTGGCCGTCGGGGCGCTGAAGGTGCTTTCCAGCCAGGTGTTGAAATAGAACGGGAAGGACATCGAGTCGCCGCTGCTGTCCGCCTGGAACAGCAGCTGGGCCACGTTGCTCCAGCCGGCCGACGTGTTCATGGATTGGAAGAGCGGCGCCGAGGCGCCGTTGGCGGTGGCGGTGGCCACATAATGTTCCCCCTCCAGCGTCGCCTCGGCCGCCCCGACCGACAAGGTGTCCAGCGCCAGGGTGTACCCGCTGGAGGCGGGATTCTTGCCGGTCATGCGGAAGGTGAAAGTATGGGCGCCCGGCGCCAGGGTGGCCACCCCCAGGCGGATGTTGGCCAGCTGCACCGAGGCCGCATACCCGTCCAGTTCCTGGTCCTTGGTGGTGATCGCGTAATTCAGGAGGGAGGGCAGCAGCACCTTGGTCACGGCCCCGTTCAGGACGCCGCTGGACACGATGCCGTCCAGTTGCGTCTGCCGCGCCGTGATGGTGCCGGGTTTGCCGTCCTTCAAGGTCAGCACGGTCCGCCGCAACTGCATGGGGGCACTGCCGTAGAGGTGGTAGAACACCATCTGGGTCCAGGAGATTTCGCCGGTCACCGCGTCCACCGGCGAGGTGGTCGGATTGCCGGAACGGCGCAGCACCGGAAAGCAGATGCCCTTGATGGTTCCGCCATCACGCGGCGAGATCACAATCTCGCGCTGGGCGGAATACTCCATGTCCCGCTTGATCAGTTCGCGGGCCACCTCGGCCTTGCTCTCCAAATCGTTGCGCACCCGGGCGGACATGTAGGCGCGAAGGGAGCCCATGGCCAGCGGCACCACGGTCACCATCAGGATCACCAGAATGGAACTGGCGACCATGAATTCCGCCAAGGTGAAAACGTGTCGGCGCATGTACCGTCACCCTCCCATTACCACCTGATTTTTGTCCAGCACCAAAGTATCCATCGAAACGGTGACCGGCGGCCGGCCATGCCCCGTGGCGGCGGTCACCGTCACCGTCACCTGATAACATTCCTGGTCGTCGGGGCCGGTCAACACCGTCGTGCGGGTATAAAGCCCATTCGCCGCCGGCAACCCCTGCGCATTGACCTTGACGTTGGTTTCAGCCAGCGTGGGCAGGTCCGAGAACCCAAGAAGGCGCACCTGTTCCAGGCGGTTTTTCGCAATTTGCATCGACGCCATTCGCACTTCTGCGAAGTGCACCACCCACAAATTGAACGAGATCAACGTCACCGCCGACGCCAGGCCGACGCCGCAAATGGCGCAGGCGATCACGGCTTCCGGCAAGGTAAAAAAACGGCGCATCCATCCGCTACGGTTCAACTTGAGGGTCATTTGCAAGGTCTCCGGCTTCGGCAACCACCGCCCCGCGGAATTGACCCAACCCCACCCGGCCATTCGCCGGCGGCACACCAAATATACTCCACTATAGCATTTTTCAGGCCAATCGGTTATCCGACATGCCCATTCGGGCGCCTGTCCGTCCGCTGTTCAGGCCAGGGAACGGCAAGCATCCCGAGTCCGGCGGCGATCAGAACCCGGAACGCCAGTGACGGGTCAACCGGTTGACCCGATAAAAGGGGTGATGGCGTTTGACCGGTCACTCCCGCGCCCAGGAGTGGCGCTTCGTTCGCGGCTCGGAAAGGACAGGACATCGGCCCTGGGTTCCGGCGATGCCGGCTTGGGGTAAGCTTTTGACGACCTACAGCCTAAAAACCTTACACCGACCGGCAGGCCTGATAAAGATTGGCAAACAGGGTCTCGATCTTGGCCAGCGGGGTGGCCGAGAAGGCCACGCGCAGGATGCCGCACAGGCTGATCACCCCGGTGGAGTGCTCGGCCAGCAGCTTTTGGCGCACCTGCTCCGGATCGGCGCGGCATGGCTTGACGCACATGAAGTACCCGGAGTTGAAGGGCAATGCCGTGTACTCCGTGCGGTACTCGGGATGGGCGGCCAAAACCCGCTTGATCTCCTGATAACGCGCCCGGAGGGTCTCATAGGCCTGCTGCTTCTCGGCGGCATAGGCGGGGTTTTTCCAGGCCGCCAACAGCATGGACTGGGCCGGCAGCGACACATTGGAGAGGTTGGCGCGGATGGCGCCGGCGCACTTGGCCTCGAGCGCCTGGTAGAGGGCGGGTGTGCCGCCCTTGACGCCGAAGGTGATGAAACCGACCCGGAACCCCCAGACATAATCCTCCTTGGTCGGGCCGTCGAGCTTGACCGCCAGCAGGTTTTCATGGGCGTCGCACAGTTCGGCAAACAGCGACTGCCGGCAGACACCGTCCTCGAAAACCAGGCCGAAATAGGCGTCGTCGAGCAACACCACCAGCTGCCGGCCGGCCTGCGCCTCGGCCAGCAGGATTTTCTTCAGTTCCGGCACTTCCTTTTCCAGCAGGGTATAGCCGGCGGGGTTGTTGGGGAAGTTGAGGGCGATCAGCAGCTTGTCGCCGGAATGCGCGGCCATCGCCTTGCGCAGGCCGTCCAGGTTGAAGCCGCCGGCCGGGGTGAACGCGGGATAGGTGGCGAGGCGGGCGCCGTGGGAGATGCCGAAAATCAGGTCGTAGTTCTCCCAGTACAGGTCGGGGGAGATCAGGACGTCGCCGTCGTCGCAGAACAGGTAGGCGGCCATGCTCAAGCCGTGGGTCAGGGCGCAGGTGACCAGCGGCTGGCTGAACGTCTTGCCCCGCAGGCCGGGATTCTTTTCCAGCTGCATCGCGCCCCATTGCTTGCGCAGCTCCGGCACCCCGGGACTGGGCGCGTACGGAAAGGCGGCGCCCTTGGGCAGGTTCAACTGGGAAGCCAGGGACGGCAGGCACAGTGGCGCCCCGTCTTCTTCCAGGGCCGTGCCGATGGTGGCGTTGATCGCCTTGCCCCGGGCCTCGGCCGACTGGGACAGAATGCCCAGCTTGGGAAAGTAAATCTTGCGGCCACGGGCCGACAGCATGGCGGCCACCGCCGGGTTTGCCGCCTCGATCACGCCGTTCAGTTCCGCCGCCTGCGCATCCAATCGTTCCGCCATGGGTTTCACGCCTCCGCTGGGGCTGTCTTGCCGGCTCGCCGGCGCCCGGATGTGCCATTGGCCGGCGGCGGGGAACCCAGTCACCCGTCCAGCCGGCCAACACGTAGAAAAGATTGGGGCTACTATAAGCGCACTGGAGGATATTGGTAGAGGCGCGGTGCGGTGCGCGCAGAGTATCAATCACTGGCGGCGGGCATCCCCAGTGTTGAATCAAGCAAAAACCGCCACCCCTTTGGGAGGATGGCGGCCTAAAAACCGGACTTGCCGGCGGACCGGCGGTTCGGCGAAAGCTTAAATGGTGCACCAGGAAGGACTCGAACCTTCGGCCCAGTGATTAAGAGTCACTTGCTCTACCGACTGAGCTACTGGTGCACGGTGGGAAACGAGGTTGTACTATCACACGGCTTGGCGGGAATGCAAGCACGCCTCAAACAGAATTATTGAGCCGGGGATCCAGCAGGTCGCGCAGGGTGTCGCCCAGAATGTTGAGGGCGAGCACCAGGGCAAACATGGCGGCGGTGGCGGCGGCCAACTCCCACCACACCCCCTGCCACAGCCGTTCCTTGGCCTCGGCGATCATCACCCCCCAGCTGGGCTCCAGCTGGACGCCCAGCCCGAGAAAGGAGACGATCACCTCGGTCATCACCGCCAGGCTGAAGCGCAGGGTGAAGAAGACGATCACCAAGTGCATGGTGTTGGGCAGGATGTGACGCCAGACCAGGCGGCAGTCCCCCACCCCTTGGACACGCGCCGCCTGGACATAGGGCAGGTCGCGCAGCCGCATGAATTCCGCGCGCACCACCCGGCACAGGCCGACCCAGCTGGTGATGCCGATGCCGATGTAGACCGGGGTCAGCCCGCGCCCCAGCAGCAGCGAAAAGGTCAGAATGAACAGCAGGGTCGGCATGGCCGCGAAGGTGCTGTAGACCCAGACCACCAGGGCGTCCAGCCAGCCGCCGAAATAGCCGCCGGCGGCCCCCAGCACAACCCCGACCCCAATGCTGATCAGGCCGGCCAGCAGCCCGACGTGCATCGCGGTGCGCACCCCGTAGACCGTCCGCCAGAACACGTCGCGCCCCAGGTAGTCGGTGCCGCACCAGTGCGCCGCCGAGGGCGGCCGCAGCCGCTGCTCCAGGTGCTGCTGCTCCACCTTGGCCGACAGGCCGCCGTTGGGCGCCAGCCAGCCCCCCGTCCACACCGCAGCCGCCGTCAATGCGTACAGGGCCACCACGGCGGCGGCCCCCAGCGCCAGCGGCCGGCGGCGGAAACGCCGCCAGAACGGCGCCCAGCCGGCCACCGCCATCCCGCCCCCCGGACTTGCGGACTCCGCACTCATGCCGGGGCAGCCTCGCCACCGCCGGCCAGGCGCCGGGCGGTGCGCCGGGCGGCGGCCAAAATCGCCTGCTCGCCGGACACCCGCCGGCGGTGCATCAGCACGCGGCCGTCGCAGAGGGTGGTGTCGACGCAATAACCGTTGGCGGCATAGACCAGGTCCGACATCAGGTTGAAGCCGGGGGTGAACTCGGGCCGGCGCGTATCCACCAGGATCAGGTCGGCCAGCCGCCCCACCTCGACCACGCCGGCGTCCACCCCGAACACCGTGGCGGCGCGCCGGGTGGCCATGGTCCACGCCTCGGCCGCCGGCAGGCAGGTGGGATCGTTGCTGTCATGTTTGGCGGCCAGGGCGGCGAATTTCAGCGACTGGAACAGATCGAGGCTGTTGTTTGAGCAGGCGCCGTCGGTGCCCAGCAGCACCGGCACCCCGGCCAGGCGGAGTTCGGTGTACGGCAGAATGCCGCCGACCGACAGCTTCATGTTCGATTCCGGCATGTGCGCGACCGCCACCCCGCGCCGGGCCAGGATCTCGATCTCGCGGGCATTCAGATGCACGCCGTGCGCGGCGATCAGTTCCGGCCCCAGCACGCCCAGCGAATCCAGATATTCCACCGGCCGCAGCCCCTGGTGGGCGTTGACGCAGTCCTGCACCTCGCGGTCGGTCTCGGACAGGTGCAGATGAATCTTCACGCCGTTGTTCCGGGCCGTTTCGGAGAGCCAGCGCAGGGTGTCCCCGGAAACCGTGTAAATGGCGTGCGGCCCAAAGGCAAACCGCAGGCGGCGGCTGAAGCCGCCGCAGTTTTCCAGCAGGTTCAGGATTTCTTGTTTGGCCGCCTTGGCGCGGGCCACGTCACCAAGGTCGATGATCACCGGCGCCACCAGCGCCCGCACCCCCATTTCCTCGGCGGCACGGGCGGTGCCGCGCCAGTGCCAGTACATGTCATTGAAAAAGGTGACGCCGCAGCGGATCATTTCCAGGCAGGCCAGGCGGGCGCCGACGTAGACATCCTCCTCGGTCAGGCGCGCCTCCAGCGGCCAGATCTTGGTCTCCAGCCACTCGTGCAGGAACATGTCGTCGGCATAGCCGCGCAGCAGGGTCATGGCGGCGTGGGTGTGGGCGTTGAACAGCGACGGCAGCACCGTCATGCCATCGCCGTCCAGCCGGCGCGCCCCGCGCACCTTCAGCCGCGGCCCGATGCGGGCAATGCGGTCGTTCTCGATCAGGATGTCGTGCGTCCGGCCGTCATGCCGGACATTGGTGATGAGGAGCAGGCTCATGGGGTCGAATGTAACGCCCCCGCGAACGCCTTGCCACCGCGCCGATAACCCGGGGGCGCCGGCCTGTTCCGTGGGGGGATTTCCGTTGGCTCCGTTCGTTCGATCCGTGACCGACGCCACCCGGCCACCCGCACCTTTCAGAGCCGGGAACGAAGCGCCACTGCTGGGCGCGGGAGTGACCGGTCAAACCAGTAACTTTCAGCGGTTGGATATTTGACCCGTCACTAACGTTCCGGGCTCGGACGAACGCCGGGCTCAGTTCTTCTGCCGCCACTTGCCGTCCGGGTCCTGGACCCAGGTGCCGGCCGGGGCGCGCTCCAGGTTTTTCAGGGCCCGCCGCTTCGCCACCAGGTCGGGCGTGGTGTTGCGCGCCTTGCTGATTTCCTGGTAGATGGTCCAGCGGTCGCCATTTTCCGCTTCGGCCAAAGCCTTGGCTTCAGGATGGTCCTTGATCAGCCCCAGAAATCCGCCGTTGCCCTCCCCCAGGACGCCGGCGGCCTTGAAGGCGTCAATCTTGGGCAGCCGTTCCTTGATGCGGGCAAGGGCGGCATCCCTGACCGGATTCGGCGGCCGGGCCTCCGTCCCCGGCTTGGCGCCGTCAGCCATCACCGGGGTGAGGGCGCCGGGCTGGCCGGCGGGGGCCTTGTCGACCTCGCCGAAACTGGAGTCGAGCGCCTTGTCGACCTTGACATTGACGTCGAGCGTGATGTGGATCGGCTTGATCTCAATCGGTTTCAGGTTGATGTCGTTCTTGGTTTCAATCTGATGCGTGCAGCCGTAGAACGCCGCCGCCGGCACCAATGACCAAAGTAGTTTACGATTCATCATTTTTTGCCTTTCAGGAGGTTTTGGATCCGTTGATTGAACTGCAGCAGCCGGTTTAACGGCACGGCCACGTTGACGTCCAGGCGAATGCCTTGAAAAGCCGCTCCCGGCCCGGCGACCCGGACCCATTCGCCGTTGCGGAACGCAAACGGCAACGGCTGCATCGGCTTGCCGTCCAAGTGCATTTCAACCCGCAAGTCGTCGCCGGTCGTCTGGAAGTTGAGTTTGGCCCATTGGTAGTCAAAATGCTTCAGGGCCTCGACCGCCAGATCAAGTTGGGAATATTGCGGCAGGTCCGGCGGAATGCCATCCAAGACATGTTCCATCTGGCGCACCTGAATCTGATTGTCCTCTCCCGGCACCGAATAGAGGAACCCCGGTTCCAGCCGAATTCCGGCCGCCCCGAAAGTGACCGGAATCCGCCCGTGGACCGCCCCCTGGCCCTCGGCATCGGCGATGCCCAGTTCGCGGATCAGTTGGGCCAGGTTGAGGCCGTCGCAATAAACCGTCGCCTTCCAGTTGGGCTGGCCGGGGGTCAGGCGCAGGGCGTGGGTGTACAGGCGGCCGCCGCACCAGCCGGCCGAAAAATTCTCCAGCAGCAACGCGCCGTCGCCGCCAATCTGGAAGTCGGCCGCCACCTCGCTGACCATGGTTTTGCCCAGCCGGAACCGGCCGCAGGCCAGCCGTTGCGACGGCGGCGTCTGCAGCGAGGGCAGCGCCGGCAGGCGCAGCTCCGCCTTGATGCCGCTGATTTCAAAGTCGTGTTGGGCGCTGCCAACCACCCCGTCACGCAACCGGAAAAACGCCGAGCCGCCCATGGCGCCGCCGCCGAACCGGTAGGAAAAGCCGCCTTCCAGTTTGCCGTTGAAGGTCATGCCGGCCATGCTCGGCCAGTAATCGCCCAACGGCAACGGGGCGGGCGGCGTGTAGGGGTCGATTTGCAGGTTCAGTTCACCCGTGAGATACGGTTTGAAATTGACGACGGCCCGGCACTTCCAGTCCGCTCCGGGCAGAAAGTCCTGCTTCAGGCTGCCATCCAGGCGGACCGCGGTTTCGTCCCGCACAACCGCCAGGTCCACATCCGCCAGATGCCTGCCGTTCAGCAGAATGTTCTCGACCTTGAGCCGGCCGGCCGGTTCCCCGACCGCCAGCGGCAGGGTCAGGGAAATCCCGTTGGCCTGAAGGCCCAGGGGGCTCGCGTTGACCACCGCGGTGGACAGCACCGCACGACCGCTCCAAGCCCCGGCAGCCAGGCGCGCCGCCACCTTCAGGCTCGGAACGTCCGCCGTCACCGTCACGGGCGGGCGGCCGGCCGGGCCCGCCTTGGTCCAGCGCGCCCCCGGCTGCATCTTCAGTTCGGCCAGCGCCTCCAGCGCAACGGTTTTGCCGCTGGAATCGACATCGCCCCCGGCCACCAGTTCCAGTTCTTTGGCCACCAGCCGGCCGCCCCCCGCCAGCAAGCGGGCTGCCGGAGCATTGGCGCCAGTCGTCCGGCCGTGCAGCTTCCAGCTGCCCCGGCGTTTGGCCGCGGTCCACTGCCCCTGGTAGTCCGCCTCCATGCCCAGCTCCTGCTGCAGGGCCAGCGCCGGGCTGCCCAAGGCACCGGCCAAGGCCCTGGCCCGCAGCTTGCCCGAGGTTTGGAGCAGGCCGCCGGCGGTCGTCAGCGTGCCGTCCACCTGCTCCAGGACGGCTCCCGCCGGGCCCGATACCGCGAGATTGGTGAGCCGATAGTTGATTTCGCCGGCGCGGCCGGTCAGTGCCAGGCGGACCGGCGTGGCCGCGTCGACATTGGCCAGCCGGACGCCCGCCGCCGTCAGCTTCAGCGACGACAGATCAAGGGTGGCGGTGACGACGTTCTGCCGGCCGTCGTTTTTCCGCTCCAGCGTGCCGGCATATTTGACCAGGCCGGGGCCTTCCCAGCGCTGCATGCCGGGGATCAGGCCACTGTACCGTTTGGGATGCAGGGCGCCGTTGAACTTGGCCGTCATCCGGCCATCGGCCGGACGCCACTCCAGGGTGCCGTCGCCGGTGTCTTCGCCGCAGCTGACCGACCAACTGCACGCCATCCCGCCGTCCTGGTTCTGCCGCATGGCCAGCGAAAACGGGATCTCGGTCACCGCGGCGTCCGTCTCAATCTGGAAGACGCATCGCGACAGCCGGATCTCCTCCACTTTGAACCGCGATTTGCCGCCGGCCGCCGCGTTGCCTTGTTGGCGTTCAACCAGCTCGGGATAGAGGCCGGGAATCCGCAAGATGCCGTTTTTCCACACCGCCCGGACCTTGACTCCGCTCAGGGCCAGCGCGGTGATCCGTAGGTCGCGCCGCCACGGCAATAGCGGCAACACATAGTCCACCCGCAGCGAATCCGCCTCCACCACCCGGCAGCCGTCCAAGTCCAGCCGGACCTCCGCCAGATCGGCGCCGGTAAGGCCGATCCGCCGCACCTGGGCTGAAACCCCCTTGATGCCGGCCGCCGCGGACAGTTGCGGCAGCAGGCGCCCCCCCACGTAGCCGGGGAGATACCAGCCGCACCACAGCCCCCCCCC
>JBAZJM010000079.1:0-15601 GCA_041651315.1 Lentisphaeria bacterium | reverse complement strand
ACGCTCGGCGGCGTGACGCTGCTGGCGGGCAACCGGGAGCTGCTGGAGCAATATGGCATCCCGGCCGGGGACGCCGCCGGGGCCGGGGAGCCGGCGGCCGGCAGCCAGCTGCTGGTCGCCCGGAAACGGCCCGACGGCACGGCCGAATGGCTGGGGCGGATCATCGTTGCCGACGCGCTCAAGCCCGACTCCGCGGCGGCGGTGGCGGAACTGCACCGCCTGGGGCTGCGGACGGTGCTGCTGACCGGCGACCAGCCCCGGGCCGCCGCCGCGGTGGCCCGGGAGGTGGGCATCACCGAGGTGCGGGCGGAGGTGAAACCCGACGGCAAGGCCGCCGTCATCCGGCAGCTGCAGGCGGCGGGATGCCGGGTGGCCATGGTGGGCGACGGCATCAACGACGCCCCGGCGCTGGCCGCCGCCGACCTGGGCGTGGCCATCGGTTCCGGTGCGGACATCGCCAAGGAGGCCGGCGGCGTGGTGCTGGTCGGCGGCAGCCTGCACGGGATCGCCACCGCCATCCGCCTGTCGCGGGGGACCCTGCGGATCATCCGCCAGAACCTGTTCCTGGCGTTCGTCTACAACGTGCTGGCCATCCCGCTGGCGGCGGCGGGGCTGCTCAACCCGCTGATCGCGGCGGCGGCCATGGCGCTGTCGGATGTCAGCGTGATCGGCAATGCGCTGCGGCTGCACCGGCTCCGCCTGCCGGCGGCGGACGCCGCCGTCAGGTGAACAGGAAGTCCAGATCGTCGTCGGACAGTTCGCCGGTGTGCGAGGGCACGCCGCCCATGACTTCCTGGATCAGGCCGCGCTTGCGTTCCTGGAGCTGGAGGATCTTCTCCTCGATGCTGCCGCGCACCACCAGCTTGACGGAGGTCACCTGGCGCAGCTGGCCGATGCGGTGGGCGCGGTCGGTGGCCTGGTCCTCGACCATCGGATTCCACCACTGGTCGTAATGCACCACCGTGTCGGCGCCGGTGAGGTTGAGGCCGGTGCCGCCCGCCTTGAGGCTGAGCAGGAACAGCGGGATGGTGGTGTCGCGGTTGAAGCGGTCCACCCGCGCCTGCCGCTCCTTGGTGGCGCCGTCCAGGTATTCGTAGGGGATGTTGTTTTTGTCCAGCCAGGGAGTGAGCAGCTTGAGCAGCGAGGTGAACTGGCTGAACAGGATCACCCGGTGCCCGGAATCGATCGATTCCATGAGGATTTCCTGCATCAGCTCCGTCTTGGCGGAGGGGGGCGGCTGGCTGCCGGCCCCGGCCAGCAGTTCCCCGGGCAGCAGTTGCGGATGGCAGCAGACCTGGCGCAGCCGGGTCAGCAGGGCCAGCACCTGGAAACGTTTGTTGCGCCACCCTTCGGTCTTGGCCTGGTGCACCAGTTCGCGGCCCGCGGCCAGGAAGGAGTGGTAGAGCCGGCTTTGGGCGCCCTCCATCTCGCAGTACAGCACCTGTTCGATCTTGGGCGGCAGTTCCTGGCAGACGTCCGCCTTGCGCCGGCGCAGGATGAAGGGGCGCACCCGCGCCGCCAGCTGCCGCCGGGCCAGGGAGCCGGCTTCGCCGTCCTGGGACTCGTAGCGCTGACTGAACGCCTGGTGGTTGCTGAGGAAACCCGGCATCAGGAAGTCGAACAGCGACCACACTTCGAGCAGGGCGTTCTCGATCGGGGTGCCGGTGAGGATGAGGCGGTGGGGCGCCACCAACTCCTTGCAGGTCTGGGCGTTGGCCGTCTGGAAGTTCTTGATGTGCTGGGCCTCGTCCAGGATGACGGTGTCAAACGGCTGTTCCCGGTAATGCTTGATGTCGCGGCGCAGCAGGGCGTAGGAGGTGATCACCAGGTCCTGTTTGGGCAGTTCGGCAAAGGCCTCGCTGCGCTGGCTGCCATGGATGATCAGGGTGGCCAGTTCGGGGGTGAAGCGGGCCGCCTCGTTGCGCCAGTTCTCCAGCAGGCTGGTGGGGCAGACCACCAGGGAGGGCGCCTTGGCGGCGCCGCTGCGCTTGCGCCAGGCCAGCAGGGCCAGCGCCTGCAGGGTCTTGCCCAACCCCATCTCGTCGGCCAAAATGCCGTGAAACCCGCATTCCTGCAGGAGGCGCAGCCAGGCCACGCCCTCCTTCTGGTAACCGCGCAGGATGCGGTTCAGTTCGCCGGTCAGCAGGTCGTCCGTCGGCTCGACCCGGCCCCGCAGGCGCCGGCACATGGCAAGCCAGTTGGTCTGGAACCCCGTCGCCGTCTCGCCCAGCAGGGCCTGCACGGCGGGCCCCGCGAACAGGGGGAAGCGCCAGCGGGTGTCCTCGTGCGACTGGGTGTCGGCGTCCAGCAGGGTCAGCAGGTCGCGGACGCTTTCGGGCACATGGGTCAGCGTGCCGTCCGGCAGCAGCAGGGTGGAGCGGTTGCCGCGGATGGCCTCCAGGATGCTGTCCCACGGCACTTCCTGGCCGTTCACGGTGGTGATCCGGCAATCCAGCTCAAACCAGGAAATGCTTTCCCCGGCCGGCTTGATCTGGACTTCGGCGACGCCCGCGGTGGCGCGCACCCGCAGGAACTCGGGGGTCATGAAGCGGCGCCAATGCCCCGGCAGCGCCTCGAAGCCGGAACGGCAGAAATCCCAGATCTGCTCGACCTCTTCCAGCTGCCATTCCTCGCCTTCCGCGGTGGCCCGGGAGACGAACCCCGCCCGGCGCAGCCGGTCGCCCGCGGCGGTCTCGGCGGCGGGGTCGCGGGTGACCAGTTGCCGGAGCTGTCCGGCGCCGGACGCCCCCGGCCCGAAGCGGATCCCCTCATACTCGAATTCCAGGCGGGCGGTCACCGCGCCGTCGCGCCAGTCAAAGAAGGCCACCGGATCGCAGCCGGCCGGATGCACGGCGAGGGCGGCCGTCCCGGCATCGGGCGCGGCTTCCCGGATCAGCACGCCGCAGGCGTCCCGGCTGCCGGCCAGCAGCAGCTGTTCGAACTCCGCGGCCGGCAGTTCCTCGGCCTCGCCGCGGAGGATGAAGCGGAAGCAGGCCCCTTCCATTTGGGCCGGCAGCCACCAGAAATGGTCGTCGAGCCCCAGCCACCAGCCAGTGCGCCCGGCGAGGATGTCGGTCCGGGCGGGCGGCAGCCGGCCGGCCCCGGGCGCCTCAAGCAGCGGCTGGACGCGCACCGTGCCGGTGGCCGTCCGGGCCACTTCCAGCACCGGCTGCACCCGCTCGGAGTGCAGCTCCAGCCGCTGTTCGCCCAGGTACAGCTCGGGAAAACCCGCCAGGCCGTGCAGGAACTCGGCCAGTTCCAGCACCCCCATCTCCAGCCCGCCCTTGACCGGGTTGGCATTGGCCGAGAGATAGCGCATGATCTGGCGCTCCCGCGGCGAAAAATCGTTCCACACCATGCCGCCGGCGGCGCTGCCGCTCTCCACCAGGTGCCGGATGTTGGCCGCCGCATAGGCGCGCCCCTTGACGTGCAGGGTCACCTCGAACAGCGCCGACGACCAGCGCCGGTCCGCGGCGGCGCCGTCCCGCAGGATGCGCAGCACCAGGTGCGGCGGCTGTTCCGCGTTGGGGAACAGGTGGCGCACCGAACTGGCCTGGAACATCGCGGTGGTGCTGTCCGGCGGTGCCGCCACCCGGCCGGCGCTGACCGGCCCGGCCGGCGCGGCGCCGTCCTGCTTGAGGGTGCCCGCCGTGGCCGCCCCGGTCGGCCACCAGCCCTCCCAGCCGCCCGGCGCATCCGGTTCCTGCTCGAAAAAGGCCAGCAGCGCCGCCACCGAATGGGCGCACCAGCCGCGCGGCCGGCCGCAGGTGCAGCCGGGGACCGCCGACTCCTTGGCAAAGGTGATCTGGCTGCGCTCGAAACGGCCCCGCTCGTTGGCCACCATGCCTTGCAGCACCTTGGCGTTGGGGCGCCGCAACTCCAGCACGGCACCCGAGCGGAACAGCTTCAGACCCTCTTCGTAGACGGCCTTGCCGGAAAATCCCGTTATCCACCGTTCAAATTCGGACTGCATGGTTTCCCGATTCACGTTTTTGCCGGTTCCCACATCCTTGCTGGCGTCGTTCACGCGACGGCCGCCGCTACTTTCGGTTTGGCCATGCCCGCCGCGGCTGGCCACTCGCCCTCCCAGCCGTCCGGCGCCTCTGGCGCCTGCTCGAAAAAGGCCAGCAGCGTCGCCATCGAATGGGCGCACCAGCCGCGCGGCCCGCCGCAGGAGCAGGAGGGCGCCACCACCGTTTTGATGAAGGTGACCTGGCTGCGCTCGAAGCGTCCCCGCTCGTTGGCCACCATGCCTTGCAGCATCTTGGTGTTGGGGCGTTGCAAGTCCAGAACCGCTCCCGCCCGGAACAGCTTCAGGCCCTCGTCATAGACGGCCCGGCCTGAAAATCCTGTCACCCACCGTTCAAGTTCGGATTGCATGGTTTTCCAATCAGTTTATGGCCGGCCGCCGCGCCCCTCAGGGGGCCGGCCGCACGACCGCCGCCGCCTCCCTCAACAAGGTTTCCGTCTCGTCCCACTCCAGGCAGGCGTCGGTCACCGACAGCCCGGCCTGCGGCTGGCCGCCGGCAGGAACGTCCTGGCGCCCGCCCAGCAGGTTGCTTTCCAGCATGAACCCCCGGATGGCGTCCGAACCCGCGCGCAACTGCGCCAGGACGTCCCGCAGCACCTCGACTTGGCGCCGCGGGTCCTTGCCGGAGTTCGCGTGGCTGCAATCAACGATCAGATTCGGCTCCACGCCCGACTTGCGCAGCAGCTCACGGGCGAAGGCGACATGCTCGGAGCCGTAGTTCGGGCCGGTGTTGCCGCCGCGCAGCACCAGGTGGACGAAGCTGTTGCCGCGGGTGCGGAACGCCGCCACCCGGCCGTCGCCGGCAATGCCGATGAAGGTGTGCGGCGAGCGGGCGGTGCGGATCGCCTCCACCGCCACTCTCAGGCTGCCGTCGGTGGTGTTCTTGAAGCCGACCGGCATCGACAGGCCGCTGGCCATCTGGCGGTGCGTCTGGCTCTCGGTGGTGCGCGCGCCGATGGCCGCCCACGCCACCAGGTCGGTGATGTACTGCGGCACCACCGGCTCCAGGATCTCGGTGGCCGCCGGCACTCCCAGCTCGTTGATCTCCAGCAGAATGCGCCGCGCCAGCCGCAGCCCGGTTTCCAGGTCGCAATGGTCGTTGAGCGCCGGGTCGTAGATCAATCCCTTCCAGCCCAGCATGGTGCGCGGCTTCTCAAAGTAGACCCGCATCACCACCACCAGCTGCCGCTCCAGCTCGCGCGCCAGCCGCCGCAGCCGCCGGGCGTATTCAAGGGCGTCCTCGCGGTTGTGGATCGAGCACGGCCCGACGATGGCGATCAGCCGGGGGTCGCGCTGGCTCAGGATGTCTTCCAGCGCCGCCCGGGCCGCCACCACCGTGTCGGCGGCGCGCGTGGTCAGCGGCAGTTCCGCCTTCATCGCGTCCGGCGTGGTCAGCGGGACGCAGCTTTCGATCTTGAGATTGTCGGTGCGTACCATTAAAAGGACACCTTCACGTCGCCGCCCATGCGGATGGGCGGAGGAATCAGTTTCAGTCCCGCCGGAACCGTCCAGTCGCGGTCCCAGCTGCGCAGCAGCAGCGGGTCGGTCGGCGGGCCCCACGGGTTGAGGTCCACCAGCAGGAACCGCTTCTCCGCGGTCAGGTAGACATCCGCCACCAGGGTGTCCGCCGGCAGGCCGGGGGCCAGGCGCGCCGCGAATTCCTGGCCGCGCGCCGCAATCTCCTCCACCCGCCCCGCCAGGCGGCGGAAATGCCGTTCCAGGCAGTATTGGCTCATGGCGGCCAGCCGGCCGCGGAAGAAGAACATCCGGAACTCCCGGGTCCGGTCCATGCGCCGGAACGGCCGCACCACCAGCCGGGTGGTTTGGCCGTCACGCAAAGCCGCCTGCACCCGCGGGCTGCCGGCCAGCAGCCGCCAGGCCGTGGCGGCGGCAAAGAGCCCGCTCCGCGGCCGGTACAGCGGGCTGTCGACCGGCGCGCACACGTCGGCATTGACCACGCAGGCGCCGGTGAAGGCGCTCAGGGCCTGGCGCAGGGCGTCCAGCCCCGCCCGGGCCGCCGCGGCGGTCTCGTCGCCGGCCAGCAGGGCCTGGACCGTCGCCGGGGCCAGCGGCACGAACACGCTGGGGAAGGTCACATCCCCCAGGGCGGCATACCAGGATGAGATGGGAAAGTGCCGGGGTTCCAAATTCATAACATCCGTCATGACAATGAATAAAGTTCCAGGTCGTGGCGCCGTTGGGCGGACCGGCCCGTAAAAAGAACCAAGTCTTTACTATACCGCCTTGCGGATCCGGTTGCCAGTGCATGCTTGCCTTTTGCTTTGGCTGTGGCATGGTTACGCCCGGCGAACGCCCCCACCGGCGCTCGTCCGAACGCTTCCCGGCCCGGGTGGCGGAATGGCAGACGCTACGGACTTAAAATCCGTCGATCGCAAGATCATGCGGGTTCGACTCCCGCCCCGGGCACCATAACGTGATACCGCGCTGGCGTGAGATTTACCTTCAGCCGGCGGCCCCAAAAGCGTCAGCTTGCGGAGGGCGGTTGCGCCAAGGTCGCCATCAGGTGATCAAATGGCGCGGTGAATTTTTCGATGCCTTCGTCCTCCAGTTGCTGCGCCACCTTGTCGATGCTGATGCCCAGTTCGGGCAGTTGCTCCACGATTCGGCACGCCTTTTGGAGATCGTGTTCGAGCCGGGGTTTGGGCTCGCCGTGGCCGCGGTAGGCGTCGAAGGTTTTGAGCGGAGTCGTGTCGACCGTGTCTGGTCCGATCAGGGCCTCGACGTATTTCACGTCGCTGTAGTCCGGATTTTTGGTGCCGGTGCTGGCCCACAGCAGCCGCTGGACCCGGGCGCCTTGAGCCGCCAACGTCTTAAACCGGTCGCTGCCGAAGACGTCCCGGTAGATTTGATAGGCCATCTTCGCGCTGGCGATGGCCACCTGTCCGTGTGCCTGTTTCGCCAAGCCGGCGCGTTTTCCGTCGGGGGCAAGGTGTTTTTCCAGCAGCGGATCCACCAGCGTATCAATCCGGCTGACAAAGAAGCTGGCCACCGAGGCCACCCGTTTCACGGGGTTGCCTTGATTCAGGCGTGTGGTGATGCCGCTGAGGTACGCGTCCATCACCTGGCGGTAGCGTGCCAAGCCAAAAATCAACGTCACATTGATGTTGATGCCGTCACTGATGAGTTGCTGGATGGCGGACAACCCTCCGGCAGTGGCGGGAATCTTGATGAAAACGTTGGGGCGGTTCAGGTCCGTCCACAGCCGGTGGGCCTCCTGCATCGTACCATGGGTATCATGCGCCAGGTGGGGGTTGACCTCCAGGCTGACATACCCGTCTTGGCCGTCAGTCCGGTCATAGAGCGGCCGGAATTCGTCAGCGGCGTTTTGCACGTCATGCTGGCTGATGGCTTCATAGATTGCCGCGGCATTCTTTCCTGCATGTGCCAGGGTGCGAATGTCCGCGTCGTAAGCGTGACTCTCGACAATTGCCTTCTCAAAAATGGCCGGATTAGAAGTCATTCCCCGCAGCCCATCCTCTTCGATCAGCCGGCGGAGTTCGCCGCTGGCGATCAGGTCGCGGCGGATATAGTCCAGCCAGATGGATTGGCCGAGCGTCCCCAATTGTTGTAACGGATTTTTTTTCATGTTTCTCCGGATCGGGTTAAGCCGTCAGGGGGGGGGCGACCTCGCGCGCCTCCAAAACTTCGCGCACCTTGCGGGCCAGGTCGTCACGGGTGAACGGTTTGGCGAGGAACGCCGTGTGTGGATCAAGCATGCCGCGTTCAGTCATCACATCGGCGGTGTAGCCAGACATGAACAACACCTTGACGCCGGGCTTGCGGGCCCGGATCAGTTTCGCCAATTGTTGTCCGTTCATCCCAGGCATCACCACGTCCGTCACCAGGAGCTGGATGTCGCCGGGGTGCTGGTCAACCCACTTCAGCGCTTCCTCCGGGGTTCCTGCCACCAACAGGTTGTACCCGATGTTTTCCAGGAAGCGGTGGCAAATCAGGCGCAACGATTTCTCGTCTTCGACCAGCAGAAGGGTTTCCCCCTGGCCGGTGGGCGCTTTGGTTGCGTCGGAGACGGTGGTCGCCGCGAGCTCGTCCGCCACCTGGGGCAAATAAATCTTGAAGGTGGCCCCCTGGCCCGGTTCACTGTAGGCGTAGATGAAGCCGTGGTTCTGTTTGACAATGCCGTACACGGTGGCCAGTCCCAGGCCGGTCCCCTTGCCGGTTGCCTTGGTGGTGAAGAACGGCTCAAAGATCTGCGCCAGGGTCTCCGGACTCATGCCGGCCCCCGTGTCGCTGACCGCCAGGAACACATAAGCGCCGGGAATGGCGTCGGCGTGGCGGGCGCAGGCGGCGGCATCAAAGGTGAGGTTGCCGGTTTCCAGGGTGATTTTGCCGACGCCGGCGATGGCGTCCCGGGCGTTGATGCACAGATTGGCGAGGATCTGGTCAATTTGTGACGGATCGATCCGGACCGGCCGCAACTTGGCGCCGGGCAACCAGGCCAGGTTGATGTCCTCCCCGATCAGCCGCCGCAGCATCTTGAGCATGCCGGCCACGGCGTCATTGAGGTCCAGGACCTGTGGCATAATGATCTGCTTGCGGGCGAAGGCCAGGAGTTGCCGGGTGATCTCCGCCGACCGCTCGGCCTCGCGGGTGATTTCGTTGAGCCACTCCCGGATCGGATGATCGGGCGCGATTTCATCCCGGCAGAGCTCGGCGTAGCCCATGATGCCCGTCAGCAGGTTGTTGAAGTCGTGCGCCACGCCCCCCGCCAGGCGGCCCACCGCTTCCATTTTCTGGGCCTGCCGGAGTTGGTTTTCAAGTTGAACCTCGTGCGTGACATCGCGCTTGGCGGCGACATAGTTGACGACCTTGCCGGCGGCGTCGCGCACCGGCGAGATGGAGGCGTCTTCCTCATAAATTGTGCCATCTTTACGCTTGCTGACGAGATGGCCGCGCCACACCTCTCCGCGCCCCAGCACCGCCCACATCCGCTGATAGAAATCCGCGTCCTGCCGGTTGCTCCTCAAAAAATTCGGGGTCTGTCCAACGGCCTCGTCGCGGGTGTACCCGCTGTTTTTCTCAAACGCCGGGTTGGTGTAGAGAATTGTGGCGTTGGCATCGGTGATCATAATGGTCTCTGCGACCTGCTCCACCGCCATTGCCAGCCGGATAACGGATTCCTCCGTTTTGGCGTGCTGGACGACGTGAGCCAGGGCGCTGCTCAGGCCATCAAGCAAGGCGTCTTCAGCCGGTCGGATGGGGTGCTTGGCAAAGAGGGCGAGCACCCCCAATGTCTCCCCGCCGGGGATGCGGAGCTGATAGCCCGCGAAAGAGACCAGGCCCAACTCGCGCGCCCATTCGTGGTTGTGAACGCGAGGATCGTTCTGAACCTCGTTGGTTATGAATTTGTGTTCCGCGCCTGCCGCGAGGCGGCCGATCTTGTAAGCGCCGAACGGAACCCGGCGGTGGCCCTGGCCGTCGAGGTGGGTGTAGCGGCCGGAACTTGCCGACAAGTGCAGGCATCGGTCGTGGCACCGGCAGACATGCGGCCCGTCCTTCACGCCGGCATGGACACAGCCGCGTTCACACAAGTCTCCGGGCCGAATCAGCCAGATCCGACAAAAATCGGCGCCGAAGATCCGGACAATGCCGTCAGTCACATTCCTAAGCTTGTCCTCCAGCGGGGCTGGCGCGAGGAGCGATTGCTGGATCAGATTAATGCCCTGTTGCCACCGGAGCGTTTGGTTGCGCTCATCCTCAGCCCGTTGGCGCTCTGTGATGTCGCGAAAAACGGCAAGGATATTGGTGTGGCCCGCCAGGAAAAACCGGGTTGAATTGATTTCCGCATAGACAATCGTTCCATCTTTTCGCCGGCAGGGAAGCGAGGCAATGCCCGGCCTTTCCCCCCGGCCGGTGGCCTCAAACCCCGTCGTGATGCTCGGGAACGTGTCCTTCGGGTGAAGATCCGCCACTCTCATGGTGGTCAATTCCGCGGCGGTATATCCGAGCATCCGGCACAAGGCCGGGTTGGCGTGCGAAAGCATCTGGGTGCCAGAGTCGGCAATCAGGAGGCCATCCGAACTGGCATCAAAAAGCAGACGATAGCGTTCTTCGCTCTCCCGCAACGCCGTTTCCGTCTGCTTGCGCTTGGTAATGTCGCGGATATTGCACTGAATCACGTTCTCGCGGTTCACCAAGTAGACGTTGCTGACAAACTCCACATCGACCCGTCGCCCGTCAGCGGTTTTTAGCGGCTTGTCTTCGTAGCGGATGTATTTCTGCTGTTGCAATTCCGCAAAGTGATCTTGGTTGGCGACAATGTCCTTGAGGAATCCCAGTTCCCAGACTTTTTTACCAATGAATGCATCGCGCGAGAAACCCAACAACTCGACCAGGAACGGATTCACATCCACCACCATTCCGCTCTCTGCGTCAAGAATTAGGATCCCGTCTTTCGCCGTCTCGAAGAGCCGCCGATAGCGCAGTTCCGAGGCCGCCAGCGCCTCGCCCGCCGGGCACGGGCTGGCAACGACAGCGGAATGTTCCGCCGGGCGGCTGTCCAGAATGGGGGCTTTGGCCACACCACTCCCCAAGCCAGCGACAGGCCGGTCTTTGGTTGTGCGTTTCATGCCCATGGCCTCCAGCCGAGAATACCGCCGGGACCACCGCATCGCTCATGGGGCGAAACCCTGTCGTGGCCTATTCACCGGCAAGTTTATTTTTTAAGAAATGCGAGCAGGTCGGCGTTGAGTTGGGCTTGGTGTGTGTACGCCAGGCCATGGGGGGCGCCCGCGTAAATTTTAAGCGTCACGTCCCGGACTAGTTTTGAGGAACGGAGAGCAGCGGCGCCGATTGGCACGATCTGGTCGTCGTCGCCGTGCAGGATCAGCGTCGGCACGTCGAACGCCTTTAAATCGGCAGTGAAATCCGTCTCGGAAAACGCCTTGATGCAGTCGAGCGTATTCTTGTGGCCAGCCTGCATCCCCTGAAGCCAGAACGCGTCAATCATGCCCTGTGAGACCTTGGCGCCGGGGCGGTTGGCTCCAAAGAACGGACCGCTGGCGAGATCCCGATAGAACTGTGAACGGTCGGCGAGGGAGCTGCGGCGGAGCCCGTCAAAGACCGACATGGGCAGGCCGCCGGGATTGGCCGCCGTTTTCAGCATCAGCGGCGGAACGGCGGAGACGAGCACGGCCTTGACCACCCGTTTCGTGCCATGGCGGCCGATATAGCGGGCAAGTTCACCGCCGCCCGCGGAAAAGCCCACGAGGACGGCGTTCTTCAGGTCAAGCGTTGTGAGCAGCTCCGCGAGGTCGTCGGCATAGGTGTCCATGTCGTTGCCCGTCCACGGCTGGCCCGACCGGCCATGGCCGCGGCGGTCGTGGGCAATGCAGCGACAGCCGTTGGCGGCCAAAAACGTCATTTGAGCCTCCCAGCTATCCGCATTCAACGGCCAGCCATGACTGAACACGACCGGCTGGCCGGTACCCCAGTCCTTGTAATAAAGCTGGGTGCCATCGTGCGTTGTGATCGTGTTCATACCGGAATGCCCTTGGGGGATGATGGTTGGCGGGACGACGTCACTTCATCTGTTTGATCATTTCTTCCACTTCTTTTGCCCCTTTGGCATAAAGCGGTTCTTCATCGGGGGCCAGTTCGTGGAGCAATCTCAGAAACTCGCCCACATGGACACGTTCCTCATCCGCGATGTCCTTGAGCACGGCGATGGCGAGCGTGTTGTCGGTTGACTCGGCAAGCTGCATGTACAACTGGGTGGCTTCGAACTCCGCGGCCACCATGAAGCGAATGGCCCTGACGAGTTCCGCTGCCGTGAGCTTCCGGTGGTTTGCCAACCCTGAAAACGGTGATCCGAATGCGGGCATGGTTAAGCGCCTTTCTTATCTTCTTTTTGGGTTTGCGACGGTTAGGGCTGCCATCAGCCAAGGCTCTCGGCCGCAAAACTCCAGTTAATGAGTTTATCCAGTACGGCGTTGACATAGTCCGCGCGACGGTTCTGATAGTCCAGGTAATAAGCGTGTTCCCACACGTCAAGGGTCAATAGTGGCTTCAAGCCCTTGGTCAGCGGTGAATCCGCATTGCCGGGCTTGTCTGAAATCGAGGAACAGCATTTCCCCCCCGAACAGGCGCACGTGTACATGCCTTTGACGTTCACGTCCTGGACCGCTTTGCCACACGCGCACTTGTTTTGTGCCGCTGGCGGCACACTCGTCACCGGCCTCTTGCACGGGGTGCAGCATCCTCCCGCCAGCATGGGCCCTGCCACCATTGCCATAATCAGCCACATTTTAGCTTTCATACCGTCCTGTCTTTACTTTATGTATCACCAATGCACGTTGATCAGAAGCTGAACCGACGCCCCCCTAGCAAACGGCGGTTGTGAGGCAGTCACCGCGCCAACAGCAGCTCTCCTGGCCGCAGGAACTGATCATGGACGTGGCAAAGCACGGGCAGTTGCCTTCGGCCGTCTGAATGGCCTGGATCAGTTCCGTTTGGGTCGCGTCCTTGTCGAACGTCACTCCCAGGTCACTGGCCTTTTTTCGGATGTCGCTATTCTTAATCTTACCCATGACACATCTCCTTAACCTTGTGGCGTTACACTGAGAAATTAAACATCAAAGACTGGTCACCCGTGGCACCGGAATGTCCATTTTCTTTTCTTACCGGTGACTGTAACCTGCGCCGGAGCCCAATGTTATGGGGCTAATCCCTACCCTCCCATGGGGTAAAACCCCACCTTTTCTGCGTGGCACCAAGGCATGTCAAACGGGATGTGACTTATGAAAGAATGGCGGCGCGGCGATCATTCACTGCGCTTTTCCAATGATGCCATGTCAATGACAAAGCGGTATTTCACCTCGTTTTTCACCACACGGTCATAGGCTTCATTGATTGCCTGGATCGGGATGAGTTCGATGTCGGACGTGATGGCGTGCCGGCCGCAGAAATCCAGCATCTCCTGGGTCTCTTTGATGCCGCCAATGAGGGAGCCGCTGAAATTACGCCGGCCAAAGACCAGGCTGCCGACCTGAACGGAAAGCGGCTCGGCGGGCACCCCGACTTGCGTGAGGGTACCGTCGCGTTTCAGCAGGACGAGGTAGGCGTTGATGTCGTGTGGCGCGGCCACGGCGTCAAGTATGAAATGGAAACTTTTTGAGATGTTTCTTCATCTCGTTTTCGTTCCGGGAATTGACGACTTCATCCGCGCCGAGCCGCAATGCGTCTTGCACCTTGTTCGGCGAGTGGGTGAAGACCACCACGTGCGCGTTACGTCAGTTTGACCACCATTTTCCCCACGTTTTGTCCCTGGAAAAGGCCGATGAAGGCGGCCGGCGCTTGGTCGATTCCAAGCACGACTGTTTCCTTGTGTTTCACTTTGCCGGTCTTGAAATAATTCCCGACTTCCTTTTCGAACTCGGCTTGACGGTCCAGCCAATCAAAGACCAGGATGCCTTTCATGGTCAGCCGTTTGGTCACCATGTAAAACAGATTGGAAGGGCCGGGCCGCGGTTTTTCCTCGTTGTAACCGGAAATGCCGCCGCAGGCGATGATCCGGCCATGGACGCGCAACGCCGACAGCGCCGCCTTCGAGCACGTGCCCCAACTCGAACGGCGGCACATACGACTTACCGGCGTTCATGCGCCCGCGCATGTAGGGGGCCACCGACATGAAGAGATTGCGGACCAGCACCTGCGGTCTTGCAAGGAGGGCAGTTTGGTTTGCGCCAAGGTGAAATTGGCGGCGGTTGGAAGTCCGGTGGGGCGGGAGGCCAACCGGATCTCGCGACTCATGAATGTGGCCATTGCCGTTCTCCTTTACTTTTGGTTCTTCAGGCATCCTGCCAGCGTCGCCACGTCAGTAGTGGGCAACTGGCATGCGTGGTTTTCGCAGACATAGGCAGCGGCCAGGTAACGCGGCTCCTCCAGCACCTGCGCGGACCGCGTTGGCGAACAGGCCAAACTTCCGGCCGGTTTCCGCAAGCAGGTGACGGACGGCAAGAAGGTTCTGGTGGCGGAATTCGTCCTGCGGATCGCTGGCGACGTTCCCGCCGGGGGCGACGCCGTAGTGGTAGTTGAAAACCGCCGCCGTTTTTTCGCCCAGGGTGGCGACGATTTCCGATTGTTCCCAGACATAGAACGCACCTTCGGCAGAGGGGGCTGACGTGCCCGGCCGGGGACTGTCGGCGTCCTCGGCGCTGTAAAATTGACCGTCCGGGCCGGTCAGATCGCGCAAGACGTAATCCAGGGGGTCACGTGCCACGTCCGCTCGCGGTCATGATGCGCTCTCCCGGCGGGGGGCCAGCCGTGTGTCACTTCAGTTGCGCCGCCGCAAACTCCCAGTTCGCCAAATGGTCCAGGAAGGCCTGCACAAACTCTTTGCGGCGGTTTTGGTAGTCGAGATAGTACGCGTGCTCCCAAACGTCGCAGACCAGAAGCGCGGTTTGCCCATGAACCAGCGGCGTATCCGCGTTGGACGTCTTGACGATCTTCACCGTGTTGCCTTCCTGAACCAGCCAGACCCACCCGCTGCCAAACTGCGCGCCCGCTGCGGTCAGGAACGCGGTTTTGAACGCATCGAAACCGCCGAATGAGTCGGCCATCAGCTCCATCAGCCGCCCGGTCGGCCGGCCGCCGCCGCCCGGCTTCATGCACTTCCAAAAGAAGGCATGGTTCCAGGCCTGCGCCGCATTGTTGAACACGGCCGTTTGGTCTGCCCGGCCCGCGCTCTCCATGACCACCGTTTCCAGTGACGGTCCTGCGGCCCATGGCGTGCCGGCGACCAGCTTGTTCAGGTTGTCCACATACGCCTGATGATGTTTGGCGTAGTGGAACCCCATGGTCCGCGCCGAGATATAGGGTGCCAGGGCATCCTGGGCGTAGGGCAGTGCCGGCAACGCGAACGCGGCCACCCCGGCTTTCGCCGGTGCCGGCTCCGCCGCCGTCACGACGGCCGCCAAGCCCATCAACGGTACCAGCGTACGGATAACGGACCAACTCTTGCGAAGGTACGGCTTCATCTTCATGTTTCCTTGTTTTTTGTGCGTTACACGCGGGAGTCGTTTTTATCACCCATGGGCCATCATGATCCGTTGCAGCATGTCGAGATCAACGGGCCGGGCCCCCAGCGCACCGTTCCGGCAGACCGGGAAACGGGATTCATAGGTCGGGCCTGCCGACTCGAAGATCACCCCGATCGGAATCTGGTCGCCCCAGGTCATCGCCGTGGTCATCGCCTGGTGCCAATCGCGTGGGTCATAACTCTCCGGCAACGGAGTGCAACGGTCCTTGTACCATTTGAAGGTGTTGGTTTGGTTAAAGGACACGCAGGGTTGGAGGATGTCGACCAGCGCGAAACCCTCATGCGTGATGGCGCGGCGAAGCACGCTCACCAAGTGGTCGTTCAGCCCGGAAAAACTGCGCGCCACAAAACTCGCCTTCATGGCCACGGCAACCGCCACGGGATTGAAGGGGACCGCCTGAACCCCGCCCGGCTGCACTTTGGTGACAAAGCCTTCCTGCGAGGTCGGACTCGCCTGCCCCTTGGTCAGGCCGTAGACCTGGTTGTCGTGGACC
>JBAZJM010000078.1:0-15608 GCA_041651315.1 Lentisphaeria bacterium | reverse complement strand
AGTCCCTTCAGCAACGGATGCCCGGGAATCAGGGGGTGGAGCATGGTCATGGAGGAGCCCGGCGCGGGAATGGTCCGCGTGGCGCCCGGCCGGGTGTCATCCGCATAGACCATGGGCGTTTGACCGGGCGCCAGTGGCAGGGCGAACGGCAGGAAATCCGGCGCCGTCGTGCGCTCCAGCAGGACCAGCCGGCCGCCGGCCCGCAGGAACCGGTCAATGGCGGCGGCATGTGCCTTCAGCCCGACAGTTCCGGCCGCCACCACCACATCCACCGCGGAAAGATCCAGATTCGTGGGCGACAGTTCGGCCGCCCTCACCCCCATGGGCGCCAATACCGCCGCGGCCAGGCCAAGCACGCCGATGCGCGCGGACGTGGCCACCGCCGGCAGCGTGTCCGGATAGAGCACCAAGGTACGCTGGTCAGTATGGGACAAGGCGCCGTTGGCCTGGGTTTCCACAACCAGCCGGCAAGGCGTCGGACGGGACACCACGGGCAAGGCCAAGTCCCATTGCGTGCGGCGGCTTCCGGCCGGATCCAGAGTGAAGTCAAACACGCCCTGGCGGAGCACGGCCCCGCCCTCCGCCGTTTCCAGCCGCCAGCGTACCGCGACCGGGCAGGAAGCCAGCGTGTCGTTCAGCGTCGTCACGGTGCGGGTGATGGTGCGGCCGCCAAAATAGCACTCCCGGTACTGGTGGATGAAACTGGCGACTGGTGTCGTCAACTCCTTGAACCGACCCAGCTTCCAGTTGCTCTCCGCATGCAGTTCATTCCCCACGTCGTTGAAGGTCAGGATGGTCCACGGCACGCCGGTGGTCATGCCGTCGATGCGCTGCCCCGGAATCGAAAACGACCAAATGGCGCCGTGGGCGGCATGGAGATAACCCACCACGTAGGCGTCGTTGCCCAGCAGCGGCGCAAAATGTTTGGGCTCGCCGAAACAGGAATCATATTCGCCCACATAGAGCGGTTTTTTGCGGTCCCACTGCCAGCTTTTGGCGGTGTAGCTGTCAGTCGGCATGGCGATCCACCGGCCGGTCACGGGATAAAGCCCGTCGCCGCCGGGAATCCCCGGATAATGCAGGTTGCAAATGTCGGCGACGTCGTAGAACAACGGCCCGGACCCCTCGTACATGATCGGCCGGGAAGGATCCTGGCGCTTGACCAGCCGTCCCAGGTCGCGCATTTCCCGGGTGATCGACTGGATCACCGGATCACCATATCCCCAGGGGCTGCGCGGCTGATCGGCCGCCGGCAGATGGTAGCCCAGCTCGTTTTCCATGCTGCGGATGACCAGGCTGGGGTGGTTGAATTCACGCTCCACCCAGCGCGGGTAAAACTCCCGCAGGTTGGCCCACAACCGGGCATCGTCCATCTTGAGCTTGCCCGGCAGGCTGGACATGAACGCCTCGGACACCACCATCAGCCCGAGTTCGTCCGCCAGGTCGAACATCAGGATGGGATAAGGCTCGGTATGATAACGGACCAAGTTGACGTTGAGTTTTTCAAATGATCGCAGGAACTTCTTCGCCCGGTACCAGTTGCGAAGCCGCGAACCGTCGTCATAATTGGCCAGGCCGGGGAAGTCGAAGGGAATGCCCGCCGCGGCATTGGGGCGGATGGCCACGCCGTTGATCCGGAACACCGGCCCGTCCGCCCAAAACTCGCGGAACCCAAAGCGGGCATCGAGGCGGTCCGCCACCCTGCCGTCCTGGAGCAGTTCGGTTTCCAGGCGGTACAGGTGCGGTTTCCAGGGCCACCAAAGGGTGAGCGTTTTCAGATCCACCGGCAGGGTCACGGCCACCTCGTTCAAGCCCGGTTTCAACGTCACGGGAACCGTGGTTTCGCGGCCGCACACGCGCAGGCGGACCTGCCGTTCCCGTGACGTGTTTTCACGGTGGTTCAACACCACCCGCACGGCCAGCGTGGACTGCCGCACCGACGGCGTGATCAGGCACCGCTCCAAGGCGGTCGCCCGGGGGGTCGCCACCAAATACAGCGGGTCGGAAATGCCGGCCGCGCCGATGCCCATGGTGCAGGGCCGGATGAACGGCATGCCGGGGATTTCCCGTCCCTGCAGCCACGCCGACGACCAGACGTCTTTCAACGCGGGCACCTGTTCCGGCGCCACGCAGCTCAGCCAGTCGGTGACGCCGATCAGCAGTTCATTCTTCTGGCCGATCCGGGCCACCGCCGTCAGGTCGGCGGCAAAGGGCATCTGATCGGTGTCGGCCGCCTTCACCCGCCGGCCGTTGCACCACACCGCGGCGCGGAAGCGCACCCCGCTCAACTGAAGCTCAAGGGTCTTGTCCCGCATCGCCTCCGGCACGGTGAATTCCCGGCGAAACCAGCGGGTGTGCGTGCCGTTCCAGGTCAGCCAGCGGTAGGGCAGTTCACACGCCGTCCACGCCGCCGAGGCCGGGGGCGGCGCATCCGGCACGCCATCCGCCATGCGCCACGCCCCGTTCAGGCTCAGGCGGAGCCGGGGGCCGGTCAGGACTTCGGTGAACACCAGCCGCTCGTCCTCGACGGCCGCCGCCCCCGCGGTTCCCGACAGCACGACCTTGACATACGGCCCGGCATGGTCGGTGACCACCGGCAAGGTCACCACGCGGTTTCCCGCCGCGGCCAGGGTGGTCTCCAGTTTTTGCTCCGCCAGAACCGTCTGGAAATAATCCACCACCCGGATGCGCACAGCCACCGGCACGGGTGCGGGGGACGGGTTGGCCGCCGTGACCCGGATCGCCTGGGTGGTTTGTCCGTCCGCCACCTGCGCGCCGGCACTCTCCACCGACCATTCAATCCCCTGCCCCAGACACACGCCGCCGGCCAACAGGGGCGCCAACAACGCCCAGTGCATCACACCACGCCAAACCATGGGGCTACGCTCCTTACGAGTCACGCATTACGCATCACGGCCGCCCCGTCACTGCGTGGCCAGGCCGATGATCACATCTTTGACGGCAATGGCGCTGCCGACCGGCCGCATGTTGGAGACTGGAATCCAGGCCCCGTGCCCGTCCGTGAACTGCACGGTGCAGCCGCGCCCCCCATGCACCAGGCCAAAGGCACTGTCGCCCGTGTAGACCTCCGCCGCATTGACGCCGCCCAAAACGCTGCCCGCATACCCCGGGAAATACTTGTCTGACAACAGCAGCGTCCGGTCCAGCGTCGCCTTGACGGTGTTCCAATGGGGGGGATAATAAATGTCCACCGCATCGTAGCTGGCCAAGTTGGCGGGGCCCACCCAGACCGTGTTCGTGGCGGCCCCGTTGGAGGCGAACGTGCCCTGCAGGGACACATTCTGCCCATAACTGCGCCGGTCGGCGTGGGTGGCGGGATCGGAGGGGCACTGGCACACCTTGGCGGTGTTGCCCAAATACCCCGCAATCGCCTCATCCCAGGTCTCCCGCCAGGCCGGCCAGACGTTCCAGTCCTCAGCATACAGCTGCTCGCCGATGCCGAGCTGCCGCAGGTTGGACAGGCAAACCGCCCGCCGCCCGGTCTCCCGGGCCGATCCCAGGGCCGGCAACAGCATCGCCGCCAGAATGGCGATGATGGCGATGACCACCAATAATTCGATCAGGGTGAAGGTTCGTTTCATGGGGGAAACCCGCGGTTTGGGGTTGCGGTGGACTTGGTGGACCTCGCGGACAGTCCACGCTGTCCACCCGGTCCACTTTGTCCACCGGGTCCACGCGTCATTGGTCTGTCACCGCCGCCGCCGGGCCAGCGCCAGCCCGCCCAGGGCCAGCAACCCCAGCGACGCCGGTTCGGGCACGCTCAACGTCACATAGTCATAGGCGTTGGTGATCACGGAATACTGTCCGCGCAGGATAATCTGGCTGTAGGTGGTGAAGTCGGGCGCCGTCTGCAGCGTCCCCGACCAGCCCAGCGCGCCGTTGACGTAAATGCTGGCGTCATTTCCCCACACCACCATGTTGATGGTCCGCATCGTGCCGGCGTCGGCAACCCCGGTGCCGCTGACATACTGGTCCAACGCTGTGCCCTTGTAGGTCACACCCGCCAGGTTGCTCCAGGCGGCGAAGTCGATCTCCAAGCCGCCTGGCATGAGCACCAGCTCCTGTCCGCGCGGGTCGCCATTCGCATCCGTCCGGAATTCCAGGTTGTAGTAATTGCTGGTGTTGGAAAACGTCTGTTTGGACCAGACCAGATCCGTCCAGTCGCCGTTCCCTGTCGGTGTCAAATACAGCTTGCCATCGGAAATGTATTCATGCCCCGAGTTGGTGGTCCACTTGCCCAAGTCGCCGGAAAAGTCGTCGCTGAACACCACCATGCCGGCGCGGGCGGACACCCCCACCGCCATCCCCGCCAGCATTGTCAGAGTCAAAAGCCGCTTGCACATTTGCCGTTTCATTTTCGCCTCCACCTGCATTCTCAGTCGTTTTTTTGGATTGGCCTCATAAAAAACATTTTACCCTGCAAAACAATAAGTTATGCGGCAACCACCTCCTTCTTGCGTTTCCCCCGGGCCAGCTTTTCGCCCGTTGCCGCCGGCTCCAGCCGCCGGGTGGTCATCCGTTCCACCAGGCGGTGCGGATGAATTTCGCGGACCGGCGTGGCCGTGTTCCCGCCCAGCCAGCGCGCCACGCCCAGGGTCACGCCGCGCCGGCCCATGCCGTAGCTGTCCTGGTCAATGGTGGTCAGCGGCTCGGACAGGGCCCGGGCCAGATCCAGGTCGGCGCAGCCGACAATGGACACGTCGCCGGGCACGGACAACCCGAAGCGCTTGATGGCACGGATGATGCCCACGCAGACGGTGTCGTTGACGGCAAACACCGCCGTCGGCAGCGCCGGCCGGTGCTGGTCCAGCCATGCCAGCATCCGGCGTTCGCAATCGGTTTCCCACGACTCGTCCACCCCCTGAATGACCAGGGTTTCAGGCTTCAGCCCCGCTTCCCGCATGGCCTGCTCATAGCCTTCCTGGCGGTCCCCGGTGTTGAGGGCCATCGACGCGGTCTCAGTGGCATGCACGATCCGCCGGTGCCCCAACCCCAGCAGGTAGGCGGTGGCATCCCGGCCGATCTTAAGGTTGTCATTCTCCACCCCGTCCACCTCCACTCCGGGGAAGTGCCGGTCGATCATGACCACCACAAACCCCTGCTGTACCAGGTGCGTCACCGCTTCCCGGCAGTGGGCGCCGCCATTGGTGCAGAGCACCACCACGTGCGGCGCGCCGCCCGCCAATTGGGTGAGAATGGCGGCCTCCCGCTCCCGGTTGAAGTCGGTGTTGGCGATGACAATCTCGAAACCGCGCTGCCGCGCCTCATGCTCGCCGCCCCGCGCCATGGACCCGTAAAAGCTGTGGCCGATGTCCGGCAGCACCAGGGTGATGCGCTGCGCCAGCGCCGCCGGCTTGCCGTTCTCCACATAAAACACGCCCTTGGACCGGCGCCGTTCCAGCACCCCTTCCGCCACCAGGACGTTGACCGCCTGCCGGATCGGCCCCAGGCTGATCCCGTGTTCCTTGCCCAAACCGACTTCCGTGAACAGCCAGTCCCCGGGCCGGTGGCGTCCGCCGCACAGCAGGCCCCGGATCCCGCTTTCGACCTGGCGGTGCAGGGGGGTGTTCAGCTTGGCATCGATCCGGAACGGCATGGTTCGCGCTCGGGGGTTGACCGCTTTATGCATTTATATATATGAAGCACTATAACCGGGATCCGGAAACGCGCAAGCCGGCGCGCATTTGCTTTTTCCCGCGGCCGGGTTATTTTGGCTTGCGTATACGTATGCGCAAACCGCTTATGAGGGATTCATGGCCATCACCGCCACCGACATCGCCAAACGCGTGGGCGTCAGCCAGGCCACCGTGTCACGGGTGCTCAACGGCAAGGGCGCGCAGGTCCGGATCGCCAAGGCGACCCAGGACAAGATCCGGGCCGCCGCCAAGGCGCTGCACTACCGTCCCTCCTTCGCCGGCCGGGCGCTGGTGCGGGGGCGCACGCGCTCCATCGGCTTCATGTGCGGCGACATCTGCAATCCGCACTTCAACGAACTGGCCGACCTGGCCATGCGCGAGGTGGAGAAGCGCGGTTTCCACCTGGTACTAGCGGTGATCAAATGGCACACGGCCAAGAACGATCTGGAGGCGTTCGACAGCCTGCTGGCACGGGGCGTTGACGGGGTCATCTATTTTGGCACCGCCATCCGCCACGGCACCCCCCAGTACGCCCAGATCGTCGGGGAGACATTTCCTTTCATCAGCATCGCCCACGCCATTGACGGGTTGGCCTCCATCGTCTCCGACAACCAGCCCGGGATGGACGAGACGGTCGCGCACTTTAAGGAAAACGGCCACCGGCGCCTGGCTTACTTCGGGTTGGCGCAAACCGACAAGGAGACTCCGCTGGCGCGCGCCGCCCAACGGTATGGGATAGCGCTCAGCCACCACTACGTCAAGGTGCCGCCGGGGCAGTGGGCGCAAATCCCCCAACTGGTCCGTGCCGCCGCACACCAATTCGCCAACCTTCCAGAGCGGCCGACGGCGGTGTTCGTGTCGTCAGATCATCTGGCCGGCACATTTGCCAGCGGGTTGTGGGACAACGGACTCAGGATACCCGAAGATATTTCGGTCGTTAGCTATGACGGCACCGTGGCGGGCGGCGCCATGGTCCCCCCGCTCACCTCGGTTGATTTCGACGGCGAGCGGGTCATCCGCTTGGCCGTGGAAACCGTGTGCGCCCAAATCGAAGGCCGGACGTTCGCCGCGGAGCCGCTGGTCGTCCCGACCCGTCTGCTGATCCGAAAAAGCGTGGCTCCAGTTCCGTGATGCGTGAAGGTAAGCGGCGCGGATCGCCGCCCAAGCAAGTTCGCCGTGGCTCTCTGGTGTAAAAGGCTGCATCAGAAGAGTCCAATCAAAACAGCCTTACAGCAAGAGGCAAGACTCATGATGACCAAGAAAGAAACGCTGTCCGCACTGGCGCTGGTGGCAATCAGCTTGGCGGGGACAACCCCGGCTTGGGCGGTCATGTCACATGTCATGACCGGTGGCACCACGATCTTCACCGATGATTTCACGTCAACGTATACGAACAACTGGGGCACCTGGAACTCAACAGACCCGAACAATGCCGCCTTTACCCAGGATCTGACGGGGGGCGGTTCGGTGACCGCAACGCGGTCCGGTTCCCAATATGCCTACGCTGAGTTCATTTCCAAAACAAGCGTTGACGTTTCCAAGACCACCGAATTTGTCATGAGCGAGAACAGCGGTACCGCCTATCTTAGTAATCGCACCATGTTTGTCAGTGGACAAGGTCCGTGGGGGACGAAGGGGCTGTGCGTGACGCATGACATGTACAATGGAGAAGGAAAGGGGCAGATCTCACTTAACCTCTACAACAACGAAGGGCTCACCCCGTTGTATGACAGCGGCAGCATGAGCAGTTACCAGTATGAATACAGTTTCAGCCTGATCGTAAACTCGACCACGGGTGCCTGGTCGTTCTATTGCGCCCCAGGGATAACCGGTGTGACCGCCGCGGATTTCGCGGCTTCCGGTACCTTGACGGCGGAACAAATCTCGACCTATTTGTCTTCGCCACTCTATACACTGACCGGTGTCAACAGCAGCGTGCTCACATCAACCGTATCCAACACCATTTATGGAGTTGATATCTATCAGAATGTTCCCGAGCCGGCCGTTCTCAGCCTGCTTGGCCTGGGGGCGGGATTCCTGCTGTTCCGCCGGCGCGCCTGAGGTTTCGCATCAACCACGGGCAAGCCGGACCGCTGGCCGGCCGGCTTGCCAATCCCCCCCGGCTAATACCAATTTCACTTCACCCGTCATGTTTTCTCACTGAGGCAAAGAGATCACAACGAAAACATAATTAATTAGACAATAATTAAATATGGTTTATTTCTCCGTGCTTTTGTGTCTCCGTGAGGGAATGATTTTGAAATGGAAATCGTATAAGGAGAGTGAACGTGATCGGTTCCATGAGATTCCTGCTGGGAGTGCTCGGGCTCGGCGGTGCGCTGGCTCTGGCCGACGGCCCGTTTCCGTCCAAAACTCTGATGCTGGGCGCCGACGCCCCGGAAAAACGGTTTTTCGACGTGGGCAAGATCGGTGCCGCCTGCGTCGGGCAGACCGACTGGAAGAAGGACGGGCAGTTCATTTCCCTGGCCGACACCGGCGATGCGGTGGAGTTCTACCTGCCCACGGTGCCGGGCGGAATGTATGTGATCGCGGTCCGCTGCCGGACCGGCCACCAGCTTTCAGGGTGGGAATACTGCATGCCGAAGGTCAGCTATGCCGTGGAGGTTGACGGCCAGGCGATCCCGATGGAACGGGGTAAGGCCGACCCGATGCTGATTTCCAAGGGCCAAGGCTTTACTGATTATGCCGGCTGGATTGTGTCCCGTGACTATGTGTCATTGCGGCCGGGCAGCCGCGTGAAGATCACGGCGGGGGAGGGTTACGCCTATGTGACCAAGGTGGCATTCCTGACGCCGGCCCAGGCCATGGCGTGCGAGTGGCTGGTGCCCGATGTGGTGGAACGCTCGTACGAGCAGGTAACCACGCTTCGGGCCAAGTTGGTTGAATTGGAGGAGCGCAGCCAGCGCACCCAGCTCGCGCTGGCCGGAACGACCGCCGGCAAAGCGGGGGAGGCGTCCGTGAAGGCGCCGTCGCTGGCGGCAACCCTGCAAGCCGTGGACAACGGCCTGGCCGGCCATCGCGCCCGCCTGGCGGCGTGGCGGCGCGAGCTGCGCCAGGCCCAGGAACGCAATGACACCACGGGGCTGGCGGCGTTGCAGAGGCGGCGGGAGGCGCTGCTGGCCGAGGCAAACCAGCCACTGGGCTGGGCCGCGCACGAGGCAGAGGCTTGGTGCCAGGACATCCTGACCCTCACCGCCGTTCCCGCGTCTTCCCCGGCCGGGCCACCGGCGGCCAACTATCATGGCCGCTGGGCAGAAATACTAAAAGGATGGATGGAGACCTACCGGGCAGACATGAACACCCCGCCCAAGGCCGTCACGGACAGCGTGACGGCCCGGCGGCTGGCCAGGGCCATGCGGCTGCTGGACTTGACCGTGCGTTACCGGACGGAAGCCGTTTTGGCTGCCGCAACCGCCCCCCCTGCCCCGCCCCCTACCCTCCCGGCAGCAGCGACCACGGCGCCGGTGTCCCGGCAACCGGCCAGTGTCTGCCTGAACGGCCGCTGGGAGTTCCAGCCGGGCACCGACCCGAGCACGCCCCCGGCCACGTGGGAAACCATCCGCGTGCCGCACGGGCCGTGGCAGGAAACCTACGGCAGTTTTTTCAATGCCGGCAAGAAATGGGATCCGACCCATCATGTGGGCTGGTACCGCACCCGCTTCTTTGTCCCCGCCGACTGGAACGCCCAAACCGTCGCCATCCGCTTTGACGCCGTCTTCTATTACGCGGAGGTCTATGTCAACGGCGTTTATTGCGGCCACCACCTCGGCGGCTTCGAGCGGTTTTCCGTGCCATTGGCCCAAGCCGTCCGGCCGGGCATGATGAACGAGATGCGGGTCATGGTCAAGGACTCACACGACACGGCGGCCGATCTGTCGGCCGTGCCGTCCCATGATGTGGCGGCACCCAATTACCTGGCGGTCAATGACCTGTGGAACGTCAACTTCGGCGGCATCTGGCAGGACGTGTTCCTGGAATACCGTCCCGACCCGTGCCGGATTGCGGATGTCGCGATCACCACCCCCGTGCGGGGCGGGGTCCGGCTGAAGGTGACGGGGGCCGCGGTGAACGGTGCCGCCACGGCCAAAACGCTGCGCTGCCGGTTTACGCTGCTGGATGACGACCGCCCCGTGGGCGCGCTGGAAACGGCGCCGCAGCGGGTCGCCGCCGGGGCCACGGCGGAATGGCGCAGTGAAAAAGCCATGCCCGGGGTGAAACTCTGGGGTATTGGCGGCGCCTATGGCGCACCCCACCTGTACCGGCTGAAAACCGAGTTGCTCGCCGATGGCCTCCCCCTGGACGTCCGTTATGACCCCGTTGGGTTCTCCCAGTTGTGGATCGACGGCGACAAATTCTTCCTGAACGGCAAGGAACTGTTCCTCGCCGGCGGCGGCATCTGGTACTTGCAGGAGGGTAAATTCCCGCTGGCCAACCGCTTCTTTGCCAGCCAGTTGTTCCGCCTGGACCGGGGCGCCAACATCGCCATCGAGCGCATCCACCGCCATGGCGACATCACGGAATCCTATTTCCAGGAAGCGTCCGAGATGGGCATGCTGCTGGAGCAGGAGGCGAATCCGGGCCCCGGCCCGGCCGGCGTCACCGATGTGATGGGGCGGCCCGACCTCGACGATCCGGTCTGGCGGGCCAACCTGCGAAGTTACTACCGGACCTGGGCCGCCAAACACCGTAACTACCCCTGCATCGGCCTCACCTCCGTCGACAACGAGAACTTCAGTTACAGCACGGACGAGGAAGCCATGCGGCTGTTCCTGGAGATGGGACGGACGGTGCAGCAGGAGGATCCGCTCCGCCTTTACGACTTGCATGGCAACCACCAGCTGGCGGGGTATCCGGGAGTGTTGTTTGTCAACCTGCATTATTTCACCGGCGCCTCCATCTCGCAATGGAAAACGGTGGCTGCGGGCCGGCCGATCATCAACGGCGAGCACAACTCGGGCGGCACCACCCTGGTCAACAACCAGGACCGCGCCGTGGCGGCCAAGGCCGAGGACGGCCTGGCCAATTTTTGGCGGGACACCATCCGCTGGTACCGCCAGGATGCCGCCGGGCTGTTTGTCTTCATGCCCGCCCTGCAGGCGTACTGCACCACCAGTGACTGGAAAAAAACCACCCCGTGGGGCGAACAGTTCCAAGATTTGAGCCGGTTCCCGCCCGGCGATGACCGGTGGACGTGCAATTTTGGGGCGGCGGTTTCCGTGCCCTGGCCCAGCGAATCGGGGCCGGACGCCAAAGCGGAAACGGCCTGGGTCGCGGCGGGCAACCTGGTTTTCAACTGGTTTGACCCCAGCCGGCCGGTGTGCACACCGAATAAGGTGTATGGTGCGTTGAAGGAATCGTTTCCGCCACTGGCGCCGGCCAATGCCCAACGCTGCCAGGAAGCCCTGGTCACGGTAACCGCCGCCGGGAAACCGGTGCCGGCGGCAACGGTCGTCCTGGAGCCGCTGGACGGCCAGCCGGTGGCGCGCCTGGGGGCCGTCACCGATCCGGCCGGCACCGCCTGGATCGTGCCGCGCCTGCCGGGCCGCTACCGGGTGGTGGTTGAGCTTCCCGGTGGCCGGCAGGAAGCCACCGTCGTCCTGCGCCGCTATGCCGCCAATCAGGCCGGTTATGAGCCGGGGCTGGCCCGGGTGACGGTTGAGACCCTTTCAATCAAACCATCAAAATAACGCAGCTGAGTTGCCCTGAGGCAATGCATCCTTGGAGTGCCGGCGGCTTCGACGCCGCCCTGGTATGCGCCGGTCCGTTAGGAGGGCGGCGTGAGGACCCGCCGACACTCCAGGGCGCCGGCCGGCGCAAGAAACAAACAAGCAGGCGGTCATGAACAATCCACGGCGGGAACGGCAGAATCGGAGTGCCACGTCCATGAAAACCAAGTCGGCGGGATTCACCCTCATTGAGCTGCTGGTGGTGATTGCCATCATCGCCATCCTGGCCGCCATGCTGCTGCCCTCACTGGGCAGGGCCAAGGACAAGGCAAAACAGGTCCAGTGCCTGTCCAACCTCAAGCAGTGGGGAGTCGCCTATTACATGTATGCCGAAGACTATAACGGCTACTTGCCCGCCGTGGCCGACTACGGTGCCATGGGGTACGGCACCAGCGAGGAAGGAAAGTACTTCGGCTTCGGAGCAAACGGCGGCGGCTTCATTTTCCGCCTGCTGCCCTATGCCAATCCCAGCTGGGTGCCGACCAACAGTGGCAGCCCCAACGGCGTCGAAGATGATTTCAAAGCCATCAAACTGCGCTGCCCGTCGGTGGGAATCCGCAAGGAATACAACCTCTACGCCGAGCTCAACCCGGGGTATGGCATGAACCGCTGCCTCTACTTCGATGGAAGCTGGAATTCCGCCCGCGGCTATACCTACCATGCGTCCCTGCAAAAGCTGACCCGCCCGTCCTCGACAATCCTGGCCGCCGACGGCGGCTGGAATGTCTGGAACGGCTGGATGTCGGGGGGGGCCGAAACGGTGTACTTTTGGGATCTTGGCACCTCCTGGGACCTGGCCCAGCCAACGCAGAATTACCTCTATGACCACGGCCGGCACGCCAACGGGGCCAACACGCTCTATGTCGACGGCAGCGTGCGCTGGCTGTCACGCAGCGACATCTTCGGGCTAACCCTCGACAATTCGCTTTTTGGCTTGTGATTTCGGACGAGAGGAAAAATGATGCATCTGAAACAGGCAATGGAACTTGGCGCCCAAAACCTGCTGGATCTCGGCAACACCGAACGCAACTACTTGCCGCCATTCATGGTTCCGGATCCCGGCGCACCGGCGAAAGACCACGCCTGGAACCACAATATCGGCCGCTGGCTCGACGCCCAGCTGCGGCTGGAGGAAACCCTCGGCTGGAAAATCCCGCCCGAGCAGGAACGGGCCATGGTGGAGAACCTGCGGAAGTTTTGTGAGAATCCCGACAGCCTGCCTTTTGGCCCCCGTGACGGCTGGCAGGGCGTCAAGCCGGATTTCTATCTGCATTCGCTGCGCGAGTACATGCTCGCGGTCAACAGTCTGGTCCGCTACCGGAAAAGCCCGTGGGCGGCCGCTCTCGGACACCGGATGCTGGAGACTATCCATCGCGCCTCCAGGCCGGATGGCACGTGGATTCTGGACGAGTTCGACACCTACGTGAATTTCGTCGCTGACTACGTGAAAGTCGCCGACAAGAATCAGGGGTTCACACCGCATGGGACCAGTGATCGCCTCATCGAAGCCTTGGTATGGTTTTACCAGAGCACCGGCGATCCGCTCGCGCTGGAATTGGCCGATCGCTTCGCCCGCTATCATCTGAAGAACAGCACCCATCCCGACGGCACCTTGAACCTGGCCTCGCTTGACGGCCAGCCGGCGGGCCACACCCACTCCTACTTGGGCGGGCTGCGCGGCTTGCTTCTCTTTGGCGAACTGACCCGGCAGCATGAGTATGTGGACGCCGTTCTGTCCACCTACCGGGTCACGGTTCGGCGGATCGTTCGCGAGTCGGGATACGCCTCCCACGATCTCGAACAGGTGCCCGGACAGGTAACCAACATCCCGGAATGCTCATCGCCCGGCGATGCGGCGCAATTGGCCCTGTGGCTGGCGCTGAGGCACGGCCAGACGGAACTGCTCGACGATGCGGAACGCTGGGTTCGGGCGCGCCTTCTTCCCGGACAAATCACCGCGGCACAGGCCACGGACTCCCGGGGAAGCGTCGACCGGCGGCTCCTGGGGGCCTGGGGCTGCTTCCGCTTTCCCGAGGGATGCCAGCAATCCTACACCGATGTCACCGCCGCCGTCCTCCACAGTCTTTGCGACATCTATCGGCACATCGCCGTTCGCAGTGACGCGGGCCTGACGGTGAATTTCCATTTCAACTACGCCGACCACGCCATCCGGGTCGTCAGTGACCGCGCCGAAGAGGCCACGGTGACGGTGACGCCCACGCAGCACGACCCTGTGTGGATCCGCATTCCACGCTGGACACCGCGTGAATCGGTGCGGGTGACGGCCGGTGGCCGGCCGGTTCCACTGCTGATGATCGGCGACTTCGCGTATGTGCCGCGCACCCCGGTTTCCACACCGCCGGAGATCGTGGTCCGCTACGCCCTGCCGAGTCGGACGAGCGTTGAAACGGTCAATGGCGACGCGTATCATTATCAGTGGCGGGGGGACGATATCATCGGCGTTTCGCCGAACACGAACCCGCGTCCCTTTTATCCATAACGGAGTAAAAAAACGTGTTAAAAAAACTCATCTTCGGGGCGATCGCCCTGACGCTTGCCGCCGCATCATTCGCCCAGGACTACTCGCTGTTCGGGAACCACAACCAGCCATCTCCCGTCTATCAGCCCGGCGAACCCATGGTGTTTACCGTCACCCTGCTGGACGGGGACCAGCCGGTGACTGGAAAAAAGATGAAATGGAAACGGACCGGTGACGACGGGATCACCCAAACCGGCGAGGGTGTTTCCGCAAAAGACGGATTGAAGATCACGACCTCGCTTGCCCAGGCGGGATTTGTGAGGCTCTACGTCACCGCGTACGGCGAGGACGGCCAGGCGCTGCGCGGCGGCAACGGCCAGACCGGCAAGGCGATCTTTTTTGACGGCGGCGCCGGTGTCGCCCCGGAAACCTTGAAAGGCGTTCCGGAGCCTGGCGATTTCGACCGGTACTGGCAGTTGCAGAAGAAAAAGCTGGCCGCCGTGCCGCTGAACGTCATTGAAATGACCGAAGTTCCCGGCAACGACAGCGTCAAGGCCTACGACGTCACGGTCGCCTGCGCCGGCAAGATGCCCGTTTCCGGTTATCTCACCCTGCCCCGGAATGCCGCCAAAGGCTCGCTTCCCGCCACCGTATCATTCATGGGCTACGGGGTCGACGGCGCCTGGAAAAATCTTGAGGGCGGCAAAAACCAAATCTATTTCCATATCAACGCCCACGGCATTCGCAATGGCCAGCCCCAGGACTATTACACGGCCCTGGCGGAAACCACCTTGAAGGGATATGCGTTCAGCCCGCAGGAGAACGCCGCCGCCGACACCTGTTATTTCAACGGCATGTTCCTGCGCGTGATGCGGGCGCTGGAGTTTGTGAAATCCCTGCCGGAATGGAACGGCAAAGAACTGGGCGTCGACGGCGGCAGCCAGGGCGGCCTCCAGGCGCTGGCCGCGGCCGGCCTTGACCGGGACGTCACCTCCTGCGGGGTCTGGGCTCCATGGAGTTGCGACCTGGGGCGGACCGAGCTCAAGCGGATGGCCAGCGACTGGTGCATCGCCTACACCCCGGCGTTGAACTACTACGATCCAATTCATCATGTCAAACGCGCCAACCCGAAATGCCGTCTTTCCATGAGCACGGGCCTGGGCGACTATGTCAGCCCGCCGTCCAGCGTCTGGATCGTCTACAACAATTTCCCCGGCCCCAAGACCCTGGAGCTCCGGCAGGGCTGCGAACACGGTTTTTCGATGCGCAACTACCCGCGCTTCACCGTCAGTGCCGGCCCGGCCGCCAGGTAAACAGGATGTCCCCACCGGCTTCCGCCGCCTGGGGCACTGGCCGATGGACGGTTTCCAGCACCTGGTACCACCGCCCGCCACCGCCACTCCCCCCCCATGACCACGCGCTGGCTAAACACGCATTTTCTCGACGCCGAGGCCCGGCTGCCATTCTCGTTCCGCTACGGCGGCAAAAGCGCCGCCGAATGGCTGGCCACCGGGCAACGTGAGGTGACCCCGCGGCCCGCGCCGGCCGGCGCCGCAGCGTTCCGCCTGAACTGGACAGCGCCTCAGCCAGGCCTGTCCGTCACCTGCGAGGTGGTGCGATTCCAAGACTTCCCGGCTGTCGAATGGACGCTGTTCCTGAAAAACACGGACGCGGCTGACAGTGAGGTGATCGCGGTCATCCAGCCGCTGGACCTCCGCCTGGCCA
>JBAZJM010000077.1:0-15827 GCA_041651315.1 Lentisphaeria bacterium | reverse complement strand
CCGCATGGCCGAAGTCGTGGTGGCGGCGTTCGACCCCCAGGGCAAACCGCTGGCCGGCGCGCTCGTCTGGCTGACGCCGCAGGCCGGCCAGGCCGGCGGACGCCAGGGCGTCCTCGCCGACCGCCAGGGCAAGGCCTGGTTCGTGGTCAAGGCGGAAGGCACCTACACGCTGAGCGCGGAAGGCACGCCCCTGGCCAGGGAAATCACCGTCAACTTCCCCGCGCTCACCCGGCAGGCCGGCTACGGCCATCTGCAATGGGAAACCCTCGGCAACGGCAGCACCGCCGCCGACCAGGAACGCCTGGCCAGGCCGGCCCCCTATGACACCAAGGTCATTCCACCCGCCGCCAAACTCTCCGGCATGCCCGTGGAGGAGGTGCGCCCAGGCCCCTTCGCCCCGGATGCCGACGGCTTCATCCGCGACTGGCTGCTCTGCGGACCGTTCCCCAATGTCGGCGACCGGATGAGCGGTTTCACCGGGTACAAGACGGATTATTTGGCCGGACAACGGGGGGAAACCGGGATTGAACCCAAGCGCGGCATGTCCCATGACGCCGTTTTCCCGGAATCCAAATATTGGCAGGCCGGCAAAACCACCAACACCTGGCGGCAGTACCACTCCCCGGAATCCAAAACCAATCTGGGCAGCCTCACCAATCCCGAGGTTGAACTGCGGATGTCACCACCGCAATTCGTGGTCGGCTACGCCGCCTGTTATGTGGACTCCCCCGCCGACCGGCAGCTGCTGCTGGCCATTGGCTCCGACGATGGCTATAAGGCCTGGCTCAACCACCAACCCGTCGGTGGCGACCCCACCCACGGCGAGGCGATCCAGGACGCCCACCTCCTGCCCGTCACCCTCAAAAAAGGCCGCAACCTGCTGCTGATCAAGGTCGACCAAAGCTTCAACGGCTGGGAGTTCTACGCCCGCTTCCTCGCCCCCCAAACCAAGGCGCCCGTCAACGACCTCATCATCAAACTGGAGTGATACCAATTTCATTTCAACCTTCCTGTTTTCTCACGGAGGCACAGAGATCACAAAGAAACCACAATTAATTAGACAACAATTAAATATGGTTTATTTCTCCGTGCCTTTGTGTCTCCGTGAGAGAACGATTTTGAAGTGAAAATCGTATAAATGTCTAATTTCGAACAGGAGAAATCAGGAGGGAACGGAGAAAAACTTCTCTGCGACCTCCTGTTCAAAATCCAAAACCGGATATGTTGTGACGGATTTTCCCCTGATGAAAACCCCACTCCTTAACTTTTTGTCCCTGGCCTTGCTTGCCTCATTGGCCTTGATCTTGGCGCCGCCGGCGGCGGCGCAGGGTGCCAGGGACGCCGTGCCGGTGGCCGCCGGCGGCAATTACGGCAGTTGCGGATTCCGCACCGCCGGCCGGATCGTCTTCACCCGGTTCGACTTTGAAAAGGGCGGGGAAATCATCTTCCAGAAGGAACTGCCGGCCGGCCCGGAAAAGGAACTGGGGCCTGGCACGGAACCGGCTCTTCGGGAGCCGTGGCTGGCCTATGCCGGAACCCAGCCCGGCCAGGAGGGCCTCTGGCTGCTCAACCTGGCCACGGGAACGAAGAAACGCCTCACCACCAACCCGGCCGACCACAATCCGGTCCTGCTGCCGGACGGCAAGGGCGTCATTTTCTCATCGTTCCGCGACGACCGGCTCGGCCTGTTCCAGGCGGACCTCGCCGCCGGAACGGTCAAACGGCTGCCGGCGGAAAACGCGATCCAGCCGGCCGTCGCCCCGGACGGGCAGACGGTGGCCTTTGTACGGCAGAACCAACTGTGGATGCTGGACCTGAAATCCATGAAGGAAACCCAGCTGACCCGGAGCGGCGACAACTTCGCCCCCGCCTTCTCCCCGGACGGCACCCAGCTGGCGTACGTGGAGCAGTCGATCCAACCGCTGGCCAACGTGGCGGTCCTCGAACTGCGGGGATTGGGCAAACAGTTGCTCACCGCGGGCGGCACGGAGGCGCGCTCCCCACGCTTTGCCCCGGACGGCACCTCCCTCATCTATATCGGCCTGGACACCCGCAAGGAAAACGGCGTCGCCGCCGGCAACGCCATCTGGCAACTGCCCATGCCCAGTAAATAAATATTGGGGTTACCCTTTTGGAAAAGGGTGCTCCCCCCGCGCTTCGCGCTCCGCAGTCCCGGTTCCGCCTGGGCGAAACGGAGCCGAACCAGACCTGAGTGCCAGCTTCGGCGGCCGCGGACAACCCGGCCGGCTCCGGCCAAAAGCGGAACCAGGCGCAGATGTCCTCGCCCCAATAGCTGTGCGGCGTCAGGCAAAAGACGCGGGCGTTTAGCGCATTGGAACCGCGGCGCGGCGCGCCAACCGGCACGTTTTCATCAACAGCAGAATCGCATAATTGACCAGCCAGGCAACGAAGGTCAGGATGAGCAGCTTCTGGCAGGTCGGCACATAGGGGGCGAACGGCAGCATACCGAGGGCGTGGCAAATCAGACAGGTCCCCATAACCGCCGACAGCGCAACGCTCCACACCAGCCATCCCCAGCGCACCAGGTCCGACACGTCAGGATTATTCCGGCGTGGCGTCAGCACCAGCAGCGCGGTCCCGCCGCCCAGCACGGCCGCCCAACAGCCCGCGTTGTGGAACAGCCCCCAGACGTTTTCGGGAACCAGGGCGATGGTCAGCAGCCCCGCCACGTTGAACGCCCCGCCCCACAGCAGCCACGCCTTCTGCCGGGCGCCTTTGGCGAAACAGGCAAGGGCCGGATAGAAATACGCAATCACACCCGCGCTCACCGCGAGACCGGCCGTAAAGAGATAATGGCATGCCGGAAAGTCGACGCCGTTCACATGCGTCCGCCCCAGGAAGCTCAGCATGTACATGCAGGGGTTATACGCCGGGCCGGGACAGGACACCATGGCCAGCAGAAACAGGAGCAAGGAGGCCGCCGCCCCGAGAAACACGGCGAACGGCACACGCCGGAGATAGCCGATTTTCCCCTCGGTCCGGGGCTCCCGGCCGCACCGCACGAGGGCAAACGCGATGCACAGCAAACTCGCCAGGTACGTGACCCCCACGAGGCGCCCCAGCCACGGCACGTGCAAAATATGCCCCAGCCCGATCATGGTGTCGGAAAACAACAGCAGGCAGAGTCCGTACCGCCACGCGCGGGAAAGCGCATGCCGGCCACACGCGTAGGAAACGCTGGTGATCGACAGCAGCGTATAGCCGCCCAGGGCAAACGCCAGCGGCAGCGAATGCAGCACCGGCACGAGCCGGGCGCCAAACAAAATGCCCAGGCTGAACAACAACCCGACGGCAATGCGGCGGCTCATGACCGCGTGACGCCGCAGAAAGGCGATCCAGCACCCCTGCGCCACGGCAAACCCGGTGACGCCATAGAGAAACCCGGCCGCATGCAGGGGCGAGTTTCTCACCGCGAGAAAATAGTCGCCAAGCATGGTCGCCGCCAAGCCGCACCACGCCAGCCAGTACGAACGGCATTTGGGCCCGCCGCGCACAATGGCGACCGCCGTCACGAGCAGCAGGGTCGGCGTAAACGCCAGGAGCCATGTTATCGCCACGATCTGACCATCCCTTGTTTGTGGATTCCAAATTCGGAGCAGGAAAACCCCTTAAAAAAGGACAATATACGGCAGGATACTCGTGGGGCTACCGCTTCATTTCCACTCAAGTAATGAGGCCGTGAATGGGGGGCACGGTCAAGCGAACCGCCGCCAGGCGGAGCCGGATCACCGGAGGACCAGTTCGGCGCGCGGTTTCAGGCCAGGGGTCAGGAGCTGGCATTGCGCCACCTGTTCGAGGCCGTCGGCCGCCACCTGCCACACCAGGCGCTTGTCCGGCGTGACTTCCAAAATGGAAACGCCGCGCTGCTGGCCCCGGGTCCGCGACCCCCAGTTGCAAAACACCGTGTTGCCATTGGGCAATCGCTGCACCCCGGCAGGAACCCCGGCCTGGACATCCGGAAAATCCGCGGCCAGGTCCAGCCGCCAGAGCAGCCGGTCCCCGCCGTCGAACTCTGAGACGCCGCCGTTGCCCGTGATCAGCGTGTTGCCATCCGGCAGGCGCAGGGCGCAAACCGGCGCCGCCATCGGAGGAAACTGCCGGAGACACCGTCCGTCGCGGTCATATTCGCGCACCGCGCCTTCAGCGGTGAACGGCACCAGGTACGTGCCGGCGGACGTCCTCCGGCACATGCGAAACTGCGCGTGCGGCGTTTTCTCCGTGGTGGCCAGCTTCAGCTCATGCAGAATCTCCCCCTGGCGGTTGACCTCGACCAGCCGGCACTCGCCGACAATGCCGATCATGACGTTGCCGCCGGGCAGCGGCTGACAGGTGGGCACTTCATGGGGGTCCGCCACGGTGTACTCCCACACCACCGTCTTGGCGGGGGTGATTTCCTTCACCCCATGCCGCCAGGTGGCCAGGAGATGGCCGTTCGGCAGCATCCACACATCCTGCGGCACGGCAAGGGGATAATCCCACTGCCGCTTGCCGTCCCGGTCCATGAGGTAAATCATCCCCAGCACATGACTGGTGCCAAGAAAGGCGTGCGAATGAGCGGGGGAGGCCGTGGCAGGAGCGTTGTTCATGCCAGAACCTAGTCCGTTTTTCCCATACTCCCAGTATCGAAACCGTACGTTCACGCCGGCGGAAATGCCCGGAGCTTCCAGCTCCGGGCTGACGGTAATCCGGCAATACATTACACGGCATTAACGAGGGCCCCGTCATGCCGCTTCAGCGCCTTTACGACCTGGTTGACCGCAAACCGCTGCCCAGTTCCCTCTGCCCGTTGTTCTGGCAGCGCGGGGAGCCGGAGGCGGTCCTGCGCGACGAAATGGCGCGGATGCACGGTGCCGGCATTGGCGCGGTGATCCTGGAGTCCCGGCCGCACCCCGACTTCCTCGGCCCCGGCTGGTGGCGTGACCTCGACATCATCCTGGACGAGGCCCGCCGGCGCGGCATGAAAGTTTGGGTGTTCGACGACAAGTATTTCCCCAGCGGCTTCGCGGCCAAGAAGGTCGCCGCCGAGCATCCCGAACTCACCAAAATTTTCCTGGCGGAACGGCATCTTGATGCCACCGGCCCCCTGCCCGGCGCCTCATTCCTGGTCAAGCACTGGCTGGAAAAGGACGAAACCGTGGTGCGCGTCCTGGCCGCCCGCCGGACCGGCCACACGACCATCCTCGCCGATTCGCTGACCGACCTCACCAACCGTCTGCATGACGGCATCCTCTATTGGGACCTGCCCGAAGGCGCCTGGCGCCTGTTCATCCTGGTCCGCACCCGCCATGGCGCCGAGGGCGGCATGGAGGAGCAGATCAATCCCTTGGATCCGGCGGCGGCCCGCGCCTATCTCGACACCGTGCATGAGCCGCATTATGCCCGCTACGCCGCCGAGTTCGGCCGCACCTTTGCCGGTTTCTTCACCGACGAGCCGCGCTTCGGCAATTTCCCCAGTTATGAGGCGCATCTGGGCGAGACCTCCATGGTGCTGCCCTGGTGCGACGACCTGCTGGCAGAGCTCAACACCGGATGGGGCGGGGCGGCGTTCGCCACCCTGCTGCCGCTGCTGTGGTACGACGGCGGCGATGCGGAATTGCAGGCCCGCCTGCGCTTCACTTACATGGACGTGGTTTCCCGCCGCTTCGGCCGCGATTACCTGGGCCAGGTCGGCGACTGGTGCCGCGCCCACGGCGTCCGCAACATCGGGCATGTCATCGAGGACAATGGCGCCCACACCCGCCTCGGCTATGGCGCCGGCCATTTTTTCCGTTCCATGCGCGGTTTTGACGCCTCCGGGCTCGACATCGTCCACCAGGTGCTGCCGGAGTTCACCGGCGGCTGGCACAATTCCCCCTTCTCTGAGCTCAATGCGGAATTTTTCTACTGGGGGATGGCCAAGATGGCGGCCTCCCTCGGCCATTTGGACCCGGCCAAGCACGGCACCACCGTCTGCGAACTTTACGGGGCCTACGGCTGGCAGGAAGGGTTGCGCCTGATGAAGTGGCTCACCGACCACGTCTGTGTCCGCGGCGTGAACCTGATCATTCCGCACGCCTTCTCCATGCAGTTCCCCGACGCCGACAACCCGCCGCACTTCTACGCCGGCGGCCACAACCCGCAATGGCGCCACTTCCACCTGCTGACGGCGTACGCCAACCGGGTTTGCCACCTGCTCAGCGGTGGCCGGCACGTCGCCTCCGTGGCGGTCCTCTACCACGCCGAGGCGGAATGGCTGGGGCGTTACGAACCGTTCGAGACCGCGGTCAAACCGCTGGCCCAGGCGCAGATCGACGGTGACGTGGTGGCCATTGACGACCTGCTCTCCGCCGCCGCCCAGGTCACCGACCGCCGCCTCGTCATCAACGGCGAGAGCTTCGGCGCCCTGGTGCTGCCCTATGCCGAACGGCTGCCCGAGCCGTTCCTCGCCCGCCTGGCCGCCTTCGCCGACGCCGGCCTGCCCCTGGTCTTCCTGCAACCGTCCACCGCCGCCACGACCGCCGGCGCCACCCTGACGGACACCGTGCGCCGCCGCTGCACCGCCGCCGGCCGGGGCAATCTCCGGGAACTGCCCCTGGCCGGCCTGGTGGAGCATCTTCGGCAGACCATCCCCTTGGATGTGACGGCCGCTGGGCGCAGCGAAACCCTGCGCGTCTACCACTACATCCAGGACACCGCGCACCTCTATTTCCTGGTCAACGAAGACCCGCGCCAGGCCGTCGCCACCCGCCTCGCCTTCCCCGGCGCCCCGGCGGGCGTGCCACCCGTGTTCTATGACGCGCTGGCCGACCGCTGGCTGGCCGCCGACTGGACGGCGGACGGCCAGCTCCAGGTGCGCCTGGAACCGTACGAATCGCGCTTCGTGGTGTTCGACCCCGGCTTCCCGGCGGCCCGCGCCCGGCTGGAGCGCCCCGTTGCCCTGACCGGAGCGGCACTGCCGCTGACGGGCATCTGGCGCGTCGCCACGGCCACCGCGGAACAATACCCCGAGTTCACCCCCGAGCCGCGCCTCCGCGGCCCCGGCAACTGGGCCGTGCCCGGCCTGCTGCCCGCCTTCTCCGGCACCGTGCGCTACGAACTGGAGTTTGTATTGGATACCCCGTTCGGCGCCGGCCCGGCCGTCCTCGACCTGGGCGAGGTCTACGAACTGGCGGAAGCCTGGTTCGACGGCCGCCCCTGCGGCGTCCGCATCGCGCCGCCGTACCGCTTTGAACTGCCGGGGCCAGTCGGCGCCGGCGCGCACCCCCTGCGCATCGAGGTCACCAACACCCTGGCCAAGCAGTGCGCCCATCCGGTCAACGACCGCTTCCGCGCCCAGGACCCCGCCGGCCTGCTCGGCCCCGTGCGGCTGCTGGGGTAAACGCCCGGACGTGGCTAACCCGACGGCTTGGTCCGGGTTGAAAAACGGAGCTTTGGAGGGATTTTAGGCCCCGAATTGATCACAAGGAGATGACCATGCCGGAAATGACCATGGAATTGGCGATGGCCGAACTGGGGCAATCACCCGTGCGGCGGATACCCGAAGAGGCGCTCGCCTGGGTGCGGGCAAATTGGCCGACGGCGGAGCCTGTGTTGCTGGAAGAGATGGACAAAAGCATCCGCGACCCGTTCCGCCCCGAGATGGACGAACGCATGAACGCCGCGTTGGCACTCTGTGCCGAACAGCGCTCCCGCGACGCCTTCCCCCGCTATGTCGCCCTTTGCCGCCTCCCGCCAGTGGCGCGCCAGTCCGTCCTCGATTTCTATGATTTGGAAACCATGGATCACTTCCTGGCCAACACATGCCACGGCCGATTCACCGAACTCCAGGACATGGTGGCCGACCAACGGCTGGAGGAATCGGTACGGGAATGCGCCTTGATGGCGCTGGCACGCCTGGCGCATGCACGGGAGTGGCCGCGCGAGGAGTTTGGACGCTTCCTGATCCACCTGCTTGACGGCGGGCTGGAACGCGAGCCGGTCATGCTATGGGATCGCGTGATCGGGTTTTGCCGCGACCTCGGGTTGGCCGCCGCGGAACCGTTCATCCGCCGCCTTTATGCAGAAACCGATGCTTCGGACGCTTCCCTCCTTCCAATCCGCGAGGGCGTGATACGCGATCTACATGCCGGTTCCCCAGATGATCAGTGGGCGTTCTTGGACGGTGGGGAAATGGCGCCTTACGAGGATGGTTTGGCGGACACGCTTGCCTGCGGCGGTGCCGCCCCGGAGGTTGACGCGCCCCTGCGCCGACCGCCCCAGGGGTTGTTGGCGATCCTCAGCAATGACGGCGGCACGCAAACCGGCCGGCTGCATGCCGTCGGCCGCAACGAACCGTGCCCCTGCGGCAGCGGGAAAAAGTACAAGAAGTGCTGCCTGGATGCCGTCGAACAGAAGGCCCGGACACCGCTGGCGTACGACGGCACCCCCGTCCCGGAAGGCGACCGCGAACTGGATCAATGGTGCCGCGCCGGTTTCGCGTACGCCGACCGTAAACAGTACAGCAGGGCCTGCCAGTGCTGGCATTACTTTTGGAAGCGCCTCCTGGAGCGCGAGAGCGGAGACGGGGATGGCTCCCCCAACGCTTTCCACGGCAGCCAGTCGCGAGAAGAGTGGCTGGCCCAAGTGGTGTCCCTTGCCATAAGCATGGAGGCAAAAGACGCCGACGCCGAGATTCTCCTGTTGGTCAACGAGATCCTGCTGGCAACACCGGAGACGGCCGCGATCTATTTCAATCTCCGTTACGCCCGCGCCTCACTGATGGCCGCCATCGGGCTTGACCATGCCCTGTTGGAAATGGAGGAACTGCTGGCCGCCTCGCCCCAAACCGAGTTTTTCTACTACATGATCCTGGTCAATCGCATGCTGGATCTGGAGAAAAAGCGGGACGGCATCGCCGATGTCCGGCTTGCCGCAGCCTTTCTGGAGGAGAAAACGGCTCGTATTCCACACGACAATGTCCAGTGGTCCGAACAAAGCCCCCTGGCGCTGTATTTGCAACTCCTGCACCAAAAGGCCGCCCAGGAGCCGCCCCATCCGCGCCCGGACCGTTATGCCGGCCATCCCCTGCTTGGCCCGGCGGCGGAGAAGCTCGCCCGGCACATCTGATCTCTTCCCGGCCGACACATTATAGTGATTCGCGTGTTGGCGGGGGAATAAGTCAAAATCACAGCCATGGGAAGGGTTCGGCCCGATGAAGACAGTTCTCGGAGTGGTGGCACTGGTCCTGCTGGGGGTGTTGGTGATCGGCGGTTTCGCCGGAGCCGGGATCTACAACGGGCTGGTCGGCAGTTCGCAGGGGGTTGACCAGGCATGGGCGCAGGTGGAAAATGTGTACCAGCGGCGCGCCGACCTGGTCCCCAATCTGGTGGCGACGGTTTCCGGCGCGGCCAATTTCGAAAAATCCACGCTGACGGAGATCACCGCCGCCCGCGCTTCCGTCGGCCAGGTCAAGCTGGCTGCAAACCAGGCGCCAGCCGACCCGGCGAAACTTGCCGCCTTCCAGCAGGCGCAGGAGCAGCTCTCCGGCGCGCTTTCCCGCCTGCTGGTGGTTTCCGAACGGTATCCGGAGCTGAAGGCAACCGCCAATTTCCGTGACTTGCAGGCGCAACTCGAAGGCACGGAAAACCGCATCACCGTCGAACGCCAGAAATTCAATGAGGCGGTGCAGGGATACAACACCCAGGTGAAGCGTTTTCCGAACGTCCTGCTGGCCGGGTGGTTCGGGTTCCAGGCCAAGCCCTATTTCACCGCCAAGGCCGGAACGGATACGCCGCCCGCCGTCCAGTTTGACTTTGGCGGCAAACCGGCCGCGGCCCAATGACGGCGGCCCGCCGGCCACTCTCCCGGTTCATCCGCGGCGTCTTCGTCCTGGCAGGCCTGCTCCTGGTGGGCGGGGGGAGCCGCGCCGCCGAGGTGATGCCGCCTTCGCCGGCCGCCTATTTCAACGACTACGCCGGCGCCGTGCCGCCGGCCGTTGCCGCGCAACTGAACCGGCGGCTGGCGGAGTTTGAGCAGGCGACCTCCAGCCAGGTGGTCGTCGCCGTGTTCCCGAAGATGCAAAGCGACTCGTCGCTGGAAGACTACACGCACCGCCTGGCCGAAGCCTGGAAGGTGGGACAGAAGAACCGGAACAATGGCGTTGTCCTGTTTGTGTTCATGCAGGACCGGCGCACGCGTATCGACGTCGGGTACGGGCTTGAGGGAGCGCTTCCCGATGCCTTGTGCAAGCGGATTCTCGAGGACGAGATCCGACCGCGGTTCAAGGCCGGCGACTATGCCGCCGGCCTGACCGCCGGCGTGGAGGCGATCCTCAAGGCGACCCGGGGCGAATACAAGGCCGCCGGCAGAAATTCGGGCCACGACGATCTTTCTCCGCTGATAACCTTCCTGGTTGTCCTGTTTTTCCTAATGGCCTTGGTCTTCTCCCTGTTCCGTAACATCCTCCGCACAATACTTCCCCGTGGAACCGTCTATGGCGGCCACGGCCGGCAGTCTTCCTCATGGGGTGTCTTTGGCGGTGGCGACGGTTCCGGCGGCGGTTTTTCCGGCGGCGGCGGCTCGTTCGGCGGCGGCGGGGCAAGCGGAGGCTGGTGAGGCGCATGAAGGTCACTGAGTTCATCGGCCGGCTGGACGAGGCGACGATCATCGCGGCCATCGGCGAAGCGGAGCGCCGAACCTCCGGCGAGGTCCGCGTCTACGTGTCGCGCCGCGCACACACCGACCCGCTGGCCGTTGCGCAAAAACGCTTCGCCCAGCTTGGCATGACCCAGACCCGCCACCGCAACGCCGTCCTGCTCTATCTCGTGCCCCGCACCCGGCAGTTCGCCGTGGTCGGCGACCAGGGCGTGCATGAGAAATGCGGCGACACCTTCTGGCAGGAGGTCAGCGCCGAACTGGGCGAGGGCCTGCGAACCGGGGATCCGACCGCCGCCATCGTCCGCGCCATCGACCGCATCGGCGGCCTCCTCGCCGCCCACTTTCCGCCGGCATCGGACAACCCGAACGAACTGCCTGACGCAATCCTCCATTGACCGGGACAAGTTGACTGGAGAACGCCCCCGCAAACCGTCTTTCCGACGGCTATATTATGGCTGACATAATACTGATACCAATTTCAGTTCAACCATCCTGTTTTCTCACTGAGGCACGGAGATCACAAAGAAAACAGAATTCATTAAACATCAGCGAAATATATCTTATTTCTCCGTGCCTCTGTGTCTCCGTGAGAGAATGATTTTGAAGTGAAAATCGTATGCGTTCATGGGAGCGCCGCCGCCATGCCCCCCAGCACCGTCACTTCCGCACGCCGCCGCCCGCCCGCACCGGCCGGGACCAGCGCCGCCGCCCGCGTCCTGGACTGGATCGAGCGGCACATCGCCGACCACGGCCTCGGGATCGGCGCCGCGCTGCCGACCGAACTGGAGCTGGCCGCCGCGGCCGGGGCGTCACGCTCCTCGGTGCGGGAGGCGCTGACCGCCCTCAAGGTGCTCGGCATCATCCGCTCCCGGCGCAAGGGCGGCATCCGCATCATCCGCGACCCCGTCCTGCTCCGCCTGCGCTCCTATTTCGCCGAACAGTACGCCTCCCCCGAACAGTTCCGGGACGCCATGGAATTCCGCGCCGCCATGGAATGGGGTCTGGGCCCGTTCATGCTGGACCGCATCTCGCCAGCCACCCTGGCCGCCCTGCGGCAGGTGGTGGCCGCCGCGGCGGCCGCCCCGCCGGAACCGGGTCGCCTGGAGGCCGCCGAAACCCGTTTCCACACCCTCCTGGCCAGTGCCGGCGGCAACCCGCTGGCCAGCCTGTTCGCCCGCCTGTACGTGCCGATCTTCGGCTCGGAGGCCGCCGTGCAGCCGGCCACGGCCCCCGACCGCAACGACACGGCCGAGTGGGTGGCGCAGCATACCCCCCTGCTGGACGCCCTCGCCGCCCGTGATGCCAAGGCGTTCTTTGCCCATCTCAAGGAACACCTCCAACCGTATTTAAAAACCACCGTCCCGCCTGTCCGCAAAGGAACCGCCCATGCCTGAGGCCCCCACTGCCACGGCCCCCGCCACCGGCCCCCTGCACCAGCAGGTCCTCTTCCAGGCCCGCGAGGGCGGCTACCACACCTACCGCATCCCCGGCCTGGCGCTCACCGCCAAGGGTACCCTGCTGGCCCATTGCGAAGCCCGCCGCGACAGCCCCTGGGACTATGGCCAAATGGACATCCTGGTGCGGCGGAGCACGGACGGCGGCGCCACTTGGACGCCCCCTGCCGTGCTGATCCCCGGCGAGGACAAAAACGTCGCCAACACGGTCCTGATCCCCGATCGCGACACCGGTGGCCTCCACCTCCTTTACTGCCGGGATTACAAGCGCTGCTTCTACGCCCACAGCACCGATGACGGCCTGACCTTTTCCCCGCCGGTCGAGATCACCGACGTCTTCGAGCAGTACCGCCACGAGTACGACTGGGTGCTGATCGCCACCGGCCCGTGCCACGGCCTGCAACTCCGCGGCGGCCGCCTGCTGGTGCCGGTCTGGCTGTCGACCAGCGTCGACCAACGGCCGACCCTGGTCTCGGTCATCTACAGTGACGACCGGGGCGCCCACTGGCGGCGCGGGCCGGTCATTGTCAAGGACGGCGACGGCCAGGGCGTCAACAACCCCATGGAGGCGGTCGCCGTCGAACTCCGCGACGGCCGGGTGCTGCTGAACGTGCGCAACGCCGCCCCGGCGCAACGGCGGGCGGTCGCCGTCAGTCCCGACGGCGTCACCGGCTGGACGCCGTTCCGCTTTGATCCGCAGCTGCGCGAGCCGTTCTGCCTGGGCAGCATCTGCCGCCTCCCGGGTCCCGACGGCGGCCTGGTCTGGGCCAACCCCGACAACCTGACGCGCTCCGGCCAGCCGGGCACCGAGAAGGTCGGCGGCAGCGACCGCAAGAACCTGACCGTGCGCCTGAGCGAGGACGACGGCCAGACTTGGGCGCACTCCCGCGTCCTGGAACCGGGCTGGAGCGGCTATTCCGACCTGGCCGCCCTGCCCGGCGGCACCGTCTGCTGTCTGTACGAGAGCGGCTGCGTCAACAACCTGATGTGGGACATCGCCACCCTTACCCTCGCCCGTTTCGACCGGACATGGCTGGCCGGCTGAGCGGGTGCCCAATTCGCCCGTCCCGGTCCGCAGCCCCTGTCCGCATCAGGCGGAAAATGTGGCGTTTATTTTGACCGCAATGGACGCAAAGAAAAGTCAAGAGATTGCCAGAGACGAAAAGCTCTGCGCTCTTTGCGCTCTCTGCGGTCAATCAGATGTTCTGTTCATCGGAAAGAGGGGGGGGGCCGTGCGCAAACGGGCGCCACGTCACTTCTGGCAGTGCGGGCAGTAGAAGCTGGACCGGCCGGCAATCACCCGCCGGCGGATGCGGTCTCCGCAAAGCTGGCACGGCTCACCGTCGCGCCCATAGACTTGCAGGCGCACATCGAAGCGGCCGGTCCGGCCGTCGACATCGCGAAAATCGCTGATCGTGGTGCCGCCGCAGGCCACGGCCTCCTCCAGCACGGCGCGGATGGCGGCGGCCAGCCGTTCCCAGTCCCGCCGTTTCAGGGCTGCCGCCGCACGCCACGGCCGCACCCCGGCCCGAAAGCAGGCCTCGCTGGCGTAAATATTGCCCACCCCGGCCACCACCGCCTGGTCCAGGATCAGGGCCTTCACCGCGCAGCGCCGTCCCTGCCCGGCGGTGGCCAGCGTGGCGCCGGAAAACGCCCCCTCCAGCGGCTCCGGGCCCAGGCCGGCCAGGGCGTCCGGCAACGCCCCGGCGGCGGCCAGGGTGCAAACCCGGACCTGGCCAAAACCGCGCGGGTCGGCGTAACGCCAGGCCAGGCCGCGGTCAAGCTGCCATTCGACGCGGGTGTGCTTTTCCCGCGCCGCGGACGGCGGCCCGACCTGGAAATGCCCGGTCATCCCCAGATGCAGCAGCAGCGCCTGCCGCCCCTCCAGTTCGACCACCAGATACTTGGCGCGCCGGCGCACGGAAAGAATGCGCCGCCCGGTCACCGCCGCCGCCAGCGCCGCCTCCGACACCGGCGTCCGCAACGGTCCCGGAAAGACCCGCACGGCCCGAATCAGCCGCCCCACCAGCCGGCAGGCCAGCGCACGACGCACGGTTTCAACTTCCGGCAATTCCGGCATGGGCGGGGGGTGTCCTGGGCGGTGACGATCTGGGGCGTTGGGCGGAAGCTTGTTAGGCGGCAGGCAATTCTACCATGAAGCAATATAAGTTGGGAACGGGGGGGGCGGGCGGGCACGGACGCGCACGGACCCACACGGACGGGCACGGACGTGGCCGCCGGCCCCGAGCCGATTGTCCGTGCGGGGCCGTGGCCGTCCGTGCTCGTCCGTGCCGGCGCGCTCGCGCACCCGTCCCCAGGCAATACCCCAAGCAATACAGCCACGGCCACAGCATTCCCCAATCTTGCGGAGACGCCAGTGAAATCAACAGTATATTCCAGTTTTTCACCGAGACCGATGGCCGTTTTTTCATGAACCAGCCACTGCAACTCTCCACCCACCGGCCGGCGCCCGCCGTCCTCGACCTGACCGCCGGCGCCCCGCCGTTCTTGGCGGCCGTGGAACACGCCCCCCCGGGAACCGCGGGCGTGCTGCTGCCCTTTCCGCCGGCTCGCGATCCGCGCGAGTTTGCGCGCCTGCTCAAGGCGGCCAAGCGCACCGGCCTGCTGACCCTGGTTGCCCACCCCCTGCTCTGCCAGCCGGCCTGGGCCAGGGCCATGGAATGGCTGGCCTCCGGCGTGCTCGGACCGCTCACGGCGCTGGAGGTGGTAACGTGCGAACCGGCCGCCGCGGGGGAGGCACCGGCCGTGGCCAGCCGGCGCAACCAGCTCCTGCTATCCCCCGCCCATGACCTTGTCCTGCGCCTGCTTCCCGGCCAGCCGGCACTGGCCTTCCAGGCCGGCCCCGGCCATGGCGAACTCCGCAGCCACGGCGACGGGCCCGCCGTCCGCCTGGAGTGGCGGCCGCGCCAGCCGGCGGCGGCCCCCACCGTGCGCCTGCTGGCGCAGGGTCCCGGCGGACAAGTGGAAGTCATTTCCAATCAGGATAATAAAACTATTGCTGAGTTGCGCCTGGCCAGCGGCCGGGAACAACGGCTGGAGCTGGCGGGGGGGGTGCACGGGGAACTGGCGGCCGCGCTGCTGCGGTCGGCACTGGCCCGCCACTTTGTCCCCACCCCCCTGGTCCTGGCCAGCTTGGCGCCGCTCTACTCCCGCCTGGAGCGGTAGGCGCCTCCGGACGCTCACGGGGTCCGGCGGTAGAGCAGCCGGACCTCATTGCGCCCGGTTGCCAGGCGCCGGTACTCGAACCGGGTTGACTGTTTGCGCACCAGGTGCAACCCCATGCCGCCAATGGGCCGGTCTTCCACCGCCTGCTGCAAGTCCGGCGGCGGCGCCGCCGTCGGATCGAACGCCAGCCCGTCATCCCGCAGCACCAGCGCCGTCTCCGCCGCGGTGACCGCCAGGCTCACCTCAAGATGCCCCGGCGCTGACGCGGGGTAACCGTACTTGACCGTGTTGGTGGCCAGTTCCTCAACCGCCAGCAGCACCGGGTGGGTGGCCGCCTCGGACCAGCCGGAGGCGGTCAGAAAATTCTGCACCCCTTCCAGCAAGCCAGACAGCTTCTCCAGCCGGGCGGAGATCCGCCATTTTTTCCGAAAAACCGCCGGCGGCAGGGTGTCAGGTTCAGTGTTCATGCGAAAACCAGGGGGGCAAAACGATCCGGTTGATGAAAATTCAGCGGCGCGCCGATCGGCGCCCAGGAAGCCCAATGCGGATGGC
>JBAZJM010000076.1:0-16011 GCA_041651315.1 Lentisphaeria bacterium | reverse complement strand
CGCAATGCCCTGGTTTCCGCGCTGCTGGACTGGGGCTACACCCAGGTGCCGGCGTCGGCGCCGGGCGCCGGTGGCACCGCCATGGCGCCGGTGCTGGGGACTCCCGCGCCGGTGACGGCTCCCGTGAAACGCCCGTGATATGTGGTTTCCGGAACGACAGTTCATGGCGCAGCTCCGGCTCGGCTCGCGCCGGCGTATCCTGCTGCTGAGCGTCCTGGTCGGGGCGCTCAGCGCGGTGGTGACCTGGGGGTTTCTGCTGGTTCTGGACTGGGTTTCCGCCTGGGTGGCCGGGCGGTGGATGGGGGTGCCCCTGTCGGCGGCGGCCTGTGATCCGTTGACCTGCCTGCCGGGCTCGGCCGGCACCGTCCGCAAATGGGCGGTGCTGCTGTTGCCGGCGCTCGGCGGCCTGGCCAGCGGCCTGCTGGTCAGCCGCCTGGCGCCGAGCGCTTCCGGCGACGGCGTGGACGCCACCATCGGCGCCTTCCACCGCGGCGAGGGGCGGGTGCCCTTGCGGGTCTCGCTGGTCAAGCTGGCCGGCTCCATTCTCACCATCGGTTCCGGCGGTTCCGCCGGGCGCGAGGGGCCGATGGCCCTGACCTGTGCCGGTATCGGTTCCGCCCTGGCCGGGCTGTTCAAGGCGAGCACGCGCGAACGCCGGATGTTCATGCTGGCGGGAACGGCCGCCGGGCTGGGCGCCATCTTCCGCATCCCGCTGGGCGGGGCCATCAGCGCGGTTGAGATCTTGTACAAGGAGGATTTCGAGTCGTCGTCGCTGCTGCCGTGCGTGGTCAGTTCAGTCACCGGCTACACGGTGTTTCAGCTGTTGCTGGGGCTGCTCCCCTGCCAGACCGCCGCCGGCGCCCTTTACGCGGTGCCGGCCATGGAGCTGCTGGGGCTGCATGCGCTGCCCTTCGTGCTGGGGATGGGGCTGCTTTGCGCGCTGGCCGGCAAGCTGTACGCCAACCTCTACCGGTTCTGCCGGGAACGGCTGTTCCCCCGCCTGCCGGTGCCGGTCTGGCTGAAGCCGGCGCTGGGCGGCCTGGGCGTCGGCCTGCTGGCCCTGGTGTCGGTGGACATTTTGGGCACCGGGCAGGGGCTGGTCTCCCGGGCCCTGGAAGTGGCGGCCGCCAGCCTCGGGCCGCGCGAGCTGCTGCTGGCCGGGCTGACCTTTTTGGGGCTGGTCGTGCTCAAGATGACCGCCACCTCGCTGACCATCGGCAGCGGCGGCTCGGGCGGCATTTTCGGGCCGACCCTGGTCATCGGGGCGATGCTGGGCGCCGGTGCCGGCCTGCTGGCCCATGCCCTGCTGCCCCTGCTGCAGCCGCCGCCAATCGCGGCCTTTGTGCTGCTGGGCATGGCCGGTTTCTTTGCCGGCGTGGCCAGCGCCCCCATCGGCGCGGTGGTCATGGTGTGCGAGCTGGGCGGCTCGTACACCCTGCTGGCGCCGCTGCTGATCATCTGCGTCATCGCCATGCTGCTGGGGCGCGGCAACCACATGTATGAAAACCAGGTGGAGAACCGGTTCCATTCGCCGGCCTACCGGCGCGTCCTGTCGGGCGACCTGCTGGCCGACGTCACCGTGGACGCCTTCTACCACCGCATGGTCATGCCCACGGTCAACGAGGAGACCACCGGTGCGGAACTGCGCCGCCTGCTGGCCAACCAGGACATTCTTTTCCCCCTGACCGTGGTCAACCGCGCCGGCCGGCCGGTCGGCATCCTCACCATGGGCAATGTCCGGCCGGTCTACTTTGACGATGTTCACCACCAGCTGTTCCTGGTGCGCGACATGATGAGCCCGCTGATCACCTGTACCCCGGAGGACCCGATGGCGGCGATCCTGCGCCAGTTCGAGGGCTCCGGCTACAGCCGGCTGCCGGTGGTGTCCAAAGACGATCCGAACGTCTTGCTGGGCTATATCCAACACCAGGACGTCATGATTGCCTATGAGACCGAACTGGCCCGCCGCCGGCTCGAAGTGGCGTGAAGTGACGGAGGGGCGGACACCCGAATCCGGGGTCACTTCAGCCGTTTGCGAGTCCATGCTGGACTCCGCCTGCAGTCCAAAACGGCACGAACCCGTACCACCTCCGCCTCAATTCGGTAGTATACGGCGAAAGGAAAGCGCTTTGACAACATCCGGTAGTATCCGAAGTGGAGGTGATGTATTCCGCCGAAGAAGCGCAGGGAGTCCATGTCCGACCAAAGGGTGTCTATGAAATAGATCCCCAGCCCTTCCGATTGCCGTTCATAGAAGCGATAGCCATCCGCAAGATCGGTCAGCGCGTCTTCAAGAACCATGACCTTCATTTGACCAGATCCCAAACCCTGCGTTTCGCCTCGTCCAACTCGATGAATTTCGCCTCCTCCGTCTGAATCCGTTGTTCCCGTTCTTGCAATACATCCCCATGCCATTCGGGAGAAGGAATGACTTCCTCCGTACGGCAAAGATCATCCCAAATATTTTCCAGCGCGCGGAGCTTATCGGGAACAGTCATTGTCGCCAGTGGTATTGTCGCTTGCATCGTATTCTCCGGTTTTGGGGGACCATCTTCCTGGCTTGACGTCTTAACTATTGTTCTTTTCCCCAGTCGCCCGACGCGTGACATCGTGACATAGACACTCTACCGTACGGCGGATTGAATGGCAAGCTCCTGATCACCTCCAACCAGGTGCATCTGCCGGCCTGGGGGGAGGACGGATGAGCTTGGCCGAGTATATTGAGCCCGTCGGCGGTAACGGCAAGGATGCCCCGCATGCCCTGCGGCAGCCGCAGGCGGTGGCGGCACGTTTGTGGCGCTGGCTGGAAGGCGCAAGGGCTAAGGATAAAACCTTAAAACGCATTTTCGTGACTCAAAAATCATCCTAACGGCTTTGTAAGCATCAAAAAACGCTGTTATTGCTTGAATTATAAGCTAATGCGTAGCTACGTCCCCAATGTAAATTAGAGGCTAGTGGAAATGCATGGGAATCCTCTGTTTCAACCACCACCACACCACAGCCGTCCTCACCGCCAACGCCACAGCCCTTACCGCCATTTCCAACGCCAACACCTCTCCCCTCTCACTATGTTCCTCTATCGGACGAAGTATTCCTATTGGTCCACGGTTGGAATATGACAACGTTCGAAAAAAACCGATGGGCGGAAACTTGTTTTAAGCGCCTTTGGTGGCAAGGGTATAAAGGTGCAGTTTATAGTTTTAATTGGCCGACCTTGGCAAACAACAATTTTTGGGACGTTGCCACTGGAGAGCATCACTTCGACAACAGCGAATTTAGGGCTTGGCTGTCAGCACCGGCATTGGCTTCGGTCTTTAATGCCTTGAATGGCAATGGAAAACTTCGCGTGTTGGCTCACAGCATGGGAAATGTTGTTACAGGGGAAGCCATTAATCAATATACAGGGCCTAGTATTCATACCTATATTGCAGCCCAGGCTGCCATGTCGGCGCATTATTATGATAATTCGATACAACCGGTTTTGTCATCTCCTGATACACCCAATATTATCGGATATTTTCCATCCGTTTCAATATTTGATGATTCTTATTTAGTGGGAAATCAGGCAAAAGTTGTGCATTTGTATGATTATTTTAATGCTGTCGACTGGGCATTGGCAAGATGGGAAACGAATAATAATCTAAAACCAACCGGATTTCTTTACCTGTTTGGATATAAGGGGAGTATTACAAGTTATACTCCAGGCGACGACCATTTTTTTCGCGGTGAGATAAATAATTTTTATGAAACTTATGAACCAACAGGTGATTTATATAATCGCGCGACAATTTTTTCATATATTGCAGAGTCTAGATCAAAAACACTTGGACAGCTAAACTCAACCCCATTTATTCCTATAGACTTGCATAACCAAATGGGGTATGGAGCAGATCATTACTCACATAGCAAAGAATTCAGATCAAACCTGCCTCAGCAAAATGATTTTTGGGTATCGGTCTTTAACGATTGTTACTTTACTACAACAAAAAAATAGTATACAGGTTATATGTAAAAATGGAAAACATTTTTTTTAACACCATCCTTCTTATTATAATAACGTCGTATGCGTTTCCGTGTCTATCTCATGCAGAAGACGGTCGCGATGCATATCGAAAAAAAGTTGAGACCATGATAAAAGAACGACTACATACGGTGAATGTTTATGGAAAAGTTGTTGACCAAAATGGCCATCCCGTGCCTGATGCCGAAGTAGAAGTGATATGGTTTGATTTTATTTGGCCACTAGGAGATGTCAATAAAAGCAAAATAGTTCACACCGATCATTTGGGGTTGTGGAACTTTTCAACAAAAGCAACCTTGTTTGGGGTGCAAAACGTCACAAAAGACGGTTATCTGCTTGATAGAATGGAACTCGTTGTGAATAACGGTTTTTCTGGTGATGATTTGTACAAAAATAAAACTGCGGATAATAATCGTATTATTTTAAAACTGCATAAAATGAACGACCCCACCTTCGTTATGCATGAATTTATGCCAATAAATGATAATAATCGTTTTGATTTTTCTTTTGGTGAGGAAAAAGTTTATTATTATGATATCGTACGCAATAAAAAAATTGAAAAATCACAACTATGCAACATGAAAGAAAATAAGTTTCATCCAGATTTGATCATATGTGGAAAAACTACGTCATCGACGTGGAATATTTCATATAATGTTGTTGATAATAATGCTGAATTATTGATGTGTGATCGAGTTATGTACGATGTCCCGGATGGGAAATATCAAAAAACTACAGTACTTGATAGATGGCCAATGCCACAAACATCATACCTTTATTTGCGCATTCGCAATCCGTCTTTTTATGTTTATCTAAAAATTGAATATCGTATGCGGAAAAATATCAATAGTCGCATAGTTGTCACTTCATGGATCAATCCATTTGGTTCCAGAAGTTTTGAACCCGATCCCGAATTGGAACCATTGTGGAAGTTGCAGGAACAGTTGACCTTGGAAGGCATCGCGGCATTGAGCGAGGGAAAGCTTCTGGACAAAGAGGCCTTCAAAACCCGCTTTGCCGAGGCCAAGGCTGAAGCGAAAAAGAGAAACCGATAGCCGAATGGCGGGGGAAAAGGCGGGCCATGGGACCGGGTGCGTGACATTTATGTGGGTTGGGAACCCCCTTTTGGGGAGCACCCTTTTTCAAAAGGGTGGCCCCAATGCCGGTGGCATGCGGGGCGAAGCCGTTGTACAGTTCCCGCCTGACCGGTCGTGATCCGTAATTTGGGTGATTGGGGCAGGGGGAATCCCGCACATGCTTGATCCGGTGGCGTTTCATCTTGGCGGGCTGGCCATCCGCTGGTACGGCGTGTGCTTTGCCCTGGCCTTTCTGGCGGGCTATCTGGCCCTGGTGCTGCGCGCCCCCCGCTACGGGCTGACCGGGGAGCGCGCCGGCGACCTGGCGCTGACCGCCATGGTCGGCGGCGTGCTCGGCGCCCGGGTCTGGTACGTGGTCCAGAACTGGGACAACACCTTTGCCGGGGCCCCGCTGGAGATTTTCCGCATCGACCACGGCGGCCTGGTGTTCTACGGCGGCTTCCTGATGGCCCTCGCGGCCCTGGCCGTGATGTGCCGGCGCTGGCGCCTGCCGTTCGCCGCCGCCGGCGACTTGTTCGCCCCGGCCCTGCCGCTGGCCCATGCCCTGGGCCGGCTCGGCTGCTTCCTCAACGGCTGCTGCTTCGGCCGGCCGTGGCACGGCGCCTGCGCGGTGACCTATCCCGCCGCCGGCGACGTGCATGCCGTCCAGCTTCGTCTGGGAGTGCCGGGGGTGACCGACGCCGGGCCGCTGCCGGTCTTTCCGATCCAGCTGGTAGAGGCGGGCGCCAACGTGGCGCTGGCGGCGGCGCTGCTGCTGATCGAGCGGCGGACCTCCCGGCGCGGCCTGTTGTTCCCGGTCTATCTGGCGTGCTACGCCCTGATCCGGTTTGCCGGCGAGTTTGCCCGCGGCGATTACCTGTCCCGTCCCGGCGGACTCACTTCCGCCCAATGGCTGTGCCTGCTGCTGTTTCCCGCCGCCCTGGCCTGGGGCGTGGTCGCCTGGCGGCGGGCCGGCGGCCTCCGGGACGCCGGGAAGTGAAGACGCCGTCAGGTGGGTTGCAACCAGTTCGTTCGCAATCGATTGCAATCGACCGCGGCCGACCGCAATCGACCGCAACCGGAAGTTAAACATGCCTGACGACCCCCAAGACGCCACTCCCGCCGCCCCCGAACCGGAACGGCTGCTGGTGCCTGCGGCCGCCGCCGGCGAACGGCTCGACGCCTTCCTGGCCCGCTGCCGCCCGGAACGGTCGCGGGCCTTCTATCAGCGGCTGATCCGTGAGGGCTGCCTCCTGCGCAACGGCCGGCCCGGCCGGCCTTCCGAGCTGCTGCGCGCGGACGACCTGCTGCTGCTGTCGGTGCCGCCGGAACCCAACTTCGAGCTCAAGGGCGAGCCGGTGGCCTTCGGGGTGCTGGCCGAGGATGCCGACGTGCTGGTCATCAACAAGCCCCCCGGCCTGGTGGTCCACCCCGCCAAGGGCAACTGGACCGGCACCCTGGTGAACGGGTTGCTGGCCCATGACGGCGAGGAGTTCGGCGCCATGGTCGACGACGGGCTGCGCCCGGGCATTGTCCACCGGCTCGACAAGGACACCTCCGGGGTCATGGTGGTGGCCAAGAACGCGGTGGCCGCCGAAGCGCTCCGGCGCAGCTTCAAGGAGCACGCCGTGGAGAAGACCTACCTCGCCCTGGTGCTGGGCGAGTTCGGCGCCGCGACGGGCACCATCGTCGCCCCGATCGGCCGCCATCCCAAGGACCGCAAGCGAATGGCGGTGGTCGAGGACGGCAAGCCGGCGGAAAGCCGCTACAGCGTGTTGGCCGCCGCCGCCGGGGTCACCCTGCTCGCGGTGCGCATTCTCACCGGCCGGACCCACCAGATCCGCGTCCATTTCTCCCACCTCCGGCACCCGCTGCTCGGCGATGCGGTGTATGGCGGGCGGCCGCCGGCCGTGGGGCTCAATCCCCCGCCGGCCCGCCAGATGCTGCATGCCTGGAAGCTGGCTTTTCCCCATCCGCGCACCGGCGTCCGCCACAGCTTCCAGGCGCCGCCGCCGGCCGATTTCCAGGCCGTTCTGCGCGCCCTCGGCATGCCCGACTTCAGCGCGCCGGCGGAGGCTTCGCCGCCCCTGCCGGCCGGTGACGGGCACGCCTAGTACCCAGTAACACTTAAATCTTCACCACGAAGGCACGAAGGACACGAAGTCCGAGCGAAGCGCTTCAATGGCAAAATGGGCGCAAAAACACATCTTCGATTTATCTTCGTGCTCTTCGTGGCTTCGTGGTGAATCCGAAATTTTAAGCGTTACAAGGTACTAGCCGCGGATGATGGCGGGGCGGGGCTGGAAGCTCCGGCCCTGGTGTTTGGCACAAGTACGGGGGTTGGCGGCGGCTTCGTCCCGGAGGGACTGAATGACAATAGGCAGGGGCTTCAGCCCCTGTTCCGGGAAATGAAACGATGGCGTGCCGTAGGTACGCCGCGATTCGCCGCGTACCTGACGGCACGCGAACTGGGGGGCGGGCAAAACAGGGGCTGAAGCCCCTGCCTATTCCCGCCCCGCCCCGCCGGGACGGGAAACCGTACCCCTATGATGCCAATTTCATTTCAAACGTCATGTTTTCTCACGGAGGCGCAGAGATCACAAAGAAAACATAATTAATTATACACCAATTAAATATGATTTATTTCTCCGTGCCTTGGTGTCTCCATGAGAAAATGATTTTAAAGTGAAAATCGGATGCGTTATGCGGGGCTGGAAGCTCCGGCCTCTTTTCTAACCGGCCACGGCCCAGCGCAGGATGGCGCATTTGGCGCGCGGATTGTCGTGGCATTCCTGGGGCGTGGCCCGGATGGGCGCGCCGCTCCACTCCGCATAGCGTCCCGCCGCGCATCCGTCCGTGAAGGCGCGCACCACCCGCTTGTCCTCGCCCGAGTGAAAGGTCAGGATGGCGACCCGGCCCCGGGGCTTGAGGCACAGGGGGAGGTTCCGCAGGAACTGGTCCAGCGCCGAAAACTCGTCATTGACCGCGATCCGCAGGGCCTGAAAGGTTCGGCGGATCGACCGCTTGATGGCGTCTTCCGGGTTGGCCGGCGACGCCTTGGGCAGGGCGTTGCGGACGGTCTTGGCCAGGGCCGTCGTGGTGGTGAGCCGTTGCCGGTCCTCGCAGACGGCCTTCGCGATCACCCGGGCCTGCGGCTCATCCGAGTGCTCCCGGAGCAATTCGGCGAGCGCGGGTTCCGACACCGTCTGCAGAAAGGCCGAGGCCGGCTGGCCGCGCTGGGGATTCAGCCGGAGGTCGAGCGGACCTTCGGCCTTGAAGGTGAAACCGCGCGCCGGATCGTCCAGCTGCATCGAGGAAACGCCGAGGTCCGCCAGGATGAAGTCAAAGCCGCCGCCGGCCTCCCCGAGCAGCTTGGGGACCCCCGCAAAATTGAGGCGCCGGATGCGGAGTTCGTCGTCGCCAAAACCCAGCTCCCGGAGACGCGCCTCGGTGCGCATGATCTCGATCGGGTCCACATCGATGGCAAACAGCCGGCCGCCCGGCCGGAGCCGGGCGAGCAGCTGCCGGGCATGCCCCCCGAATCCCAGCGTCGCATCCAGCCCCGTCTGGCCGGGCTGGGGCTGCAGCACCTCAAGAATCTCCTGGACGCAGATGGGACGGTGCGTGCCCGCGGGGGTTTTCCCGCTTTGCAGCACCTTTTCCACGTCCTGCGCGTATTTTTCCGCGTTCAGTTCCTTGTACTTCTCCGCAAACCGGCGCGGATGCGTGCCCCGGTAACGCACCCGCCGCTGGTGCGGCGCGGCTGATGCTGGGATGGGGACGTCTGGCATGAGGACCAACCTGGTTGGGGGTGCGCCGGACTATATCACGTGCCGGCAAACCTGTCCCGCCCTTGGGGCGGGTGTATGGCCGTTTTGTCGGATGATGTTGGGGCCACCCTTTTGGGAAAGGGTGCTCCCCAAGCCCCTTCCTAAAACTTTTGGATCTTAAACCGGAGGGGCGCTTCCGCCACAAGCCGTTCTGGCAAAATGTAGATCAGAGATGAATGCTTGTGGCGGAAGCGCCCCTCCGCGTTAAGGCACAAACAGGTTTGACGGAGGGCTTGGGAACCACCTTTCCTCAAAAGGGGGTTCCCAACCGACAAGAATGTCATGCACCCCTTGGGGCGGGGCGGGCGCCGGTCTGTTCGCGCTCAGCTTCCGCGTTCTTGCCTTTTTGTCCGGCTGGTAATAAATTATTTGTTTTTCGTAATAATAACGAGGGAGTTGGGCCATGCACATGGCGGATGCGCTGCTGTCGCCGGCCGTCGGGCTGGGCATGGATGCGGCGGCTTTGGGAACCCTGGCGTGGGCGGCCCGCCGTTTCACCCGCGAGGAGCGCCACCAGGAGGTCATTCCCCTGGCCGGCGTGCTGGGCGCCTTTGTGTTCGGCGCGCAGATGCTGAACTTCAGCATTCCGGTCACCGGTTCCAGCGGGCATGTCGGCGGCGGGCTGCTGCTGGCACTGATGCTGGGGCCGTGGGCGGGGCTGCTGACCCTTGCCGCGGTGCTGGTGATCCAGTGCCTGTTCTTCTGCGACGGCGGGCTGCTGGCGCTGGGCTGCAACATCTTCAACCTCGGCTTTTGGCCCTGCCTGGTCGGGCTGCCGCTGTACCGGTGGCTGGCGTCCGGCCGGCCTGGCCGCGGCCGGCGGCTGCTGGCCGCGGTGGCGGCGGTTCTGGTGTCGCTGGAACTGGGGGCGGCCGGGGTGGTGGTGCAGACGGTGCTCTCCGGCCGGAGCGAGCTGCCGTTCGCCGCCTTTCTGCCGGTCATGCTGGGCATCCATCTGCCCATCGCCCTGGTCGAAGGGGTGCTGACCGCCGTGATCCTGCAATTCGTCGCCCGCACCCGGCCAGAGATCGCGGCCGCGGCGGCGGACTCCGCCGGCGCCGCCGGCGGCGGCTGGCGCCGGGCGGCGGCCGGCTTCGCCCTGCTGGCGCTGCTGTTTTCCGGAGTGCTGGCCTGGTTTGCCTCAAGCCGTCCCGACGGGTTGGAGTGGTCGGTCAGCCGCGTCTCCGGCCGGGAGGAGTTGCCGCGCGCCCCGGCCGGGCTGGCGGCCGGGCTCGCCAGGATCCAGGAAAAGACGGCGCTCTTCCCCGATTACAGCCTGCCCCGGCGGGCGCCGGCCGCCGGCACGGAAGCCACGGAAGCCACGGAAAGAACGGAAGGAACGCCGCCGGCCTGGCCGGCGGTGGATGCCGGAACCTCCCTGGCCGGCCTGGTCGGCGCCGGCCTGGTGGGGCTGCTGGCGGCGGCCCTGGCCGGTCTGCTGCTGGGGTTGCGCAAGCGGATGGCGGGGCCTGCGGCGGGCACCCGATGAGCTGTCACGCCGCCCAAACCCTGGACCGTCACGGGGCCGCCGCGGGGCCGGTGCAGGAACTGCATCCGCTGGCCAAGCTGCTGGCGACTGCCGTCTTTGCGGTCACGGTGGTGTCCTTCCCGAAATATGCGGTCGGCGCCCTGATGCCCCTCTGCCTGTACCCGCTGCTGCTCGGGGTGGCGGGGCGGGTGCCGGCCCGGCCGGTGTGGCGCCTGCTGCGCCTGGGGCTGCCGCTGGCGGCGCTGGCCGGCATCTGGAATGTGTGGTTCGACCCCGTCCGCATCGCCCTGCCGGGCGGCGTGTGGCTTTCCGCCGGCTGGCTCTCCTTCAGCTCGATCCTGCTGCGCTACCTGCTGACCGCTGGTGCCATGCTGGCCCTGATCGGCACCACCTCGTTTCCGCGCCTGGTCCGGGCGCTGGCCGGCCGGCGCCCGGCGCATCCGTTCCTGCAGGTGCTCTACCTGCTTTACCGGCACCTGTTTGTGCTGGTGGAGGAGGGGCGCGCCCTGGCCCGGGCCTGGCAGTTGCGGAGTCCGCAGCGGCGCCTGCCGGAACTGCGGATCGCCGGCAGCATGCTGGGCGGCCTGTTCCTGCGCACCGAGACGCGCGCCGGCCGCCTGCATCATGCCATGGTGCTGCGGGGCTATGACGGCTCCCTGGCCTTCGGCGCGGACCCCCGCTGGGGCTGGCGGGAGAGCGCGTTCCTGGGCGTCACCGTGCTCGGCTGCCTGGCCGCCCGTCTGCTGCCGCTGACGGAATGGTTGGGGCGCGCCCTGCTGAATTTGTTCGGCCCATGAACCGCCCGCCCGTCCTCCGGCGGACGGGAAGGGCTTGGGAAAACTTCGTTATGGAACCTGTTGTCCGCATTCGCAACCTGACCTACGGCTATCACGCGCACGAACCGGTGCTGCGGGGGCTGGACTTGGAGGTGCAGCCCGGGGAATGCCTGGCGGTGGTCGGGCCCAACGGCGCCGGCAAGACCACGCTGATCATGACCCTGGCCGGTTTCTGCCTGCCCTTCACGGGGGAGGCCGCGGCCCACGGCCTGGCCGTGGCGGCGCCAAACCTGGCCGCCATCCGCGCCCGCACCGGTTTTGTGCTGCAGAACCTCGACGACCAGCTCTTCATGCCCAGTATCCTGGAGGACGTGATGATCGGCCCGCTCAAGGCCGGGGTTGCCCCGGCGGCGGCCCGGGAGCGGGCGCTGGCCCTGCTGGGGCAGGTCGGCCTGGCGGCGCTGGCGGATGAATTTCCCGGCCACCTCTCGGCCGGGCAGAAACGGCTGGCGACGTTGGCGGCGGTGCTGGTCGCCGCGCCGGACCTGCTGGTGCTCGACGAGCCCACGCTCTATCTCGATCCGTGGGCGCGCCGCGCCCTGATCCGGCAAGTGGCGGCGCTGCCGCAGAGCCGCCTGATTGTCACCCACGACCTGGAGATGGTGCTCGACCTGTGCAGCCGCGTCGTCCTGCTGGACGGCGGGCGCATCGTCGCCGCCGGCCAGCCCCATGAGCTGCTGGCGGATGCGGCGCTGCTGGCCGCCCACCGCCTGGAGGTGCCGGGGTCGCTCCAGCCCCGCCCGGCCGCCCGCTGATCAGTCGCCGCGGCACCGGCCGAGCCAGGCCCCACCGAGGATCAGCACGAGGGCCGCGGCGGCCGGCCAGCCCAGCCGGCCGGCGCCGAACAGGGCCAGCCAGGTGGTGGAGAGCAGCGGTGCCAGGTAGGCCAGGGTGCCGATCGCCCGGGCATCCCCGCGCTTGAGCGCCGCATCCCAAAAGAAGAACGCCGACCCCATCGGTCCCAGCCCCAGCAGAACCAGCCAGCCCCACTCCGGCCCGCTCAGGCGGTAGGCCGGCTCCAGCAGCGCGTGCGCCAGCAGCGACAGGCCGCCCGCGACCAGGCAGAACAGCCCGACGGCGCCGGTGGCGAACGGCGGCCGCAACCGCCGGCCGAGCAGGGAATAGCTCGACCACATCAGCGCCGCCAGGGCGGCCAGCGCGTACCCGCCGGCATGGCGCAGGCTCAGCGACAGCCCGTCCCGGCCCAGGATGACCAGCACACAGCCGGCCAGCCCCAGCAGGCCGCCGAGCCAGTGGCGCGCCTCCAGCCGGACCGGCGGCAGCAGCACCGGCGCGAGCAGCACCACCAGCAGCGGCCACAGATAGTTGATCAGGTTGGCTTCCAGCGTCGGTGCGTAACGCAGGGCGAGGAACAGGCAGAAATGATAGCCGAACAGGCCGTAGCAGCCCAGCAGCAGGGCGGGGGCCGACACCCGCCAGTCGCGCCAGCGCGGCAGGCCGCACAGGCTGCCGATGCACAGCGCCGTCCCGATCAGCAAAAACGGCGGCGCCTTGGCGAGCTGCACCGACAGGATGGCAAACGTGCTCCACAGCACAATGGAGATCAGGGCATAAATGATCGGAACGGGCATGGTCGCCTTTCTGGGCAGCCGCGGCGCCGGTAATATGTCGGACATATCATAAGGGGCGGCCGGGGCCGTGGCAAGTGCATGGCGGCCGGGGGTCACCGGTTTTTCAGCTGTTCTTTCACGGCATCCCACTGGGACTGATCGCCGGGATTGAGGGGGAGCGCCGGCAGATCCATCCATTTCCTGACCTCGCTGTCGTCCCAGGTTCGGTACGTGAAATTTATGCCGTGCTCGGTCGTGTTTGGGTCGGCGACGGTGACGTGGGGGTTGTCCGAGACAAGGTCCGTTTCCAGCCTCGAGATGCCGGTGCCGGTGGCCGTGCCCAACAGCGACCGGGACTTGATGTACCAGAAGGAAATGGGAGGGATTCGAAACCGTCCGTCGTCATCGCTGAACGTGTAGAAGCGAAACTGTTTGAGCGGCAACGAACTTGGCCCAACGCTGAACCAGGCGTTGAACTGTTTGTACTTGTAAAAATGGACGTAGATGAGGGCATGGGTTACCGGCATGCATTTGGCATGGTAGTCGAACCCGTCGTCAGGGTCCCCGGTGAAGATCAGTTTCCCGGTGTGCTCGGGCCGTGAATAGCGTGCCGGATAATACACGCAACCGGTCATGGTTAAGGCCAGCAGACATAAAAAAGGGGTCAGATTTTTCATGCGTGGGAAGGGATGCCGGCCAGCCGGCAGATGGTATTGCGGAGCGGCTGCTCACCGTGGAGCAGGTTTTTGGTGAAGGCGACCGCCAGTCCCTGTTTCCGGTCGGCCAGTCCCTCGGCACCGCCGTAGCCGGCGTGGCCGAACACCTGGCCGAGGTCCGGTTGCGGGCCGCTGAGGACGTATCCGTGTCCAAACAGTTCCCACACGCCCGGCCGGAGCTGGATGCCGTCCCCGGCCGGACGCTGGAGCGTGGTGGCCTGGATGAGAAGATCCCTGGAGAAGAATGTTTCGTCCAGCAGGCAGGCATAGAAGCGGGCAAGCGACCGGGCGTTGGTGAGGCAGTTGAACCCCGGCAGGCAGGCGCGCCTGACCGCCGGGTGCCGCAGCAGGTCCTCGACCGGATCCCAAATCGAGCTCCCCTTCGCCTTGCCCAGGTCAGCGCCGCGCTGCAGCTGCGCCAGGTTCGCTTCCGCGGCGGCCGTGGTCCCGAAATAGAGCCGGTCAATGCCGTTCGGCGCGAGCAGTTCGCGGGTGAGATATTCCTGGAGATCGCGTCCGGAAACGCGCTGGATCAGCTCACCGGCCAGCCAAGTGTAGCTGGTGGACTGGTAGCGCGTCTTTGTTCCGGGCACCCAGTCCGGCGGCAGACCCGCGATGATGCCGCAGCAGTGCTGCCAGTCGGTCAGCGCCGCCACCGAGGGCAAGGGCAGCCGCGGCCGCATGCCGGTGGTGTGGTTCAGGATGTGGCGGACGAGCGTAGACTCCTTGCCGTTTTGGGCGTATTCCGGCCAGTGGTCGCCGACCGGAGTGTCGTATGACAGGGCGCCCAGCCCAACCAGCCGGTTGAGGGCGGTGGAGGCGACGGCCTTGCCGGCCGAAAACACCGGGAAGAGGGTGTCGGCGTCGACCTTCCGGGTGCGTTCCGGATCGCAGTAGCCCGCGAAGGCATCGGCGACGATCTCGCCGTGGCGGTAGAGGGTGGCCTGGCACCCCAGCTCGGAACCGTCCGCAACGGCCGCGTCCATCAACCGCTGCAATTCAGATTGAAGCGCACGGTCCATTACAGTTCGTGGTTCGGGATGAAGGTCAAGCAGGCGCTGACACTCGCGGGAATGGGGCAGGGCCGGCCGGTTTGGGCGGTCACCAAGACCCCCTCGGTCTCACCCCTGGCGAGCAGCCTGCCGTCGGCGATCCGCACCGACCGGTGGCGGAAGCTTCCGGCATTTTCGGCGTTTGGGTTATTCATGGAATGGCTTATCCGCACTATAACCCCCCTTTTTTGTTGGTTTTCGACGGTTGTCGAGGGGGCTTGATAGCTGTCGACCGCAATCGACTGCGACCGATTGCGGTCGATTGCGGCCGGGGGAGGGGGCGGCGGATTTCCGCGACTGGCCTAGTGCGGTTTTACGGGGTATCGTAAGCGCTGGCGCTTCAAGCACGTCATTCTGAGGGAGGGACGGGGTCATGGAGGAATGGATGTACCTGGCCGGTCTGCTGGTGCTGGCCGCGGCGGCGGTTGGCGTGGTGGTGCCGGTCATCACGTTGGTTTTGGTCCGCCGGTTGCGCGACCAGGTCGGGTGGCTCGATGATCAGCAGCAGGAGCGGCACCGGGCCATGCAGCGGCAGCTCACGGAGATCCGCCAGCAGCTCGGTACCGCGGCCCCGCCAACCCCCACCCCGGTCACCCCGGCGCCCGTGGCGCCGTCCCGGCCGGCGGCCCCGGTGTTGCCGCCCGTTCTGGCGGCGGCCCCCGCCCGGCCGGCGCCGGTACCGGCCATGGCGCCGGTGCGGACGCCGCAGGCGCCCTTGGAACCGTCGGTTTTTGCCGAGGCGCCGCCGTTTGCGGCAAAGCCGGCCCCGGCGGCGCCTGCCGAACCGTCCCGGCCGCCGTCGGAGCTGGAGGCGCGGGCCATGGCCATCCTGCGGGGGATCTGGTCCTGGATCGTGGTCGGCGAGGAGCACCGGCCGCAGGGAGTGACCTGGGAGTTCGCCTTCGCCACCAACTGGCTGATGCGGCTGGGCGTGCTGGCATTCCTGTTTTTCCTGGGCTTTTTCGTCAAGTATTCGCTCGACCACGGCTTCTTCTCGCCGGAGCTGCGGGTGGCGATGACGCTGGCCGGCGGTGCCGCGCTGGTGGTGGGCGGGGTGCGGCTGCTGGGGAAGCGTTATCACCTGCTGGGGTTGGGGCTGGCGGGGGGCGGCCTGGCGGCGTTCTATTTCGGGGTGTTCGCGAGTTGCGCCTACCACCATTTCATCGGGCCGCTCCCGGCCTTTGTGCTGATGGCGGCGGTGACCGTTGGGGCGGGTTTCCTCTCGGTGCGGCTGAACAGCCTGTTCCTGGCGCTGGTCGGGCTGGCCGGCGGCTATCTCACCCCGGTGCTGGTGAACACCGGCGAGAAGAACCTGCCGGGGTTGTATGCCTACCTGTTGCTGCTGGGCGTCGGGGTGCTGGCGGTGAGCATGCGCCGCAACTGGCGGTTGCTGACCCTGCTCGGCCTGGCCGCCACCTGG
>JBAZJM010000075.1:0-16147 GCA_041651315.1 Lentisphaeria bacterium | reverse complement strand
GGTTAAGCCGTTTTTGAGCGCCAACGGCGCGCCTTCATACCAGCCTGGGGCAACGCCCCAGGAAAAGAAAAAGATAACGTTTCAGCCCTGAAGGGGCGTTTCATGAAGCGGGCTTTCAGCCCTTTATTTCTCCTTACTCGCAAACCTGGGGCGTTGCCCCAGGCTATTATAAAATCGGGCCTTTGGCCCTGCCTAAACACCGGTCAATGCACGCTTGAAAAACCTTAACCTGATGGCTATGGGCGGCACGCCCGTGCCTACAAAAATGCCATTAATTTAACACTTTCCACCCTAACGCCGTGCAACAAAGTAGAACTACTGCCTACCGGTTACTGGTCACCGATCACGGCCCCTGATTCTTCCGGGACTGTTTCAGGGAATCGAGCAAGAACGCCTTGAGCGCCGTGCCGCGGGGGGGCGGCGCCTGCCCGCCCGCCGGGACAGCCGCCCCGGCGACCGCCGCCGCCGCCACCGCCGCCGGCAGGGTGTTGAGGGTGACCCGGCCGTTCTCCAGGGCGTTGCAGGCTTGGGCGATCATCTCCTCGACCTCGGTGACATTGCCCGGCCAGCCATAGTTCTGGCAGGCCCGCAGGGCCTCGGGATCGATGTCGGGCACCTCATGGCCAGGCCCCACCGCCTGCCGGAGAAAGTCGACGACCAGGGGCAGAATGTCCTCGCGCCGTTCGCGCAGCGGGGGAATCGGGATGGTGATGGGGGCCAGCCGCTGCAGCAGATCCCGGCGGAAGCGGTTTTCGGCCGCCATCGCCTCCAAATCGGCCGCCGAGGTGGCGATGATGCGGACATCGGCGGGCATCCCCTCCGTCTCCATTCCTTCGGGAATCACCAGGCGCGTGTTGAAGTAATGGACGAGCCGGGCCTGGGCCGGCAGGCTGAGATGCTCGATTTCATCCAGCATGACCACGCCGCCGTTGGCCTGGCGCAGGGCGCCGTCACGGGCGGGCATCCCCTCGCCAAGCACACCCTTGGCGGCGCCGAAGAGTTCGGTGACCATCTGGATGGCCGGCAACCGGTTTAGGTTGAGGGGCAGGAACCGCTTGTCCTTGCGCTTGCTGTAGGCATGGATGGTCTGGGCGATCAGCCCCTTGCCGGTGCCATGCTCGCCGCGGATCAGCACCGGGTTGTCGGTGGCGGCCACCCGTTCAACCAGGGCGCAGGCCCGGCGCATGCTCTCGCTTTCGGCGACAATGTTCTGAAAACTGTAACGGGCGAGCTTGGCCCGCAGGGTGACGTTCTCGGCCATGGTTTCGTGGAACCGCAGGGCGCGCTCGATGGTGATCGCCAGCTCGTCAATCTTGAGCGGCTTGGTGACGTAGTCAAACACCCCGTCCTTGAGCGCCTCGACGGCCGTCGCCACCGAACCGTACGCGGTCATCAGCACCACCGCCATGTCGGGGCAGAGCCGACGCGCTTCCTTGAGCAGCTGCATGCCGCTCATGGGCGCCATCTGGATGTCCGAAATCATCAGGTCGAAGGCGCTCTGGCGCAACAGTTCGACCGCCTTCTCGCCGCCCTGGGCCGTGACGACCTCGTGCGTCTTGTCCCTGCCAATCAGCCCCTGCAGCAGCTTGAGAATGAACTGATCGTCGTCAACGATGAGGATGCGCGCCATAATGATCACTCCCGGCGCCGACACCGACGGAGCCCTGGTTCAATGGTTGGGATTCAAAGGGAGCGGCTTGCCAACCCCGGCAAGCCGGCCCTGTTTAAATGTAGCGCCATGACGCCGTTTCCGCCTTTCCACATGCCGTAGGGGCAGGCCCCCGTGCCTGCCCTTGCGCTTGGGCGTGCGCTTGGGGACAGGTTCCAAACGGAAAAACCCGTCGCGAAGACCATTCACCCTATCCCCTCGTAAGCGGTCATTCACGACTGCAATCGGCCTTTCAACATGGCGTTGTGGCGTTGGGGACGGGTGCGAACGGTTCCCGCGCCGGGACGGCGCCCGGGGAATGCGGCGGGTCCTCACGCCGCCCTCCCCCGGCCGGCTTTGACGGACGGACGGAAAGCGGGTGGTTATATTGCCGCATGCCTATTTTTGATGCCCATACTCATGTTTTTCCCGACGCCATCGCGGCACGGGTGGTGGCGGAGATCGCCGGCTCGGCCAGCGTGACCCCCAGTTTCGACGGCACCCGGACCGGATTGGAAGCCCTGCTCAAGCGCACCGGCATCGACGGGGCGCTCAACTGCCCGATCGCCACCCGCCCGGAACAGGTGCCGGGCATCAACGCCCGTGCCATTGCCGGCAACCGCTGGCCGGTGCTGTCGCTGGGCACGGTGCACCAGGCCACCCCCGAACCGGCGCGGGTGCTGGAAGAGTTGCACGCGGCGGGCGTGCCGGGGATCAAACTGCATCCGGAATACCAAGGGTTCGACCTGGACGACCCGCGGCTCACCCCGGTCTGGGCCGCCTGCGTGCGGCTGGGGCTGGTGGTGGTGATGCATGGCGGCGAGGACATCGCCTTCACCCCCCCCTGCCATGGTTCGCCGGCGGCCATCCGCGACCTGCTGGCCGCCCATCCCGGGCTCAAGCTGGTGGCCGCGCACTTCGGCGGCTGGCGCCAGTGGGCGGGCGTGCGCCAAATGCTGCTTGGCAAGCCGCTTTGGCTCGACCTGTCGTTCACCTTTGACTACGTGCCGGACGCGGACATCGTGGAGATGATTCGGCGGCATGGCGTGGCGCGGGTGCTGTTCGCCAGCGACGCTCCGTGGGCCGACCCCGCCGCCGTGCTGGCCGCCGTCCGCCGCCTGCCGCTGACACCGGCGGAGCGCGACGCCATTCTGTGGGACAACGCCGCCGCCCTGTTCGGGCTGCGGCGGATCGGGGGGTAGATTTCCAAGAGCGGGTGTATGACAGTTTTGTCGGTTGGGGCCACCCTTTTGGAAAAGGGTGCTCCCCAAGCCCCTTCCCAAAACTTTTGGATCTTAATCCGGAGGGGCGCTTCCGCCACAAGCCGTTCTGGCAAAATGTAGATCAGAGATGAATGCTTGTGGCGGAAGCGCCCCTCCGCGTTAAGGCACAAAAAGGTTTGACGGAGGGCTTGGGAACCGCCTTTCCTCAAAAGGGGGTTCCCAACCCAACCGACACGAATGTCATGCACCCAACTACGCCACCCCCTTGCATCTTTGCCAAGCATGAACTAAACTAAACTAGGTTTTATTAATGACGCGCATTTAGCCGGGCCCACAGGAACCGCGCCCCATGATCTCCGTCAACACCCACGAAGCCAAAACCCGCCTTTCCGAACTGCTCATGCTGGTCGAAACCGGCCAGGATTCGATCCTCATCTGCCGCCATGGCCGTCCGGTGGCCGAACTGGTGAAAGCTGTCGGAGCCCCACCCCGCTCCCGGAACAAGATCTATCCCGAATTGACGGTTGACATCAAGTGCGACCCCTGCGCCCCCCTCGACGATGACGCTTGGCCCGTCGACTACCGCTGAGGAGCCGCCATCATGTATCTGCTCGACACCTGTGCCCTGCTGTGGTTGGCCACCGACCACGCCCAGCTTTCGCCCAAGGCCACAGCCGTCCTGTTGTCCGGTGACAGCGTCCTTCACTTCTCCGCCATCTCCGCGCTGGAAATCGAACGCCTGCGCCAGTCCGGCCGTGTCGCCATGAAGCTGGCTGCCGACGAGTGGCTGGTCAAACTGGCGAACCGCTACCGCTTGCTGGAACTGCCCGTGGACTGCCGTATCGCCGCCCTGGCCATGCGCCTGCCGCCCATTCACAAAGATCCCTGTGACCGCCTCATCATCGCCACCGCCGCCATCCACCGGCTGAAAATCGTCACCCGTGACGAGACGATTCCCCGCTATGCCGAGGCCCGGGTGGTGTGGTAGCCTCCTTGACTTGATTGGATGGCGATGGACGCTCAGGGATAGGCGCCGGCGACCTTGTCCCAGTCGAACGCCAGCTGGATCTGCTGGTAGGCGGGGAAGGTGGCGGGGGTTCGAATGGCGGCGGCATGGCCGTCAAACCAGCCGGCATTCCACGAGCGGCCGGCATTGTGGTAGCGCCTGATCGCCAGCCCGGCATCGTCCGAGCCCCACAGCACCGCCCAGCCGGAATTGCCGGCCGCATTGCCTTCGGTCCAATATTCGGTGAGGCTGACCGTATCGGCGGGAGAAACAATCAGGGCCGGCGGAATCATCCAGCGGGGGTTGTAGCCGGGAGCGCCCCCCTCGCCGTACAAACGGTCGTTGGCGGCGTAGCTCCGCGGGGTGTAGCCGGCGGGGCGGACAAGAGCGTCGCTGGGACAGCGCACCAGCCCCGTCTTCTTCTCGGAATAGGCGCCGAGCAGAGTGTCGAACGGCGTGCCGCCGCACTGGACCCCGGCCGCGTAGCCGCCGTAGTCGCCCTCATACAGCATCATGGTGACCCCGAGCTGCTTGAGGTTGCCCAGGCAAAAGGTGACCTTGGCCTGTTCCCGCGCCTTGCCCAGGCTCGGCAGCAGCATGCTGGCCAGGATGGCGATGATGGCGATCACCACTAGCAACTCAATCAATGTGAACGCCTTGGTTTTCATGGCCGGATTTCCTCCACGTAAACGCCGAGCATGTTCCACCCGGTGTACGATACACTCAAGCAGCCTTGGGCATCACTCCGCCGGGTGGTGGCGGCGCCGGTGATCAGGTTGGTGATGCGGTAATCGGCATTGGCGGCCGGGACCTTGGCCCGGAACTCGCCGGTGACAGCGGGGGCGGCGGCCTGGTACACGGGGAAGATCTCCCCGCCCAACGCCAAATCAGTGGGGGCGTCCAGCCTGCAGGAGAGGAAGACCCGGCCGCGCGCCGGGGTGTCGAAACGGAGGACCCAAACGTTTTCCGGGCTGAGCGCCGTCGGTTCGTAGCCGAGGTAGCGCATGATGGCGTCCATGAGGCGGCGTTCGACCGGTTCCCCGGTGAGGCCGCGTTCATTGGCAAAGGCGTGAAGATAAATCACCCGGCCCCGGCCGCACGGCCGTTCGGTGACCAGAGGGCGGCCGTCCAGCGAGACCAGCACGGTGCCGCCGGGGGCCGCGCAGATGCCGCGGCCGAAGGACACCCGCCGGCCGTTCAACTCGCCCAGCGCCTGGGCGAAGACGGCGTTGTGCGCCTTCAGCACACCGCTTCGCACGGCGGTTTCCTTGATTGAAGTGAAACCCAGGGCGTGTTCGCGGCCGCCGGCCTGAAGCAGGGTGTCCGCCGGCTCCCCAAGACGGGTTTGGGGCGCGGCGTAACGGGTGGGGATGAAGCTGTGGGTGACCAGGGTGCGGCCCGGCGCGCCGGCCAGCCAGGCCGTCAGCTTTTGGGTGTAACCGTCGGGCGGTTCACTGGCGGTGTAGATGACCGTCCGGTAATCCTCCAAGGCAAAGGCCTGCTCCACCGGGAAGGCGGCGCCGTCATGCAGATAATTGAGGCGGCTCAGGTGGCGGGCCAGGTTGTGGGGTTGCCCGTCCGGCCAGCGGTCAAAAGGCGGGAGATCCTGGGTGATCGGCCGCATTTCGAGGGCCAGGACGTCGGTCTTCGGCTTGACGTCGCGGTCGTTGCGGGCCTGCAGAAAGCCGCACCACGCCGAGCGGAAGGCGGTGTAGGCTTGGTATTCGCGGGCGGCGGGATTGGTCATGGTCTTCCAGGAACTGGGCCAGTACTGGTCATGCTTGGCCTTGGCGTCCACCGCGCCGGCCTGGCCGTAGGTGATCAGGTAATTGGCCTGGTTGTCCCAGTAATTGGGCTTGCCCTGTTGGCCATAAAAGGGATTGCCGCCGGCCGCCGCCGATTCGCCCAGGAAGATCAGTTCTTTACCGTTGGCGGCCGCGAGATGCTCGTAATAGCGGCCGCTGTAATAAGTAAAGACCACGGTGTCCGCGCTGCTCCACCACTCGGTGGCGATGCCGCGCACGTTGGCGCACCGCAGCAGCCAAGCCAAGTCGGTGCCGTTGGCGAATGATTCCGGATTGCAGATCGGCTGGGCCTTCAGGCCGTAGGGAACGCTGGGCCGGGCGGCTTCATTGATGTATTTCACCCACTCGTAATGGAACAGCAGGTTGAACAGGGTCTGGCGGTTGGCCAGTTGCGGCGAGGCTTTCTCCTGGTCGCCGGGCGGCTGGTACTGAGCCCAAGAAGTGTAGCCGCAGTTGGCCGGGGTCATGCGGTAACCCAGGTAGGATTGGGCGTATTCCCCGAAATGGGCCACCCGCGTCCTGGTGCCGTCCACAATTTCCAGGCCGGCATCGGTCTCGGTCAGGTTCTCGCGCCAGCGCTGGATGGCCGCGGGGGAATAGCCCCAAATGGCGCCGCCTTCCCATTTCCAGACGTAGTCCACGGTGCGCCAGGCTTTGGCGCCCGCCTGAGCCGAGGCCAGCAGACGTTTCTGCAATTCTGCCAGCACCGCCGGGTGGGTCATGTCCTCTTCGCAAAGTTGGTTGACCACCGCCTTTTCACCGCGACGGTTGACCGCGAAGGTGTCGGTCTGCTCCAGGAAAAGCTTGCCGGGAAAATTGTGTCCCTCGGCCAATGGCAGGCCGCCGCGGGCGGCGAACCCGTCGGCAAAGCGGCGGCCCTTGTCGCCGCGGAGATAGGCGATGGTGATGCCGACATTGCCGTAGTCGCGGAGCAGATGGTCCGCGATGTCTTCCGCCATGGCCAGGCCGGCCGCCGACTCGTGGCCGGGGAATTCGCCGCCCTGGGGCGAGTGAATACAGGTCTCGATGCGATAGCCCGGCACCGGCGGTGGCGTTTGGGCCGGCATCCAGTTGGGGTGCAAATACGGCTGGGGCGCGCAGCGGTTGCGACGGACCCCGGCCAGCCACAGCGTGAACGGCTGGCCGGCCCGGCCTTTTTCCACGCGGCAATGCAGGTCCAGCTTGGCGATGTTTTCGAGCGGGCCACGGGCCGGCTCATGCAGCCAAAGCGGAAACTCGCGGCGGAACCGGACCGGCGTCCAATCCGCGGTCACGTCCAAGGCGTACTGGCCGGCCCGGCCGCTTTGGTCGAGCAGCTTGCACTCCACCCGCCGCGGCGCGCTGCCGCGGACATAGAACGTAATCTCATTGGCGTCGCCGGGAGCGGGAAAGACCAAGCCGCCGCCGCACCAGTAGTCGGCGCCGGCCGCCGGGGGGGCGAACGCCAGCCGGCAGGCCGCGGAACCGTCCGGGCCCGGTTCCGGCACCGGCTGGCAGACCGCCGCCGCCGGCGTGGGACCGTAGGAAAAACAGACCGGTTCCGCGGCGCCGGCCACGCCGGCCAGGGTCAGGGCGGCAAACATAAGATATGGACCACAAACGTGCATGTTGACCTGTGACTTCAAATATAGGTGCAAGGGGGGCGCTTTTGTCGCCTCCCGGCTGATGCGGTTGTACGGCTTCTCCTGTAGCTGAGGGGGCCGGTAGCGCGGCAGAAACACGCCGCCGGACGGCAAGCCCCAACCTGCATCATTCATGAATGTCGAGGATTCAGGCTAAGCTACAGGAGTGAATAATCCGGCTCAGCGCCGGCGCCGCGCGGCCAGCAGCCCGCCCACGCCCAGCAGCAGCGCCAGCGACGCCGGCTCGGGAACCACCGAGATGGTGTTGGTGAACACGCAGGCGGCCGCGCCGGTTCCGTCCGTGCGGAACATTTGCAGGGTGCCCGGAAAATCCGAACCGGTGCCGGCAGTAAAATTATACACCCCTTTGATGTAATACCGGGGGGCGCCAAGAACATAAGACGTCAGATTGAGCGTCTCCCCCTCATCCTTGACCGTGCCGTTGGCGCTGGTCATAAAGTCGATGAGGTCATACGTCACGTTGTCCTTGCTGATCCACAATTGTAGCTGATTATTTAGGCCCGAGCCGTCAAAGGTCGTGAACCGGTCATGCACCGACAGGCCGGAGATATAGGTGTCGGCCGGCAAGATAAAGCTGTAGGCAAAACTGCGCGTCAAGCCGGCATTGGCCTTTCCATCATCAACGACCAATCCATCGCCGCCATTGCAGTGGATGTACTCATAGGAATCCACCGTTGTGGCGAACGTCGAACCCAAAATTTGGGTTCCGTTCAAGTAGTGGATGTTTTCCCTGGCATTGTAGTCGAACTGGATCTTGTTGTTGACGATGTCGTCAACGGTGAAGGTCGCTGCCATCGCCGGGCCGGCACCGCCCGCCGCGATCATCATCATGGCCACGCCGCCCATCAGGTTTTTGCTCCGCTTCTTCATGGTCCGTCCTCCGTGATTTTGCCGGGTTGCCGCTGGGTTTCGGGCCCGCCGAGGCCACCGCCCGGCGAGTCCGAATTGGATACCGGTTAGGATACCGGTACCCTAACGAGCAAAATAGCCGGGTTGGGCGATTTGTCAAGACGCGCGGAAAAAAAAGGAAAGGGGATCGGCCCGAGCCGCCAGATCGGACGGATCGGTCCGCCCGGTCGGACCGGGCCGGCCGCCACACGGCGCTACCGCATGGCCGCCGTTATGCGGAGCGGGGCGGCGGCGGCGCGATCGAGTCCCGCGGCAGCCAAACGGTCGGCAGGTGCAGCACCGGCGCCTTTTTCCCTTTGCCGGCCCCCTTGGGCGCCAACAGCTCCAGCAGCAGCTTCATGGCGGTCTGCCCCATCTCCAGGGTCGGCTGCCGCACGGAGGACAGGACCGGATCCAGAAACTCGCAGACCGGGTCGTCGTCGAAGCCGACGACACTGAGGTCGCCGGGGATGCGCCGGCCCAGGCGGCGGAGTTCGCGGCAGGCGGAAGCGGCTTCGATGTCATTGGAACAGAACAGCGCGGTCGGCGGGTTGGGGGCGCTCATCAGTTCGCCGGTCAGGCGATGGATGGCATGATGGAACTCCTCACCGGGCTGGCCGGTAATGTCGGCCACCAGGGAACGGTCGAAATGGCGGCCGGCATCCAGCACGGCGTCGCGCAGGCCGTCCAGCCGGGCGCGCACGGTGTCGGACGCCCGCACTCCCCCCAAAAAGCCAATGCGCCGGTGGCCGAGCGCGGCCAGGGCCTTGCCCACGCTGTAGCCGCCGCCGTAGTTGTCGGCCAGCACACAGGGGATGCCGCCGCCCGCGAATTCCTCGTCCACCAGCACGAACGGATACCCCGCCGCCTTGAGGTGGAACAGGGCGTCGGCGAGTTTTTCATGGTGCGCGGATTGGATGATGGCGCCGTCCGCCGCCGTGGTGGGCAGGGCGCGGATGAACTGCATGTCCGCGTCGCTGACACCATGCATTTCATAGATTTGCACCTGCACGCCGCGCTGGCCGGCCACCGCCAAAGCCCCGCACAGCAGCTGGATCGACTGCTTGACGGCCAGGGTGGGCACCACCAGCTGGATCTGGCGGGTGAAGGTGTGGGCGGCGCGGGTGAAGATGCCGATGCCGGGGCGGCGCTCCACCAAGCCGTCGTCGATCAACTGGTCGACCGCCAGACGCACCGATTTGCGGCTCAGGCCGGTTTCCCGGGTCATCGCCCGCTCAGTGCCGACCAAGGTTCCCGGAACGGCCTTGCCGTCCAGCATCAGTTTCCGGATGCGTTCGATCAGCGGCTGGTAGACGGGACTGGTAACGGAACCGGTACTCATGCCGGCAATGTGACATGCGCCGGGCCGGCCGTCAAGGGGGCGGGGATTCCCTTGTGACCCGTTCCCGCCTGGGCCACCTCCCAGTTCGCTCGACCGCAAATCGGCCGCAGTCGATTGCGATTGATGGCGGCCGAGGAGTTTTTTCACGCCGGCCGCACGCGGACATCGCCGGCGATGACTTCACGGCGGGTACCGTCGGCCTGTTCCAGCAGCAGCGCCCCGGCCGGCGTGATGCCGACGGCGATGCCGGAGAGGCCGCCGGCCAGGTCGTGGACACGCACCGGCCGGCCGTGCAGAATGGAGAAGGTCTCCAGTTCGGGGAGCAGCGGCTTCAGGCCGTCGCGGTGCCAGACGTCATAGACCTCCTCGAAGCGGCGCAGGACCTCGGCCAGCAACAGGGGGCGCGAAACCGGCTTGCCCTGCGCCTCGCGCAGCGAGACGGCGGTGCCGGCCAGGGCGGCCGGCCAGTCCGTGGCCGGCACATTGACGTTGAGGCCGATGCCGACAATGACGTGGTGGACGCGGTCCAGCTCGGAGCGGAGTTCGCAGAGAATGCCGCCGAGCTTGCGGCCGCCGAGCCACAGGTCGTTGGGCCATTTCAGGCCGACGTGCAAGTGCGGGCACAGGACGCCGACGGCGCGCAACACGGCCAGCCCGGCGGCCAGCGCCAGGGAGGGCACGGACTGGGGCGCCACCCCGGGGCGCAGCACCACCGAAAAATACAGGTTGGCACCGGCCGGCGAATGCCAGTTCCGGTCGAGCCGGCCGCGGCCCGCATCCTGGGCGTCAGCCACCACGGTGAGCCCTTCGGCGGCCCCCGCCTCGGCCAGGACACCGGCCAGCCGGTTGGTGGAGTCCAGCCGGTCATGATACACCAGTTCGCGGCCGAAGCGGGCGGTCACCAGCAGCGGTTCGACTTCGCTGGGCAGCGGCTTGTCGGGGCGCGCCAGCAGGCGGTAGCCCCGGCGCGGCGCGGCCTCAATCCCATAGCCGAGGCCGCGCAGCTGTTCGATATGCTTCCAGACCGCCGTCCGGCTCATCCCCAGATGCCGGCAGAGCGCCGCCCCGGAGACGAAGTGCCCGGCACCCGCGGTGCCCAAGGCTTGGATGATGGCGGCGGCCGTTTGCATGCGGGTACTGTAACCCCCCATTTCCGTGACCCGTGATGCGTGATGCGTGGTATTTTTCCCCCGGCGCGGCATGGCCGTCCCCGCGCGGCTGACACAGCCGCGGCTACACCATTCCCCACCCTGTAGCGGCGCCGGTGTCAGGTGCCTTCCGCAAAAAACGGCGGCGCGGCGCCCCCCCCAGTCTTCGGCCGCAATCGACTGCGATCGATTGCAACCGACTGCGGCCGACTCTTTCACATGCCTTTGCTTTTCGCTTTCTGGACAGCATATTATGCCCGGTTTTCTTGCACCCATTGTGCTCGGGTGGCGGAACTGGCAGACGCGCATGTTTGAGGGGCATGTAGGGCAACCTGTGGGGGTTCGAGTCCCCCCCCGAGCACCATCCTTTTTAGCGACCACTGGAATCCTCCATGCCGGACGCTGACGCCACTCCCGTCCAGCTCCCCGCCCCGGCGCCGACCGCCACCGCCCGCTTCACCCTCCTTGAGGTGCTGATCGCCGTGGCCATTCTCGGCGTGTCGGTGGCCATGATCGTCAGCATCCTGGCCGGCGCCCGTTCCCGCATCATGCGTGCCGAACGCGACTGGGCGCGCCAGCACCTGATGAGCCAGGCCGCCGAATGGTATCTGCTGGCGGGGGTCACGACCGCCCCCCCCGCCGGCCTGCTGCCGCCGGGCTTCAGCGCCCAGGCCCAGCTGGAACGCGTCGAGGAGCTGCCGGAAGAAGTGCGCGAGCCGCTCGACGGCTGGGTGCTGGGCCGCTACGTCATCCGCCTCACCGGCCGCTCCGGCGAAAGCCTGGGCGAGCTGCCGGTTGACAAGCTGGTGCGCGAGGACGCGTTGTGACTCGTGACGTGTGATTCGTGAAACGTGAGGCAACCGTTGCCGGCACGCCCGGGGCCGCAGGAAGAAAACAGCAATGGCCGGTCCGAACATCCAACCGCCAACACCCGCCGGCAAAAGGGGGGCGACTCCCGCCACCGCGGCGTTCACCCTGCTGGAAGTCATGGTTGCCTCGGCCGTGCTGCTGCTGCTCAGCGTGGTGCTGCTGACCGCCGGCAACGAGGTCGTCAAGTCCTGGCGCCGGCTGACCGCGGAACAGGACCGCTTCAGCGACCTGCTGACCGTGGACCGCACCCTGGACAGCGTGCTCACCAACGTCATCCCCTTCCGCTGGCGCGACAGCGACAACGAGGAACGGGCGGTCTTTCTCGGCGAACCGCACCGCGTCCGCCTGGCCTACCGCCACCCGCTCAACCAGCCGGCCGACGGCGCCATCCGCTTTTTCGCCCTGGAGGCCGAACACGGCGAACTCCGCGCCTGCACCTGGGAACGCCCGTTCGTCGACTGGAACAAGGCCGGCCCAGCCGCCGCCGTCACCGTGCTGACCACCGGCGTGTCCGGGCTGGACATCCGCTATGCCGACCAGCCGGGAACCACCACCAACGACCCCCTGGTGTGGAAGGACGACTGGGATCCGGCGCGCCGGCGCGAGCCCCCCCTGGCCATCTGGGTCACCGTCACCTGGGCCGACGGCCGGGTCGAATCCTGGCTGCGCCGCACCGCCGGCAGCGGCCAGTTCGAACGCTTCCATGACTGGCGCCCCGACGCCACCCCCTGATGCCGGTGGCGGATTTCTTCCTGAGATTCCACCTTTTTTCCCGGACTGCGCCGGGAAAAAACGGTCCGCATTGCGGACCACCGGAAAACACGACGCTTGGGTCGGGGTCGGTGTCGGCATCGGTATCGATCAAAACTCTCTGTCCCCTGGCTCATCAAACAACCAAGGCCATTCGATTCCGATACCGACCCCGATACCGATAAAAACAGGTTACCCCAACGGCCATGCCCACCTCCCCACCCGCCACCCCCCTGCGGACTCCGCACCGCCTGTTCCGGCCGCCGGCCGAGGGTGACAGCCTGATCCTGCGGGTGGCCGACGGCTGCCCGCATAATGCCTGCGCTTTCTGCGCCATGTACAAGGGCGTGCCCTACCGCGTACGGGAGCCGGCGGAAGTCCGCCGCGATCTGGAGGCGGCGCGGCGGGACTGGCCCGACGCCGGCCGGATCTTCCTCGCCGACGGCGATGTGATGGCGCTGCCGTTCACCCGGTTGCGCGACCTGCTGGACGACCTGAACGCGCGCTTCCCCCGCCTGGCCCGGGTCGGGGTCTACGCCAACGGCAGTTCCATTTTGGCCAAAAGCGACGCCGAGCTGCGGGCCCTGCGGGAACGCAAGCTGCACACCCTCTACCTCGGCCTGGAGAGCGGCGACGAGACAACCCTGCGCCGCATGCACAAGGGGGAGACCGCCGCCGGCATGACCGAAGCGGTCCGGCGCGCCCAAGCCTGCGGCCTCCGCCTGTCGGTGATGATCCTGACCGGGGTGGCCGGCCGCGACCGCTCCGCGGCGCACGCCGCCGCCACCGCCGCCGTCCTCAACCGGATGCAGCCGCGGCTGCTGTCCGCCCTGCGCTGCACCCCCATTCCCGGCACCGCCCTGCACGCGGCGATTGCCGCCGGAGCGTTCCAGCCGCTGACCGAGCACGAGGCGGTGGCCGAACTGCGCGCCATCCTGGCCGGGCTGGAACTGGCCGGCACGGTGTTCCGGGCCAACCACGCCTCCAACAGCGTGCCGCTGGAAGGGCGCCTGCCCAAGGACCGGACGGCGCTGCTGGCCGCTTTGGACGCGCTGCTGGCCGCCGACGTGCTCGACCGCCAAACCCCCGGCCCCACCCCGTGGTGCCTCTGACCTGAATTATGGAGGGCGGCTCGACGCCCGTCGCATGGCCGGTCGAGACCGGCCACTGGAGTTTGGCATAAGTTACTGAGGTTTAGGAGCGGCTTCGTCCCGCAGGGACTGAATGACAATAGGCAGGGGCTTCAGCCCCTGTTCCGGGAAATCAAACGATGGCGTGCCGTAGGTACGCCGCGATTCGCCGCGTACCTGACGGCACGCGCAATGGGGGGTGACAAAACAGGGGCTGAAGCCCCTGCCTATTCCCGCCCCGTCCCGCCGGGACGGGAAAACCGCAATGGAAAAAGTTCATCCACGTTTGGGTGATGACATTGTTGTCGGTATCGGGATCGAATGGCGCCTTGGGTGTTTGATGAGCCAGAGGATGAAGAGTTTGGATCGATACCGATACCGATGCCGATACCGACCCCGACAACAGCTTTGCCCCGTCACTAGCGTTCCGGGCTCTGATAATTCCCGATCACTGGAGCCACGCCCCCAATTCACCCGTCTCCGGTGGGGCCGCCGCGGATTTTCAGAGCCGGGAACAACGTGACCGGCCGGCTCATGCCAATTTCATTTCAACCTTCATGTTTTCTCACAGAGGCACAGAGATCGCAAAGAAAACATAATTAATTATACAACAATTAAATATGGCTTATTTCTCCGTGCCTTTGTGTCTCCGTGAGAGAATGATTTTGAAGTGAAAATCGTATCACATCCCGGCGCCGGCGGCGTCCGGAATGGCCCCGATCAGGGCGGGAGCGGGGCCGTCGCCGGCCACCGACTCCCAATGCTGGGAGAACCGGCCGGTGGCCGGGCTGTAGTCGAGCACATTGAGCAGGCCGTGCCAGGTAAAAGCGCCGGCGCAGAGTTCCATGGCGCCGTTGGGCTCGTCGCGGCGGAACGGCGTATGGTCATGGCCGCACAGGGCAACGTCCAGGCGGCCGTTGCACAGCGCCGCGTAAAGCGGTTCGGCGCCGTTCAGGCGGCGGCGCCAGCCCAACGGCCGGCCGGCGGCGTTGCGCAGGGGGAAGTGCCCGACTAGGAGCCGCTTCTCCCCGTCCTCCCGCGGCGCGTCCAGCCACGCCCGCAGCCGGGCGGCGGCGGCCGGCGCCACCTCGCCGCAAGAAAGCCACGGCGGCGTCGGGCGGCATTCATCGGCGACCAGCAGGGTGAGCGGTCCCAGGGTGAGGCGGGCCGGCAGTTCGTCCAGGCGCCAGCGGCCGCGGTTGAACCGCTGAAAGGCGTCCGCCAGCGCGGCCCGGCAACGCCGTTCGCCCACGTAGGCGTCGTGGTTGCCGGGAATGTACAGCAGTTCCAGCCGGCTGCTGAGCAGCGGCGCCAGCCGTTCCTGCACCGCCGCAAATTCCTCGGGGGAGCCGGTGGTGGTCAGGTCGCCGGTGATCACCACCAGCTCCGGGGCCAGGGTGCGGAGGCGCAGCAGCAGGGCGTCAAGATAACCGGGATGCGCCCGTCCGCCCCGGCGCAGCAGGAAGTTGAGCCCGCCAGCCAGCCGCTTGTCGAACAGGGCCAGCGGATCCGCGGGCAGCCGGCAGAGATGCACGTCGGAAAAATGGACGAGACGCATCGGAGTTCCGTCTGACGGAAAACGTCTATTTCTCGTTCAACAGATCGGTCAGTTCCTGGCTGACAGCCTTGAACTGGGCCGGAAAACTCCGCTTGAGGACCTCCAACAGGCGCCGGGCCTCGGCGGTCTTGCCCTCGTTGGCCAGCAGCTTGACCTGGTCGACCGCGGCCTGGAACTGGCGGTCCAGGATCAACGGCTCAATCTCCTTCAACTCCGCCAGCAGCGGGGCGGCCTCCGCCTTGGCGGCGCTCGCCTCCAGTCGCCGGCGCGCCTCGCGCAGGGCTTCGGGATCGGGACGGGTGGCCAGCCAGGCCCCCAGCAACAGGTTGCAGTCGCCGCCCTTCTTGTCGCCCCGTTTCCAGGCCTCCTCCATCAGGGTGACGGCGGTCAGCGGCGGCAGTTCGTCGAGCTTCAGGGTGCGGCTCACCTTCTCCGGATCACCGGCCTTGTTGATGACGTTGGCCTCCAGGGTGATTGACCGGCTGCCCACGCTGGCCACGCTCCACTTGCCGCGGACCCGCGGCAGGGACACCTTGATGCCCTTGAGGGCATCCTTGGCCTCGGGCACCAGCCCCGCCGCCGTCTCCGCCAGCACATATCCCTGCTGCCGGGCCTTGGCCCAGGCGCTGAACTCCGCCTCGCGTGATTCGCCCAACCCCGCCAGTGCCGAACGGGCGCCGGCAAAATCCCCCTGCTGGGCCAGCTCATAGGCCGCCACCCGCGCCTTGGTCTGCTGCTGGCGCAGTTCCGCCAGCTGCTGCTGCCGCTGCTGCTTGCGCCGATCCGCCTCGATCTGCTGGCGGACCTTCTCCTCGGTTTCCCGGGCCAGCCGGTCCTGTTCCTGGCGCGCCAGCCGGTCCTTCTCGCGCAACGCGGCGCCGGCCTTCTTCCATCTGGCAATTTCGGCCTCAACCACCGGTTTGCGCAGGTCGTTCAACTCCTGCTCCACCAGGGGCGCGACCAGGGTGCGCGCCTTGGCCACCAACTCGCCCGCCGCCGCCCCCTGCTTCTCCAGGGTGGCGACCCGCTTCAGGACCTCGCCCGCCGGAGCCTTCTGTGCCATGGCCTGGCGGACGGCCAGGAAAGCATTGTAAGTCTCGGCGGGATATTTGTCACGCAGCTCCTCCAGTTCGCGC
>JBAZJM010000074.1:0-16398 GCA_041651315.1 Lentisphaeria bacterium | reverse complement strand
GGCGGCTTCGACGCCGCCCTGGCATGAACGACCGCTTACTGACGTGCGCGGTTTCGTCCCGTAGTTCCGAAAAATGAAACGATGGCGTGCCGGAGGTACGCCGCGATTCGCCGCGTACCTGACGGCACGCGAAATGGGGGGGCGGGTGACAAAACAGAGGCTGAAGCCCCTGCCTATTCCCGCCCCGTCCCGCGGGGACGGGAAAACCGCCCTCCGATTATCAGTTCAAGGCCAATCCGAGCCGCGAACGAAGCGACCGCAGGGAGCGAAAGTGACCGGTCAAAGGCGGAAAACTGGAATCAATTTCTGCTTTCCAACTTTCTGCTTTTGTTTGACCCGTCACGTTGTTCCGGGCTCGGTAAATCCCCAGCCCCCACCCCGTGACCGGTTGCCCCCCCGCCCGGCCTCTTGACGCCGCCGGGGTGGCTGTTTACATTGGCATCCCATGTTGGGGACACATGAATAATAGCAGTGAAGCGCAACCGCGACGGAAGGTGCTGGTGACGGGAATGGGGGCGGTGACCCCGATCGGCCTGTCTGTTGCCGACTATTGGCAGGGCCTGCTGGCCGGCCGCAGCGGCGTCGGGCCGATCACCCTGTTCGACGTGGCGGACTTTCCCGTCCGCATCGCCGCCGAGGTCAAGGATTTCGACCCCGCCCGCTGGATGGACCGCAAGCAGGCGCGCCTGATGGCCCGCAGCGCCCAGTTTGGCATGGCGGCGGCGACCATGGCCCTGGAGGATGCCGGCTGGTGGCAACGGCCGGGCGACGGCCGGCTGGCCGTGCTGGCCGGGGTCAGCAATTCCGCCCAGGACGCCGTCGAGGCCGCCATCGACGTGCTGCGCGACCACGGCCTGCGCCGGGTGCTGCCCTATACCCTGACCAAGTGTTTCCCCCACAGCACCGCCTCGGAGGTCGGCCGCAACAGCGGCTTCCAGGACCAGGTCATCACCTTCTCCACCGGCTGCACCTCCGGCTTCAACGCCGTGCTGCACGCCCTCCAGGAGATCCGCGCCGGCCGCCTGGATGCCGTCCTGGTGACCGCCACCGATTCGACCCTGGCGCGAAGCGTGTTCGGCGTGTTCTGCAAGTCCGGCATGCTGTCCGCCAACCAGGACGACCCCACCCGGGTCAGCCGCCCCTTCGACGCCCACCGCGACGGCGGGGTGCTGGGCGAGGGTGCCGGCGCCCTGCTGTTCGAGGCCGCCGACCACGCGCGGCGGCGCGAAGCACGCCCCCTGGCCGAACTGCTGGGGGCCGCCACCGGCGGCATGGGCTACGGTTCGGACAACCCGGAAGCCAGCATCATCAACGGCATGGCGGAAACCATGAACGCGGCGCTGGCCGGCGCCAACGTCGGCCCGCGCGCCCTGGACTACGTGGGTGCCCACGGCGTTTCCGACCCGCACCTCGACGCCTGGGAAGTCGCGGCACTCAAAAAGGTGCTGGGCACGGAAGCCCACCGCATTCCGGTCAGCTCCGTGAAATCGATGATCGGCATCCCCCAAAACGCCGCCGCGGTGCTACAGCTGATCGCCACCATCCTGGCCATGCGCGACGGCATCCTGCCGCCGACCATCAACTACGAGCATCCGGACCCGCGCTGCGACTTGGACTGCGTGCCCAACACTCCCCGGCGCAACCGCGTGAACCGAGCCCTGGTCTTCGCCCACGGTTTCAACGGCAGCGACGCCGCCGTGGTGGTCGGAAAGGCTCCGCCGTTGTGAACGCCGGCAACCTGATCGTGCTCGCCTCGGCCCTCGCCAACCTGGCACTCGGCGGTTTCGTGCTGTGGCGGCGGCACACGCGTCCGTCCCATTTTGCCTTTGTCTTCTTCGCCTGCACCACCGCCGCCTGGAACGCCGCCGTGTTCTGTACCTCCGTCGCCAGCACCCAGGAGGCGGTCAACTGGACCGGCCGCGCCGCCTTTGCCGCGGCGGTGCTGACCCTGATCGGCTGCCTGGAGTTCAGCTGGCACTTTCCCGAACGCTACCACCCGCAGCCGCCCCGCTGGTTGATGACCGCCGTCCTGGTGCTCGGCGCCAGCCTGTTCGTCCTCTGCTTCACCCGCCAGATCCAAGCCTCCGTCCGCTACGACGCCCATGGCTGGCGGCCCGTGCTCGGGCCGCTGCATCCGCTGTTTGTCGTCTTCATGGTCTGCACCTTCGGCTGGAGCGTGTTCAACCTGTTGTTCAGCCGGTTCCGCACCCTGCCGGGGCGCGAACGCATGCAGCTCAACTACTGCCTGCTCGGCCTGTTCCTGTCGGTCATCCCGGCCTACCTGCATTTCTTTGTCATCCAGGTGCTGACCAAGGCCCCGGACTATTACATCATCGGCAGCGCCAGCACGCTGTGCTGGACCTCCTTCACCTTTTATGCCATCTTCCGCCACCGGTTGTTCGACATCGGCGTGGCCTTGCGCAACCTGCTGCAGTGCGGCCTGGCCGCCCTGTTTTTCGCCCTGCTGCTGAGCGGCCTGCTCCTGTTCTACCAGCACTACCTGGCCGGCGACCATCCCTACCTGCAGCTGTTGGTGCTGCTGCTGATCGGCGTCACCCTGGCCATCACCGTGCCCCCGTCCCTCCAGTTGCTGACCCAGTTTGTCGACCACCGCCTGTTCAGCGGCCGCTACGATTATCAGGCCGCCGTCGACCGCTTTTTGGGCCGCCTGTCCCGCGCCGTCAGCCGCCAGGACGTGGCCCGGCTGCTGGCCGAGGAGGCGCCGGCCATCCTGCAGGCCACCAACGCCGCCGTCTACCTGACCGCGGTGCCGGGCGAGAACGACCTGCTGCTGGCCGCCTGGAACGGCCCCGCGGGCGGCCAGCCCGCGTTCCATCTGGATGGCGCCTGGCCGCTGCTCGCCGCCGCACACCGCCAGCCCGGCGTGCTGCGGCGGGAAGAGTATCTCACCCGCAACCGCCCCAATACCGCCGCCGAACAGTTGGCCGCCGCCTTCGACCAGGTCAAGGCCGAGGCGGTCTGCCCGCTCCTCCACCAGAACCAGTTTTTCGGCTTCCTGACCATGGGGGAACGCCACAACCACACCCTGTACGCGGCCAGCGACCTGCGGCTGATCACCGCCGTGGTCGCCCATGCCGCCGTCGCCCTCGACAACGCCCGGCTGTACGAGGAAGCCAGCGCCGCACGCCGCCACTATGAGGTGATCCTGCGCCACATGCAGCGCGGCGTGCTCAGCGCCGGCCGCGACGGCCGCATCATCACGCTCAATGAAACCGGCGCCCAGATCCTCGGCACCACCCCGGAGGCGAGCACCGGCCAGCCCCTGGACCGCTTCTCCCCCGAACTGGCCGAACACCTCCAGTTCGCCCTGATGGACAGCCATGACCAGCCGCTCCAGGAATTCCGCCTCACGGTGGCCGGCCGGTCCATCCCCTGCGGCTGCGAAACCGCCATCCTCCGCGATCTGCGCAACCGCATTTCCGGCGCCCTGCTGGTGTTTGAGGACCTGACGGAAAAGAAACGCTTCAACGAACAGGTCCGGCGCATGGACCGGCTGGCCTCGGTTGGCACCCTGGCCGCCGGCATGGCCCACGAGATCAAAAACCCCCTGGTCTCGATCCAGACCTTCGTCCAGTTGCTGCCCGAACGCCACACCGACCCGGAGTTTCGCGAGGGCTTCGGCCAGGTGGTGCTGCACGAAGTCAGCCGCATCAACACCCTGGTGCAAAACCTCCTCGAGTTCGCCCGCCCCCGCTCCATCCGCAAGGAACCGGTGGCGGTGCATTCGCTGGTTGAGCGCAGCCTGTTGCTGCTGGCCGCCGAAATGCGCAAGAAGGGCATCCGGGTCACCCGGGCGCTGGCCGCCGAACCGCTCACGGCCGTCGCCGACAGCGAACAACTGCACCAGGTGTTCTTCAACCTCGTGCAGAACGCCGTGCATGCCCTCGACGGCCACCCCGACGCCAGCCTCACCGTGGCCACCGCCGTCAAAGCGGCGCCAACGGGTGCGGACGGCGCCGGGCAGATTATAGTATCGTTCAAGGACAACGGCAAAGGGATTTCGGCCGAGGATCTGCCGCGCATTTTCGACCCGTTCTTCTCCACCAAGGAAAACGGCTACGGTTTGGGGCTGTCCATTTGCCACGGCATCCTGCATGAACTGGGGGGTAACATCGAAGTGAGCAGCACGGAGAACGAAGGCAGCATCTTCACCGTCTCCCTGCCGGCCTGGACGAACACCGCGGACCTCGCCGCGGAGGAGGCCGCATGCAGGGTGTCCTGATCGCCTCTGCGGACAGCGCGGTGCGCAAATCCCTGCGCCTGATCCTGCAGCCCGGCAAGGCCGTGCTGGAGGCCGCCACCCTCTCCGAGGCCCTGATTCTCGCCGTCAGCCAGAAGCTGGACGTCATTCTGGTGGATGACCTCTACAGCGATGGCACCGCCGAGGACCTCATTCAGCGCCTGCACTCCCTCGGCTACGGCGTGGAGATCGTGCCGGTCCTGCTCAGCCTCGACCCGCTGTACCGCGACCCCTACCGTCCCTACGGCATCCAGTTCTTCGTCGCCAAACCGTTCGACGCCTTCCATGTCAACCATGCGCTGGAGGGGATCGAACGGTTGCGCCGGGCCGCCACCGGTCAGCCCCCCGTGGAAACCGCCGTCCATTCCGAGCCGGCCCGGGGCGACACCGGCCCGGACCACGCCTCTTTGGGCGACACCGACCTCCGGGAAGTGACCCTCCGCCTGCAACGGCTGCTCGCCCGTTCCTGCGACCGCCGCGAACTGCTGGACGCCTTCTGCGAGTGCCTGCAGGAGCAGTTCGAAGCCAACACGGTCGCCGTCCTGCTTCCCGCCGACGGCACTCCCGAATTCCGCATCGCCGCCGGCAATGTCAGCCCCGCCGTGGCCGACCAGTTCCACATCCCCCTCGGCGAACCGTTGCTCGCCGCCCTCACCCGGGCCGGCGAACCGGTGCGCCTGCTTGACCCGCACCAAGTCGGCGCTCCCAACCTGATGGCCGCCGCCCGCTACGGCGAACGGCTCGGCGCCGAATGGCTCTGCCCCCTCGTCTCCCGCGGCTGCCTCGCCGCGATCGTCGCCCTCAGCCGGCCCCACCGCCAGGACCCCAGCCCCGCCTTCACCAGCCTGCTGCGCGTCTTCCTCGCCTTCTTCGGCCGGGCGCTGGAAAACGCCGACCGCGTCGGCCGCCTCGACCACGCCCGCGTCCTGTTTTCCGGCCTGGTGGCCGGCCTGCCCGCCGGCCTGGTGGCGGTCGGCCCCGACGGCCGAGTGCGCCACCTCAACCCGGCCGGCGCCGCCCTCCTCGGGGTTGCCGAGGATGGGTGCGGCCTGCCGGTCGAACGGCTCGACTCACGCCTCGCGGGCATTGTCCACAGCCTGCTCGCGGGGCATGGCGCCACCCCCGCCCTGCCCGCCACCTTCACCTGCCACGACCGGGAACTGGCCGTCACCGCCAGCTGGCCGGCCGGTGACGGCCTCGGCCTCTGCCTGATGACCGCCGCCCCCGCCGCCGGCACGCCGGCGACCGCGGCCGCCGCCGACCCCGCCGGCGCTGCGGAGGCCGCCCCCGCCGCACCGGCGCCGGTCGCCGGCCTGGAACCGGTCTGGCGCTCCATGGGCCGCGTCCTCGGCCACAATTTCAAGAACGCCCTGGTGCCGCTCAAAACCTGTGCCGACCTGCTGCCGGAACGCCATGCCGACCCTGAATTCCGCGACTCCTTTGTCAACGTGGTCCGGGACAGCGTCGGCCGCCTGGACGGCTGGATCGAGGAACTCCTGCGCTTCGGCGAACTCGACGCCGCCGGCGCCACCTCCCGTGAACGGCTGTCCCTGCGCGAACTGGCCGGCATGGCCGGCCAAATGGCCCAGGGACTGACCGGTGCCACCGGCATTGACCTGCGCAACGACATCCCCGACAGCCTGTGGGTGACCGGCAATCGCGCCCTGCTCCTCCAGGCGTTCCAGGAACTGTGGAAGAACGCCTTTGCCGCCACCGAGGGCGCGGCCCAGCCCGCCGTTGCCGTGCGGGCGGAGAGCGACGGCCACTGCGCCACCGTCATCTTCGCCGACAACGGCCGCGGTCTGGAGGCCGCCGTCTCCCGGCACCTGTTCCAGCCGTTCAACTCGAACCGCCTGTCCGGCCTCGGCCTCGGCCTGGCCTACGTCCAGCGCGTGCTCGCCCTGCACGGCGGCATGCTGGCCGCCGGCCCCGGCCCTGACGGCGCCGGCACCGCCTTCCGCGTCACCCTGCCCCAACCCGAAGCCTTGACCGCGGCAGGCTGACCCGGCCGGGCGCGCCGCTCCCGCGGATTGGCGGGGACAGTTGCGTTTGGCCTGGCAACGGGTACATTTTTCCCCATCAGATTCCCCCCCCGCAACTCCAGGTGAAACCGTGGCCCGCATCCCCTTCAGCGACCTGAAACGCCAATACGCCCCGCTCCGCTCCACCTTGCATGACGCCGCCGCCCGCGTCATCGACAGCGGCCAGTACATCGGCGGCCCCGAGGTCAGGGGGTTTGAGCAGGAGATGGCCGCCTGGTTGGGCGTGCCGGAAATCGTCTCCTGCGCCTGCGCCACCAGCGGCCTGTTCGCCGTCATGAAGGCGATGGGCATCGGCCCGGGCGACGAGGTGATCACCACCCCGCATACCGCCATTGCCACCGCCGAGGCCATCTCGCTGGCCGGCGCCCAGGTGGTGTTCGCCGACCTCAAGCCGGGCAGCTGCAATATCGACCCCGAGCAGGTCCGCCAAAAGATCACCCCGCGCACCAAGGCGTTGATCCCGGTGCACCTGTACGGCACCCCGGCGGACCTTGACGCGTTCAAGGCGTTGGCCGCCGCCAAGGGGCTGTGGCTGATCGAGGATTGCGCCCAAGCCCAGGGGGCCCGCTACCACAACCAGTACGTCGGCACCTACGGCGACGCCGCCGTGTTCAGCTTTTTCCCCTCCAAGAATCTCGGCGGTTTCGGCGATGGCGGCGCCGCCTTCGTCCGCGATGACGCCCTGCGCCGCCGGATGCGCATGTTCTCCAACCACGGCCGGGAAAGCAAGTACGTCCATGAGTTCGAGGGGATCAACAGCCGCCTCGACGCCATCCAGGCGGCCCTGCTGCGGGTGAACCTGCCGCGGCTGGACGCTTGGAACGCCCAGCGGCGCGAAGCCGCCGGCTGGTATGCCCAGGAACTGGCCGGCCTCCCGGACATCACCATCCCCGCCGTGCTGCCCGGCACCGAACCGATCTTCCATGTCTACGGCATCCTGGTGCCCGACCGCGAAAAGCTCGGACACCACCTCAAGAGCCAGGGGATCGAGACCGGCGTGCACTACCCCTACGCCCTCAACATCCTGCCGGCCTATGATCACCTCAAGCAGGGCAAGGGGCACTTCCCGGTCGCCGAGCAGTTCTGCGAACATGAGATCTCCCTGCCGATGTTCCCCGGCATCACCCGCGAGGAAGTGGCCGGGGTCGGCCAGGCCGTCCGTGGCTTCTTCGGCCGCTGATTAGATAAGACCATGTTGGATGTTGAACGTTGAATGTTCGATGTTCGTTTGGGTTCCGGCTCTGCCGGGTTAGGGTGAACGTTGTAATTTGGGAGTGCGGCGCCTCGGCGCCGCTTTGGATGGCCGGTCTCGACCGGCCATGCGACGGGCGCCGAGACGCCCTCCCAAAAGCGGTGCCGAGGCACCGCACTCCACAGTGGCCGTCTGGCATATAAATGTAAAAAATGAACCGAACGCAGGATAAAAGGTCACACTCATGTGTTGCGCGGAAACCGTTGACATCTCGGTCGTGATTCCGGTGTTCAACGAGCAGGACAACCTGCGGCCGTTGCTGGATGAACTGGACGGCGTTTTGCAGCAGACGGGACGATCCTTCGAGGTCGTCTGTGTCGATGACGCCAGCACCGACAACAGCCTGCCCGTGCTGCGCAGCCTCCGCCAAAGCCGGCCCTGGCTGCGCATCGTCCGCCATTCGGTGAACTCCGGCGAGAGCGCCGGCGAGGCCACCGGCTTCCGCTTCGCCCGCGGTGAGATTGTCATCACCATCGACGCCGACCAGCAGAACGATCCGGCCGACATCCCGGCCATGCTGGCGGCCATGACCCCCGGCATCGCCGCGGTGTGCGGCGACCGGCGGGCCACCCGCAAGGCGGGCGACAACTGGGTGCGCCAGATTTCCTCCCGCCTGGCCAACGGCTTCCGCAACGGGCTGACCGGCGAAACCCAGGTGCATGATGCCGGCTGCACCTTCCGTGCCCTGCGCCGCGAGGCGCTGCACGACCTGCCGGTGTTCAACGGCATGCACCGCTTCCTGCCCACCCTGCTGCGCTATCAGGGCTACGCCATCACCGAGGTCCCGGTCAACAACCGCCCCCGCACCCGCGGCAGCTCCAAGTACGGCATCGGCAACCGGCTGTGGCGCGGCATCCGCGACTGCCTGGCCATGCGCTGGTTCCGCCAGCGCGCTGTCCGCGGCGACCGGGCCCGGCTCGACCTGGAAACGTCCGACACCGACCGTTGATCAGGGCCGTGGCTTAAAGCGGCAGAAAACCGGCGGCAAAGAATCCGGGCACCCCAAACACGGCCGACCGTCACGGACACCGTGGACGAATCAGCGTCCGCCGCTTCCGTTCTTCCGTTCTTCCGTGCTTCCGTTGCTTTTATTCGTCCGCCGTGGCCACGCCGTCGGACGCGACGGACCCCGACGGGGGCTGGACGGCAAGCCCGGGGTACTGGCGCCAATACTCACCGAGAAAGACGGCGGCGGCACAGGCGACATTGAGACTCTCCACCTGGCCGGAGCCGGGAATGGCCACCACCCCGTCGGCGGTCGCCAGCAGTCCCGGGGACAACCCGCGCTCCTCCGAGCCGAGCATCAGCACGCACCGTTTCGGCAACGGCTTCTCGCTGGCATACAGGCTGTGCCGGCCATGCCCGGAGGTGGCCAGCACGGAGAACCCGGCCCGGCGCAACCGGTCAAGCGCCTCAAACGGCACCCCCAGCGCCATCACCGGCACATATTCCATGCCGCCTTCGGCGGTCCGGTAGGCCGCGGCCGGCAACTGTGGCAACCGCGCCAGCGGGCCGGTCACCAGCACGCCGACCACGCCGAAATGGGCCGCCACCCGCAGGATGCTGCCCAGGTTGTGCGGATTGCCCACATGCTCCAGCAGCAACACGCATTGCGGGCCGTCCACCTCGGCCAGCAGCTCCAGCCATTCATCCAGCCGCGGCTGCGGCCGCTCCTTGACCAGCAGGCACACCCCTTCGTGATGAGTGGACTGGGTGACCCGTTCCATGTCCACATCCTCGATGATGTGGTAGGCCAGCCGGTGCGAAGCGCACCAGCGCAACATGCCGCCGAACAGTTTTAGCCGGTACGGGGTGACATAGGCCCGGACAATATCCTCCGGGCGCCCTTCGAAGATGGCGCGGCAGGCGCTCACGCCGTAAAGCTTCTGCTCGTCGGGGCGCATGCCGGTCGGGGCGGCGGCATCTCCGCCGAAACGCGAGGCGGCCCGGGAGTCGCGGGAATCCAACTGTTCATTCATCATGAGCTGACCAATTGTGACAAGTTTAGTGATCGACGGAACCAAAAGTAATGACGCCGATGAAAAGAAGGGGGTACTATAATCCGGAAAAGTTCCTCGGCGGCGGGACCACGCCCCCCGTCCGGCTCACCGCCCCATGAACGCCCGGCCCGACCACCGCGCCAGGCGGAAGCGGAGGCCCACTCCCAGGCAGCCGAAACCGTAGCGCAGGCTGCGCCGGAAATTGATCGAGGACGCCTCGGGGAAATACGCCGTCGGACAGCTCACTTCGCCGACCGCCTGCCCCAGCCACAAGATCTCCGCCAGCATCTGGTTGTCGAACACAAAATCATCCGAGTTCCGTTCCAGCGGCAACTGCCGAAGCAGCGCCGCGGAAAAGGCCCGGTAACCGGTGTGGTATTCGGACAGCTTGGCGCCCAGCAGCCAGTTTTCCGTCAGGGTCAGCAGACGGTTGGCCGCATATTTCCACAGCGGCATTCCCTGCCGGACCGCCCGTCCGCCCAGGATGCGCGAGGCAATGACGCAGGGGAACAGGCCGGAGGCGATCATGGACACCATGGCCGGCAGCAATTTGGGCGTGTACTGGTAGTCCGGATGCACCATCACGACGATGTCGGCACTGGCCTCCAGCGCCAGCCGGTAGCAGCTCTTCTGATTGCCGCCATAGCCGCGGTTCTGCTGATGCACATGCACCCGGACCTTGGGCAGGGCGCTGGCAATGGCCACCGTCTCGTCACGGCTGGCATCGTCAACCAAGATGATCTCGTCCACCAGTCCCTGGGCCATCACCTCGTCATAGGTGCGGCGCAGGGTCTGAGCCGCGTTGTACGCCGGCATGACCACCACCACCTTGGCATCACGATACATGATGAACTTGCACCCCTTTGCTGCCGGTCGGATAAGCCGACACAGAGCTGGTACCATATCCGGTGATCGGAACATTTTCCGGTGGCTGGCGCATTTCCGGGCGCGAGCCCGTTTCGTGGGGGGGCTGGGGATTTGCCGAGCCCGGAACAACGTGACGGGTCAAAGCAAACCGTCTTTGACCGGTCACTCACGCTCCCGGCTCGGAAAAACCGGTTACAGATTCCCTCCCCCCATTCAGTGACCCCTTAAGAAGCCTCCCTGGGGGGGCAATGGATTAAACCGGGCCCGGCGCTAAATTAAATGTTTTTGCCACGCCCGACCGCACCTCCGCGCAACCCGACCCCCGCCGGACGCAGGCACCTTTCCCCATGAGCAACGACACCACGCCATCCGCCGCCACCACCCCCGCCGCCGCCTATTCCCCCGCCGAAGTTGAGGCGCGCTGGTATGCCGAATGGGAACAGGCCGGCTGCTTCCGCGGCCGCGCCGGTTCCGGCCGGCAGCCGTACACCATCGTCATCCCGCCGCCCAACGTCACCGGCGTGCTGACCATGGGGCACGTCCTCAACAACACCCTGCAGGACATCCTGATCCGCTTCGAGAAGATGCGCGGCCGCGAGACCTGCTGGCTGCCCGGCACCGACCACGCCGGCATCGCCACCCAGTCCAAGGTCGAGCACATGCTCAAGGAGAAGGAGAACCTCTCCCGCTACGACCTGGGGCGCGAAAAGTTCCTTGAGCGGGTGTGGGAGTGGAAGCAGAAATACGGCGGCACCATCATCCGGCAGCTCCGCCGCCTGGGCAGCTCCTGTGACTGGGAGCGCGAGCGCTTCACCCTCGACGCGGGGCTGTCCGCGGCGGTCCAGGAAGTGTTCATCCGCCTCTACCGCAAGGGGTTGATCTACAAGGGGCACCGCATCATCAACTGGTGCCCGAAGTCGCGCACCGCGCTGTCCGACGAGGAGGTCATCTTCAAGGAGCAGAACGGCAAACTGTGGCACTTCAAGTACCCGTTCAAGGACGGCAGCGGCCACGTCACCGTGGCCACCACCCGGCCCGAGACCCTGCTGGGCGACACCGCGGTGGCGGTCAACCCCAAGGACGAGCGCTACACCGGCCTGCTCGGCAAAATCCTGCTCCTGCCGCTGGTCGGCCGCGAGATCCCGCTGATTGCCGACGACTACGTGGACCCCGCCTTCGGCACCGGCGCGGTCAAGATCACCCCGGCCCACGACCCGAACGACTATGAAATGGGGCTGCGCCACCAGCTGCCGATGATCAACGTCATGAACGACGACGCCTCCATGAACGCCCAGGCCGGCGCCGACTTCGCCGGCCTGGACCGCTACGCCTGCCGCAAGGCCGTGGTGGCAAAAATGGAGGAATTGGGGCTGCTCGACAAGATTGAGGACCACAAGAACCAGGTCGGCTATTCCGAGCGCGGCGACGTCCCGGTCGAGCCGCGCCTGTCCGAACAGTGGTTTGTCCGGATGCAGCCGCTGGCGGAACCGGCCCTGCAGGCGGTGGTCGACGGCCGCATCCACTTCCATCCCGACCGTTGGGTCAAGACCTACCGCCACTGGATGGAGAACATCAAGGACTGGTGCATCAGCCGCCAACTCTGGTGGGGCCACCGCATTCCGGCCTATTACTGCGAAAGCTGCGGCGAGATCGTGGTCGACCACGCCGCGCCGGCCGCCTGCCCCAAGTGCGGCGGCCAGGCGTTCCGCCAGGATGCGGACGTGCTCGACACCTGGTTCAGCTCCTGGCTGTGGCCGTTCTCGGTGTTCGGCTGGCCCCAGGACAACCCCGACCTCAAGGCGTTCTATCCCACCAACACCCTGGTCACCGGCCCGGACATCATCTTCTTCTGGGTCGCCCGCATGATCATGTCGGGCCTGGAATTCATGGGCGAGGTGCCGTTCCGCGACGTCTATTTCACCTCCATCATCCGCGACGACAAGGGGCGCAAGCTGTCCAAGAGCCTCAACAACTCGCCCGACCCGCTGGACGTCATCGCCACCTACGGCGCCGACGCCCTGCGCTTCACCATCATCTACATCGCCCCGGTCGGCCAGGACATCCGCTACGCCAACGAGAAGTGCGAGATCGGCCGCAACTTCGCCACCAAGCTGTGGAACGTGGCCCGCTTCCGCCAGCGCTTCGGCACCCTGTCGCCGGAGTGGCGGACCCTGGACGGCCTGGACGCCGCGGCGCTGCGCCCCGACGACGCCTGGATCCTGCGCCGCGCCGACGACACCGTGCGCGGCCTCACCGGCGCCCTGGACCGCTTTGACTTCCATGAGTACACCCACACCCTCTACGAGTTCGTGTGGAGCGAGTTCTGCGACTGGTACCTGGAGTCGGCCAAGGCCGTCTTCAACGGCGGCGACGAGGCAGCCAAGGCCGCCGTTTTGCGCGTGTTCGACCACGTCCTGTCCCAGGTCCTGCGCCTGTTGCATCCGGTGATGCCGTTCCTCACCGAGGAACTGTGGCGCCAGATCGGCTTTGGCGCCCCCGGCGAATTCCTGGTCAACACCGCCTGGCCGGCGCCCGATGCCACCGGCGCCCTCGACCGGCTCGGCGCCACCGCCGACACCGCCGCCCGGGTCCGGGAAAAGTTCGAACTGGTCTCCGCCATCCGCAACGTCAAGGCCAATTACAAGCTGTCCCTCACCACGCGGGTGAAGGTCGTCCTGGTGCCCGCCGATGCCGCCCGCGGCGACTTCCTGCGCCGCGACCTGGCCTCCCTGCAGGCCCTGGCCTTTGCGGAGTCCGCGGAGCTGTGTGACCGTTTTGACACCGCCGGCGCCGGTCCCTGCGCCGCGGCGGTCGGCGCCGCCGGCACCGCCTACGTGCCGCTGGCGGGGCTGATTGACGTCGCGGCCGAAACCGCACGGCTGGAGAAACAGGCCGCCGAACTCCACAAGTTCATCAGCGGCATCGAGGGCAAGCTCGGCAACCCCGGGTTCGTCAGCCGCGCCCCGGAGGCGGTGGTGGCGGGCGAGCGGACCAAGCTCGCCGATGCCCAGGAACAGCTCCGCCGCGTCACCCTGCAGCTGCGCTCCTTTAAATAATGCGTCTCCCCTTTTTCGACGGCTATCGACGGCCATCGAAGGCTATCGATGGCCATCGAATGATAGGCGGTTTTATTCTTCCCTGAAAACGGTTTGGAACCGAACCATGACCGAGAAACGACGACTGCCAGAATGGCTGCGGGTCCCCTACCGGGGCGCGGAAACGCGCGACGACGTGCGGCGGCTGTTGCGCGGCCTGAACCTGCACACCGTCTGCGAAAACGCCCGCTGCCCCAACCACTGCGAATGCTGGGCGCACGGCACGGCCACCTTTCTGATTCTCGGCAATGTCTGCACCCGTGGCTGCCGCTTCTGCGCGGTCACCGCCGGCCGCCCCGCCCCGCCCGATCCCGACGAACCCCGCCGCCTCGCCGAGGCGGCGGCAGGGCTCGGCCTGCGCTACGTGGTCATCACCAGCGTCACCCGCGACGACCTCCCGGACGGCGGCGCCGCCCACTTTGCCGCCACCATCCGGGCGGTGCGGGAGCGGCTCCCCGGCGCCGGCGTTGAAGTCCTGACCCCTGATTTTGGCGGGCATGAAGCGGAGCTGGCCACCGTTTTGGCGGCCCGCCCCGATGTCTTCAACCACAACCTGGAAACCTGCCGCCGCCTCACCCCCGCCATCCGCGCCGGCGCCACCTATGACCGCAGCCTGGCCGTCCTGCATGCCGTCCACCGGCAGGCCGCGCCGGCGGCCGCCGCCATCCGGGTCAAGTCCGGTTTCATGCTGGGCATGGGGGAGACGGCGGGGGAAATACGGGACATGATGAACGACCTGCGCCTGGCCGGCACCGAACTGCTGGTCATCGGCCAATACCTGCCCCCCAGCCGCACCCACTGGCCGCTGGACCGCTACGTGCCGCCCGCGGAGTTCGCCGAGTGGGAACGAGTAGCCCGTCACGAATTTGGTTTTTCCGCCGTGGTGGCCCGTCCCCTGGCCCGCAGTTCCTACCTGGCGGAGCAGCTGGCCCACCCCCCAACAGAGTAATTCCACAAAAAAAACGTTCATAAAATTTGCCTTTCCCGTCACCTGGGTTTATGGTTGTGCTATTGTGGTTCAGTGCCTTGAAGGGGAATTAAGCTCAACAGCTGAGGAAAGCCGAACTTCTATGAAACGTCGTCACTTTCTCCGCTTGCCGTCCGACAGCCCGTCCATGCGTTTGGGAAAACGCTGGTTTGGCCTGTCCGCCGTGGTCCTGTCCACCCTGGGCTTTCTGGGGGGGACGGCACACGCCACCAACATCGACTTGGATCCGACCGGCCGGCAGTCGCCTGACACCGGCAACTACAACTTCAAATACGGCACGTTGCGCATGGGGCTCACGGGCGCCATGAGCGTGGGCTATGATGACAACATCACCCGCGGCGACACCTACAACGACAGCAACGACAAGTACAACGACCAGCGACGGGTCCGGGGATGGTTCCTGGAGCCCTCCCTGACCTTGGGCATCAACTGGCCGATCAGCCCCTATGTGAACATTGCCACCTCAGTCGGCGCCGGTTACCGCTACTATATCGACCATGACGACTTGAGCGACTGGTTCCTCACCGGCGACGCTGCCACCGTCTCCACCCAGGTCAAAGCCGATTTTAAGCTCGGCCAGACCGGTACCTTGACGTTTTATGATAAACTGTCCCGCGACATCGACTCGCTCCAACTCGATGCCCGCGGCAACAACAACAACGATAACAACGATGACGGCGACCGTTATGCCCAGCTGACCAACGAGGTCGGCGCGCAGTATGCCAACGACCTGTCCGAATCGCTGCACAACACCGTCAAGTACGCGCACACCAACGTGTGGGTCACGCCGAGCGACGAAGATTACCAGAACTATGAAAGCGACATGGTGGACGATGTCTTCCTCCATGACATCAACAAGAACCTCCAGCTCGGCCCCTATGCCACCGTGACCAACACCCGGTTCCAAAATGACGAGCAGGGGTACGACACCCAACACAACGATTCATGGATGTACGAAGCCGGCTTGGCCGGGGTCTACATGCGCGACGCCGGTTTCAGCGTCAATGGCCGTTTGGGCTGGCAGCTCGCCGAGTTCGACAACCAAAATCCCACCGCCAACCAGGATGGTGGTGACTCCACCTCGTCCCCCTCGATGAGCTTGGCCGCCAACTTCGCCTCATCTGACTTGACCACACACACGCTTTTCGCGTCCTACGGCCTCAGTCAGAGCAACTTGAGCGTCAACACCAACTCGTCCGAGCAGGCCATGGCCGGCTATGGCATCGCCGTGCGGGTCATGCCCAAGCTCACCCTTAGCGGGGACATTTCCTGGATTAACTACAACGACGACGGCAGTTACGGCGAAAACGCCAACCTTTACCGTTACGGTGTCGGCGCGGATTACACCCTCAGCCCCAAGGCCACGTTGTCCCTGCGTTATGAGTACACCGACAAAGACTCCAACGTCGATCTGAACAGCTATGACCGCAACTTCGTCAAGCTGACCCTGACCTACCGCTTCTGAGCAGCGGCCCCGGGCGTTACGAAACCGGGCCGGCCGGCCGTGCACCGATTCCCGTCGGGCACGGCCGTTTTTTTTGACTGTGCGCCGGCCGGAACAGCGGCTATACTACCCCCCATGGACACAGCCTGTACTGGGATGGTCTTCGACATCCAGAAGTTTGCCATCCACGACGGCCCCGGCATTCGCACCACGGTCTTCCTCAAGGGTTGCCCGCTGTCTTGCCGCTGGTGCCACAATCCGGAATCCGTCTCCGCCGCGCCGGAGCTCTCCTACAACGCCGCGCGCTGCATCCACTGCGGCGCCTGCGTGAAAGTCTGTCCGCGGGGTGCCCACACGATCGACGCCGCGGGGCGGCACCAATTCAACCGGGAAAACTGCACCGCCTGCGGCCGCTGCGCGGAAGCCTGTTGCGCCAAGGCGCTGGAACT
>JBAZJM010000073.1:0-16408 GCA_041651315.1 Lentisphaeria bacterium | reverse complement strand
CTGATCACGGCGAACGGGTTCTTGAAACCGGCGTTTTGGGGGCAGTGGCTGTGGAGCCAACTGCCGGATGACGGCCGGCGGCTGGTCATGGCCGGCGAGCAGGACGGCATCGAGACTTTTGCCGTGACCAAGGGCGGGGCGGTCTGGGTGCTGGTGTGGAATGGCCGGGCGCCGGGCGAGCCCGACAAACTTGTGACGCTGGAGATTGCCGGTGTCCACCAGGCCGGTGCGTCGCTGCGCCAATATGTGGTCAACGGCTTTTATGCCATGTCGTTCCTGCCCGCTGGCGTCCCGGTTGAACTGCCGGTCGTTCGCGCGGGTTCCGGCAACCTCAAGAACCGCCAATTAACCGCCGATCTGCAACTGGCCTCCGGCACCTTGACGTTGGTCACGTTTGATCTGCACTGAGCACAAAGAAGACGCGAATATGTCCCTCACACATTGTCAATTGCCCGCCTCGCCGCGGGCGCCGCGGTTGCTGGCGATCCTCAACCGTCACCTGCAACAGCGCGGGTGCGCACCGGTGGCAGCCGTGCCATGCCTGCCGGAGGGCGGGCCCGGTCTCGTCTTCGCCCTTGACGCTGCGCTCGGCCGCGAAGAGTTTCGCCTAACCCTGGCGCAGCCGGGTCGGCTGGAAGTGGCCGCCGGCAGCGAGCTGGGGCTGATTTTTGGTCTCGGCAAGATGCTGCGTACCGGCCGCTTTACCGACGGAGAGTTTGCCTTTGGCGACTGGCGCGGCTGCGACCGGCCGCAGGGCGCTGTCCGCGGAATGTATTACGCCTCGCATTTCCACAACTGGTACCATGTGGCGTCGGAGGAGGAATTGACTCAGTACACGGAAGATCTGGCCTTGTGGGGCGTCAACACGCTCAAGGCCATTCTACCCGCCATCAATCTTGACGGCTGGAACGACCCGGCCACGGCACCGGCGCTGGAACGGTTGCGGCGGCTGGGCGGCATCGCCAGGGAGTTGGGCATGGGATTCGCCACCAGTGCCACCAACACCTGGTTCCGGGGCACCCCGAAAGCTCTTTTGGCAGCGCCTTTGCCGGATCCGACGCAGCGCCACGGGAACAGCGGGTTCCCCATTTGCCCCAGCCGTCCTGAAGGCTTGGCGCTGATCCTGGACAATTGCCGGCAGTTGTTTGAACGGCTGGCCCCGGTGGAATTGGATTGCCTCTGGATGTGGCCCTATGATGAGGGCGGTTGCGGCTGCCCGGCCTGCCACCCTTGGGGCGCCAACGGTTATTACCGGATGTCGCGGGAGATTGCCCGCCTGGCCAGGCACTATTTCCCCAAACTAAAGGTGGTCCTCAGCACCTGGACCTTCGACACCCCCGAGGAGGGCGAATGGGCCGGGCTGGCCCGGCAGCTGGCCCAGGGCAATGATTGGTTGGATTACATCCTGGCGGATGCCCATGAAGACTTCCCCGCCTATCCCTTGCAACATCCAGCCCCCGGCGGCCTGCCGTTCCTGAATTTCCCGGAGATCAGCATGTGGGAAATGTTTCCCTGGGGAGGGTATGGCGCCAACCCCTTCCCCATTCGCCTGCAACGGCTTTGGCGGCAATCTGGGCACCTCTTGGCCGGCGGCTTTCCCTATTCGGAAGGCATTTTCGAGGATCTGAACAAGATCGTCGCCGTCCGTTTCTACTGGGATCGCAACGTGACGGCCCAGCAGACGCTGGCCGAGTACATCGCCTACGAATTTTCCCCGGCGGTGGTGGGCGACGTCCTCTGTCTCATCCGCCAGCTTGAGGGCACGCATATGCAGGTGGCCCTGGCCGGCGTTCGCGCCCGGGTGGAACATCTTCGGGGCAAACCCGACTGCGCGGCGCTTGCGCGCGAAGCGGAAAATGTGCAGCATCTGCTGGAGTCCGCGCTTGCCGAGGAGCATCTTCCGCAAGAATCGGACCAGGGCGCAATCCGCGCCGCCTGCGCCCTGGCCGAAACGGTCGCCGTCAAGCTTCCCGCGTGGGCGGCACGGGGGTGGCGCTGGCGCATCCTGTACTTGCGCGCCCTCCTTGACCGGGAACGCTTGGCCGGCGGCGGTCTGGCCACCCCCGCGGCAGAGGCGGCCCTGCGGGAACTGATCGCGATTTTCCACGCCCGTATGGAGGATGACGGTTCCGATCCCTATCACCACCGTGTGCGGCCGCCCTTGGCGGCGGGGGCCGCGCCGTTGTCGCTCCGCCAATAAACTAGGCATCCATGAGAAAGAACATCACGATTGTCGGTTTTGGCGACTCCATCACCGAGGCGAAAACGGAGCTGCCGGACGAGCGGAAGCGCTGGCTGAACCTGCTCGGCGCCAAGCTCGCCAGGTTCCGGCCGGAAAACACGTATGCCGTGATCAATGCCGGGATCGGCGGCAATTCCGCCCGGGAGGCGATGGCCCGTTTGGACCGGGATGTGCTCGCGCATCATCCCGACATTGTCCTGCTCGAATTCGGCGGCAACAACAACGATCCCACCAGCCCGGAACGGCAGGTCACGCCCGCCGAGTTCACCGGCCTGCTACAACGGTTCAAGGCCTTGCTGCCTCCCCAGACGAGCGTCATCGTGATTACCTTTCCGCCGGTTTGGGAAGACCAGCACGTCTACTGGCGACATCCCCAGTACAAGGATTATCTCCAGAAGTCGGAAGGGCGCGGAGACGGCGCCATGGGGCTGGACCGCTACCGGGACATCACCCGGGTGTTCGCCCGCGAGCATGGCTTTCCCCTGTTCGATCTCCATCAGCGGCTCTTGGAACTTGGCCAACGGAACGGCCGGGAGCGTTACACGCTTCCTGACGGCGTCCATTTGACCGAGGAGGGCAACCGGGTTTTGGCCGACGGCGTCTTTGAGATTCTGGAGAGGATGCTGACAACCGGGCCTGCCGTCACGCCATGAACAAGTCCGTCACAGAAGCTGGTCAGGTTCCGGTGGGCCGGCGCCTGGGTCCAGAAGAGACCGGACGGGAAATCCGGCGCATCTACACCGCCTGCCTGCTGTATGCGATCGGCGAGACGCTGTTCACCAACAGTTTCATGCTCCTGTATCTGGCAAAACTGGGGGTGCCGAGCGAACGGATCCTGCTCTACCTGGCCATCCCGGTTTTCGCCAGCATTTTCGCGCTGGTTCCGTTTGCGCGATGGATTGACCGGTTTGGCAAGATTTTCACCGGCGTGGCGGGGCTCGCGCTGGGGACGCTGGGCATGGTCGTCCTCATTGTCGCGGGTTTTTTGCCGGTGCCCATGGTGGAACCGCTGGTCATCCTTGCCATGGGCCTCTACGGCATTGGGTTCGGGATGTACCTCGACGGCTGGTTTACCATGCTGGCGACGATCGTGCCCGAAGCGAGCCGCGGCCGGTTCTTTGGCAACAATCGCTTCATTTACCAGGCGGGGACCATTGCGTTCACGTTTTGGGTCACCTGGGTGCTGGGGCGGGATTCCTCCCTGCTGGTGTTCCAGGGGTTTTTCGCCCTGGTGGTGCTGTTCCGGGTGCTCGGCATCGCCCTATTCGCCAAGATCCCCGAACTTGGGCGGCGGCCCGCGGCGGCCGGAGTGACGTTGTGGGCATCCTTGTCACATGCCATTGGCCAGCCTGGGTACCTGGCGTTTTGCGCCTATGTGTTTCTGCTGTCGCTGTTCACGGGCGCCTGCCCGGCGATCATCAGCCTGCTGGCCAAGGACACGCTGCGGATGACGGCAGGGCAGGTCATGCTCATTGGCAACCTGTTGACCATCGGCGCGCTCGCCGGCTTTTTCCTTGGCGGCCGGCTGGCGGACCGGATCGGGACCCGGTACGTCTTCATGTCCTGCCATTTTTCCTTTGCCCTGATCCTGGTCGCGTTTCTGTTGCGGACGCTGATGCCGCTGCCGCTGCTTTACGTCGTTGGCGCCCTCGCCCTTTTGTTCGGGTTGGTCCAGGCCTCTTCCAGCGTGGCCATCAGCTCCGAAATGCTGGCCATCATTCCGGAGGAAAACAAGGCAATGGCGACGGCCGTCAATTTGTCGCTGATGTATTTGGGGGTGTCGCTTTCCGGGATTTTCTCTTCCCGGATACTCAAGCTGGGAATGCTTAGCCCGGCCTGGAAACTGTTTGGATGCGACCTGGGCGCCTACGACTCGCTGCTGCTGGCCTGTGGCGTCATGATGTTTCTGTTGGTCGTCACCCTGGGGTTGGTTCCCTCAGTCATCAAAAAAGTTCAGCCCGGAGATTTCGCATGAGCATCACCATCAAGTTTGACGCGGTTTGGAAACTTTTCGGCCCATTTCGGCGTGAAACGGAAATCCGGCTCGCCGATTGGCCCGCCATTCCGCCAACCGAGTTGCCGGTGGATGGGCAAGCGTGCCGTGGCCGTGACCTGTCGGCCACTTTCGACCTCGATCTGGCCCCGCGCCTCGGCGGCGTTCAGGAGGGTAAAACCGCCGTCGTTTTCCTGCCCTTTGCCGTTTCCGCCCGCGGCCGTATTGCCTTCAGTTTCGGCGCCGATTGGTGGTTCGAAGCCGCTCTCGACGGCCAACCGCTGCTGGATACGCTGGCCACCGGCAACGGTCAGCCGGCGATCCGCTGCGACCAGTTCCGAAAAGACGTCACTTTGCGGCCGGGCCGGCATCTGCTGGCCATCCGCGTTATCGGCGGCGCCGCCGGCTTCCGCTTAAGCCTGCTCATCGCACCTTCTGCCAATTATGCCACCGCCGTCAAATCCCGGTGGGACACTTTTTACACGGTGGTTGACCCGAAAATCCGGCTTGGCCGCGTCAAACCGCTCCACGGCGTCAACAACGGGCCGCTCACCTTTGGTTCGGCAATGGATGCCAGCGCCCATTATCGCGAACTCCAGATCCCCTGGGTCCGCATCCACGATCCCAACTGGCCCCATCCCCGCGAAGTCGATATTCCGCAGATTTTCCCCAACGAGGACGCCGATCCCGCCGATCCCGCCAGTTACGATTTCCGCCGTACCGACACTTATATCCAGAGCATCCTCGCCACCGGCGCGAAGATCGTCTACCGCCTCGGCACCAGCATCGAACACACCAAGATCAAATATTTCACCCATCCGCCGAAGGATTTCGCCCGCTGGGCGCAAGTCTGCACCGGCATCATCAACCATTACAACCATGGATGGGCCAACGGGTTCCACTATGGCATCACCCACTGGGAAATCTGGAACGAGCCCGACATCGGGCCGCTGATGTGGTCCGGTACCCCAGAACAGTATTTCGCGCTTTACGCCGCCGCCGCCCGCGCCATCAAAAAGTGCGATCCCGCGGTCAACGTCGGCGGGTTCGCGGTCTCCTGGGTCAAATCGCCGATGACGACGGCGTTTCTGGAGTACTGCCGGAAACACCGTCTTCCTCTCGATTTCTTCACTTGGCACTGTTATGCCGCCGCCCCTGGCGCGATCGAACGGGACGCCCGCCTGGTTCGCTCGCTGCTCGACCAGTACGGCTTCACCCACAGCGAAAGCCATCTGAACGAATGGAACCTGTACCATTGCGCGGGCCCGTTCAGCTTTGCCAACGCCCAGCTCCGCAAAACCGTCTTTGACGCGCAGAAAAATGAAATCGGCGCCAGTTTTTCCGCGTCGGTGCTGATGCGGCTTCAAGATGCCGCCGTCGATGTCACCAATTATTACGACGGCCAGCCGACCAGCCTGTACTGCGGCCTCTTCGACAGTTATGGCTTGCCGCAGAAAACCTACCGCACCTTCCTGGCCTTTCGCGAATTGGTCAATTACCCAGTCAGGATCAAGGCCACCAGCGTCAACGGCATCGACACCCTGGCGGCATGTGATGCCCGACGGAAAAAAGTGGCGGTCCTGCTGTCCAAGTTTGGCGGCCCCTGGGTCGATCATACCGTGGTCGTGAAAAACCTGCCGGCGGACATCAGGCACTACGAACTTTGCCTGATCGACGCCGATCATCAGCTGGAAGCCGTGCAGTCCGGCATGATCGGCCCGGATGGCAAAATCACCATCCGGCTGATGGAATATGCCGTCGCGTTACTGCGGCTGTCCGTCGCCCGGTAACGCGCCCTCCTCGTTATACAGGCCATTGCCGTCGTCATTCACCGCCTCACAGACTTTGGGGGACAGGAGAGAAAAATCGAAGGGCAAACCGGCTTCACCCGTCACTATTGATCCCAGTACGTTATGACATGACCCGATCTCCCTTTGTTATATGACCAACGGTGCAAATTCTGGGCGGCGGCTTCTCCGTTGAGTGTTTCTCGGTTCCTATGTTGTCATCATCGCGATCCATGCGAACAGGAACCGTCCGAGCACATTGAACCCAAACAGGCAGCCTTGGATCGCGCCTATAATGGTCATTGCCACCGGCAGCTTCTTGAACAGCGCCAATGAGTACAGTCCCAGCAATGCGCTCGCCGTGAACATGAGGAAGAACCACACCAGGGTTCCTGGATTGTATCTTGAGTTCGTCATGGTCAGGGTGTTCACCACAAAGCAGACAATCAAGGCCGTAAAGATGCACCACCAACCCTTCTCATACGGGGTCCGAACCGGCTTGTTTGTTCCGTTGGCCATTGGTTTTCCGTGTCGGCCATCAAGGCGCTGTTACAGCAACCGCCGCCGCCGGGGTTGCCGGCGCCCTACCGATCAGCCCGTCCTGCCGCCGCACCATCCTTGCCATAGAACCGCACGGACTTGCCACTGGTGTCAGCGCGCCCTGCCGATGATCCGTCCGCGTTGTAAAACCGGATCGTGTTGCCGCTCCGGTCAGCCCGCCCGGCGAAAGATCCGTCACGGCCATAGAAGCGAGTCGTGTTCTGACTGGCGTCGGTCCGTCCGGTAGCCGTCCCATCCCGACCGTAAAAGCGCGTGGTTCCGGTCCCTCCGGCCGTGATGGCCGCAGCCTTCTTGGCGGTGTCTGCAAACGAGTTCGTGGCGCGGCCTTGATCAGCGCCATACGCAGTCAGGCCGACGAGGATCAGGACGGCGATGAGTGCTTTGTACATCATGTGGCCGGTTCCGTCGAGTGATCGGAATTCAGATGCCATGGGGGCGAATCGAGGGGCCCATCACGCTGTGACTACCGTATCCCCCAGCCGCGGGAACCGCAACCTCGTGCCGATGGGCCGCCTGGAAACTCCGGTAGAATTGGGGGGTATCGGCATGGTTGGATCTTGGAACCGTTTTCACCCGTCCATTGAGTCCAATGGATGGACTTTTTTAGGGCTATTGAGTATATTGATTGCTATTAATGGACCTTTTGGAGGCTTTTAATTATCATGCAGCTGACAGCGGATGAATGGGAGGCGGAACTCGGGCGGCACCTGCGGGAGTTGCGGTTGCGCCAGAACATTGACCAGCGGCAGCTCGCCGAACGCGCGGCGGTGGCCCTGAACGTGGTCAAGCGGCTGGAGGGGGGCAAGGGGGCCACCGTCACGTCCCTAATCAAGGTGTTGCGCACCCTGGGCCGGGAAGACTGGCTCGGCACGCTGGCCCCCCAAGTTTCCATCAGTCCGTTGCAGATGCTGAAAGCCAGGCCGGCGCGGCAGCGGGCCTCCAAAGTGAAGGGCGCGCCGCGTGTATAAGCCGGTTCATGTCATCGAAACCCGCGTGTGGGGGAAGACGGTCGGCGCCGTGGCGCTGGACGCGCGGCTGGGGTATTATGCGTTCGAGTACGCGCCGGCGTTTGTCCGTTCGGGCATCGAGCTGGCGCCGCTGACCATGCCACTCTCCCAGGCGCGCATGCCGTTCGTGTTCACCGATTTGCCGGAACTGACTTATAAACGGCTGCCCGCCCTGCTGGCCGACGCCCTGCCGGATGATTTCGGCAACACCCTGATTGACGGTTGGATGGCGGCGAAGGGCGTGGCGCGTTCGCAGGTCACGCCGCTTGACCGGCTGGCCTACATGGGCAAACGCGGCATGGGCGCCCTGGAATTCCATCCGGCACGCACCCCCGCCGAAGCCGGCAACACGGCACTCTCGCTGGCCAAGCTGGTGGAGAGCGCCCGCCGCGCCGTGCGGGGCGAGCTCGGTTCGGCGGCCATGAGCGGCGCAGCGCTGGCGCAGATCATCAAGGTCGGCACCTCCGCCGGCGGCGCCCGGGCGAAGGCGGCCATTGCGTGGAACCCGGCGACCCAGGAGATCCGCGCCGGCCAGTTTGAGGTGGCGCCCGGTTTCGAGCACTGGCTGCTCAAGTTCGACGGCATGGGCGTGGACCGGGAAATGGGCGGGTCGCAAGACTACGGGCGAATCGAGTACGCCTATTATCTGATGGCGACCGCCGCCGGCATCGCCATGGCCCCCTGCCGCTTGCTGGAGGAAAACGGCCGCGCCCACTTTATGACCCGGCGCTTTGACCGTGACGGCAACCGCAAGCATCACCTCCAAACCCTTTGTGCCATGGCTCATCTGGACTACAAGCAGAAGGCCAGCCATGACTACAACCAGTTGTTCCAGGCCATCACCCAATTGCAGCTCGGGTATGTGGCCCAGGAGGAGGCGTTCCGCCGGATGGCGTTCAATGTGATGGCGGCCAATTGTGACGACCACACCAAGAACAACTCGTTCCTGTTGCGCGAAGGGGAAAACTGGACGCTGGCGCCGGCGTACGACGTGACCCACGCCCATAATCCTGACGGCGAATGGACGCACCAGCATCTTATGGCGGTCAACGGGAAGTTCACCGGGATTGGCCGGGCGGACTTGCTGGCGGTGGCGGACCGGTTCGCCATCGGCACCGCGGCGAAAGTCCTGCAACAGGTCGGCAATGCGGTGGCGGTCTGGCCGGAGTTCGCCAGGCGCGGCGGCGTGTCCGACCGTGAAACCACCCGGATTCGCGGGCATCACCGCGTGCTTTGACGGCACCGTTCCAAAACAACAACGCCGCTGGGCATTTTAAGCTCAACGGCGCCAATAAAGGATGGTGCGCGCTACAGGATTCGAACCTGTGACCTCATCCGTGTGAAGGATGCGTTCTAACCAACTGAACTAAGCGCGCGGTTGAAAACGGGATGTACCATAGTGGGGGAATGGCAAAAGGCAATCATAACCGGTCACTCGGGATCCCTCTCGACCCGGGCTTGGCAAGCCGGTGGGCGGCGGTTATGGTAGAGGATGCCCGGCCGCCATGGTGGTGCCGGCACGCGGAGGGTTTTCCATGCAGAAATACGTGTGCGACGTCTGTGGGTATGTTTATGATCCCGCCAAGGGCGACCCGGACAACGGTGTGCCGGCCGGCACCCCGTGGGAGCAGGTTCCGGACGGCTGGGCCTGCCCGGAATGCGGGGTCGGCAAGGACCAGTTCAGCCCGGTGCCGTGACCGGGCGCCAGCCCACCACTCATATAATCTATTATGGAAAGGGGACCGGCCATGATCGGCAAACGCGTGTTGAAGGCCATCAACGAGCAGATCGTCAAGGAAAACTATTCCGCCTGGTTGTATCTGCAGATGGCCGCCTATTTTGAGAAGGAGAACCTCAAGGGCTTTGCCCACTGGTTGCGCATCCAGGCCCAGGAGGAGGCCTGTCACGGCCTGATCTTCTTCAACCACCTGTGCGACCGTGGCGGCGAAGTCGCCCTGGGCGCCGTGGCGGCGCCGCCCCAGCGTTTCAAATCGCCCCTGGACGTGTTTGAGCAGGGGCTGGCCCACGAGTTCACCGTGACCGCCTCGATCGGGGCGATCATGAAGGCGGCGGTGGCGGACGATGATTTTGCCGCCCAAAGCATGCTCAAGTGGTTCGTCGACGAGCAGGTCGAGGAGGAGGCCAACTTCGACGAGCTCCGTTCCAAGTTGGCCCGCATCGGCAAGGACGGCAACGGCGTCATTCAGCTCGACAAGGAATTGACGGCCCGGGTGTTTTCGCTGCCGCCGCCCCTGATGGCCAGCATGGGCGCCGGCGCCGCGCCTTGATTCGCCTTCTCCTGTTGGGACTCCAAAAGGGGGCGCCGCCGGTGGGCGGCGTCCCCTTTTTTCATGGTGCGGGTCAGGCGCCTTCGCTGGCCAGCCAGATCGCCATTTCGCCGGCGCCGCGGTTGTTCCAGGCATAGTACGGCACCGCTTTGAACGGCACCGGGAGGCGGGCGGTCGGCCCGGCCTGGTAGAGGGCGCCGTTGCCCCAGGCCGCCGGATCACGGCGCCAGGCGGTGCCGGTGAGGGTGACCACGCCACCGAGCAGTTCCGGCTCGAAGACCGCCTTGAGCTTGGCGCGGCGCGGCAGGGTCAGGTCGTTGAGTTCGGTGCCGTTGTCCGCCTCTTCCACGCAGTAGACGACCGGGCCGCGCTGGAGGGCCACCCGGCCGCAGTCCATGCGCACCTTCGGGTTGGCCTCGATCCGTTCCACCGGCATCGGCAGTTCCAGGTCGACCCGGTCGCCCTTCTGCCACTGGCGCGTGAGCTTGGCGTAGCCCTTGTCCACCGGCGGGGTCACCACGTCGCCATTGACCCGGATCGTGGCGCCCCGGCTCCAGCCGGGGATGCGCAGGGCCAGGGTGAAGGCGACCGGCTGTTCCGGCTTGATGTGGAAGCGGACCTTGCCCTTCCAGGGATAGGCGGTCTGCTGCCGTACCGTGACCGGGACACCGCCGGCCGTGAAGGCGGCCTCGCCGGCCGCGTAGAGGTGGACGGCCAGCCCCTGGTCGCTCTCGGAGTAGATGTACTGGCCGAAGGAGGCCAGCAGGCGGGCGATGTTGGGCGGGCAGCAGGCGCAGCCAAACCATTCCTGGCGGGTCGGGGCGATGTTGTCGGGGTTGTTCTTGTTGGCTTCCGGGTAGACGGCCAGCGGGTTGGCGTAGAAGAAGCGGCGGCCGTCCAGGCTGACCCCGGCGAGGATGTTGTTGTAGAGGGAGCGTTCCATCTCGTCGGCGTACTTGGCGTCCTGCTCGAGCTGGAGCAGGCGGTGGTTCCAAAAGAGCAGGGCGATGGCGGCGCAGGTCTCGCAATAGGCGACCTCATTGGGCAGGTCGTAGTCGAAGGAGAAGGCCTCTCCGTTGCGCGAGGAACCAATGCCGCCGGTGATGTAGAGGTTGCGGCTGTGCAGGTGGTCCCACAGCTTGTGGAGCGCCGGGGCGAGGGTGGGGTCGCCGGTTTCCTCGGCAACGTCGGTGGCGCCGGAGTAGAGGTAAAGGGCGCGCACGGCGTGCCCGGTCACCTTGTCCTGGTCGCGGAGTGGCTGGTGGGCCTGGCAGCCCTCGTAGCCGTGCTGGTACCAGCCCCACGGGCCTTTCCCCTGACGTTTCAACTCCTCCGCTTCCTGTTTGAAATAGTTCGGCTCCTGGCCGCGCTCATTGATGAAGAACTCGGCCAGCTTCAGATAGCGTTTTTCGCCGGTGGCGCGGTAGAGCTTGACCAGTGCCAACTCAACCTCCGGATGGCCGCAGTAGCCGCGTTTCTTGCCGGGCTCAGGGCCGAACGTCCGGTCGATATGGTCGGCGAAGCGGCACATGACGTCGAGCAACTTGCGGCTGCCGGTGGCGTGGAAATGGGCCGCTGCCGCCTCCATCAGATGGCCGGCGCAATACAGTTCGTGGTGTTCCTGCAAGTTGCTCCAGCGCCGGTCGGGATTCACCACGGTGAAATGGGCGTTCAGGTAACCGTCCGGTTGCTGGGCGCCGGCCAGCAGCTCCACCACCTCGTCCAGCAGCTTGGCGACCCGCGGGTCGGGGGCGGTTTCCTGGCTGTAGGCGGCGGCTTCGACCCACTTGGCCACGTCCGATTCCCAGAAGATGTGCGGCTCGTTGGGCTGGCCGGGTTTCCACTGCAGCTTGAGCGCCTCCAGGCGCCCTGTTTTCTTGCACTGTTCGTACTCGATCGGCAGGGTCACGGTCCGGTTGGTCTCGATCTTGGGCGCCCAAAAGGCGTCGGTGATCGTGACCTGTTTGAGGGGCAGGGAGTGCTGGGCGGTTTTCATGGGGGCGTTCCTTGGTTGCGGGCAAATCCTCAGGCCTGGACGACTCATGGACGGCGGTGGTTGTTTGGTTGTCTTAAGGATACAATCACGTTAAAAACAGTTTTTAGCAAGATTAGAAAGTGGTATATTAGCAAAACAATTCCGACCTACACGAGGTTTCTGATGGCCACCACCCCGTCCAGCGCACCCGTCCCTTTCGTCCGGCTGTCGCTGCATCTGCCGGTGCGGGCGGCCAATGCCGGTTTCTTCATTTCCCGCGGCCGCGGCCGCCATCCGGAACGGGTGATCGACTCCCAGGAGCTGATCCTGGTCAACCGCGGCCGTCTGGGCATGTTTGAGGAGGAGCGCGGGTTCGACCTCGGCCCCGGCGACGCGCTGCTGCTCACGGCCGGCCGCCGACATGGCGGCACCGCACCGTATCCGCCCGACCTGGCCTTTTACTGGCTGCACTTCCACTGGGTTGCGGACTCCGCACCGGCGGCGGCCGCCGGGGGCGCGGCGGGGGAACCGGTTTTGGAACTGCCGGCCACGGTGCATCTGGCGCAGCCGGAGCGGGTGGAGGACCTGCTCCGCCGCTTCCTCAACGACCAGGAGGCCGGCTGCCTGGACCGGCCGGTGGCCGACCTGCTGCTCTTGCAGATTTTGGCGGAGCTCGCCGCGGCGGCGGCGGTGGCCGGCCGGCCGGAGGGCGGCGCCACCGGCCCCGGCGCGGTGCTGGCCAGCCGGGCCCGGCAACTCATCCAGAGCCGTTTCCACCAGGGGCTGAGCACGGCGCGGTTGGCCCGGGAACTGCACTGCAATCCCGATTATCTGGGGCGCCAGTTCAAGGCGGTCTGCCGGATGACCTTGGTCGAGGCGATTCACCAGCAGCAGATCGCCAAGGCCCGTGCCCTGCTGCAGGACAGTCCGCTCAACAGCCGCGAGATCGCCCAGGCCTGCGGTTTCCGCGACGCCATTTACTTCCGGCGCGTTTTCAAGCAGCACGCCGGGCTCGCCCCGCTGGCCTTCCGCCGGCTCTATGCCCGGCGGCATGTGAATACGGAGTGAGGCGTGACGGGTGACCCGTGATGCGTGATGCGTGACTCGTGACGATAGCGATTCCGATACCGATACCGACCCCGAGGGAAATTGGTTTCCTGCAGGCACGGGCGTGTCGCCCGTGGCTGGAGTTTGGCAAAAGTACGGGGTTTAGGGGCGGATTCGTCCCGTAGGGACTGAATGAAAATAGGCAGGGGCTTCAGCCCCTGTTCCGAAGAATGAAACGATGGCGTGCCGTAGGTACGCCGCGATTCGCCGCGTACCTGACGGCACGCGAAATGGGGGGGGCGGGCAAAACAGGGGCTGAAGCCCCTGCCTATTCCCGCCCCGTCCCGCTGGGACGGGAAAACCGCAACCGTGGAGTTTTGCCAAACTCCAGGCAAGGGCGTGTCGCCCGTGGCGGGGAGCTGACGTGGAAGGCGGGGACGGGGGAAGGTCCTTGTCACCACGGAATTAGCCTGCCGGCGCGAATGCGTCACCTGAGTTCACGCTTTCGTTTTCATCGCTTCGCCTGATTCCCCCACTCCGTGACCGGTTGCCCCGTGGTCCCGGCGGCTTGACAATTATGCTATTCGCGGTATAGTCATTCCATACAGCGAACAAACCGCCGGGACTGAATCCATGCGCCCTCCCAAGCTGCCAGCCTCCCCCGCGTATGCCGCCCCCGCCGTCGACAAGGCGCTCGACATCCTTGAGTTCCTGGCGGAGCAGCCGCGGACCTTTGGCATCAACGAGCTGGCGCGCGAACTCCGCATTCCGGTCAACACCGTGTTTCGCATCCTCAAGCGGCTGACGGAGCGCGGCTATGTCGAGCTGGACCCGGCTACCTCCGGCTACCAGCTCAGCACCCGGGTGTTCAGCCTGGGCATGCGGCTGCATGCCCGGTTCGACCTGCACCGCCGCGGCCGGCCGCACCTGGAGGCGCTGTGCGAGCAGACCGGGGAAACCTGCCAGATCCAGGCCCTGGACCGGGACGCCATGCTGGTGGTGGAATGCACGTATCCGCCGGTCGACTATTACCTGCAGATCCCGCTCGGCTCACGCAAGTATCTTCACTGTAATGCCTTTGGCAAGGCGGTGCTGGCGTTCCTGCCGCGCGCCGAGGCGCTGGCGCTGCTGCCGTCACCGCTGTTTTCGCTGACCCCCAGGACGATCACCGACCCGGCGGCGTTTGCCGCCGAACTCGACACCGTGGCGCGCACCGGCATCGCCTATGACCGCGAGGAATATGTGACCGGCATTGTCTGTGTGGTGGCCCCGGTGTTTGACGCCACGGGGCGGCCGGTGGCCGGGGTGGGGGTCACCGGGTTCGCCAGCCGCATGACCGGGCCGGCGGCCACCCAGTTTGACGACCGGGTTCGGGCGGTGGCGGCCGCCCTTTCCCGCGACCTTGGTTTTCTGCCCGTCCGTTCGGAGCGTCATTAACGACAGTTCGTTGATCGTCAACCCAAAACCCCCAAAGGAAGCGCCCTCATGACCACGTTCGAGTTTTATCAGCCCACCAAGGTGGTGTTCGGTCCCGGCAAACTGGCTGCCACGGGGCCGTTGGCCGCCGGGTATGGCAAGAAGGCGCTGGTGGTGTGCGATCCGTTTTTCGTCACCAGCGGCCTGGCGGAGCGGTTGTGCGGGCACCTGAAGGAGGCGGGGATCGCCAGTGCGGTGTACGGCCAGGTGGTTCCCAACCCGACCACCGACTCCATTGACGCCGGGGCGGCGCTGGCCCGGCGGGAGGCGTGCGATTTCGTCATCGGCCTGGGTGGCGGTTCCGCCATGGACACCGCCAAGGCGGTGGCGGTGGCGGCGACCCACGACGGCCCGATCTGGCCGTATGCCATCGGTGAAAAGGCGATTACCGACCGGGTGCTGCCCATTGTCGCCATTTCGACCACCTCGGGCACGGGCAGCCAGTGCACCTGTTTTTCGGTGATCACCAACCCCAAGACCAACCAAAAACCGGGCATGGGCTCGCCGTTCATTCTGCCGCGGCTGGCGGTGGTTGACCCGGAACTGATGGTGAGCGTGCCGGCCGGCCAGACTCTGATCACCGGGTTTGACGTCTTCTGCCACGCCGTGGAAGCCTATACCTCCACGCTGGCCAGCCCGGTCAGTGACTTGTACGCGGAGCGGGCCATCGCGCTGACCGTCAGGCATCTGCCGGCGGTGATGCGCAATGGCGCCGACCTGGAGGCCCGCTGCGGCATGGCGTTGGCCGACACTTTTGCCGGCATCGCCATCTGCAACGCGGTGGTTTCCCTGGCGCATGTCATGGGGCATGTCATCGGCGGTTTCTATCCTGACATTGCGCACGGGGACGCCCTGCACACGATCTACCGGGGCGTGCTGGCTTTCAACGCCGCGGCCGTGCCGGAAAAGCATGCCTGGATTGCCGGGCAGTTGCGGCCCGGCTGCACGGACATCGTGATGGCCTACGACAGCTTCTTCGCGCCGTTCCATTTCGAGGATCGGCTGAAAGCGCGCCGGCCGGATGCGGCAATGATCGAAAAGCTCGCCGTCGACACCTTCACCTATATGAAAGGCTGCACGGACTTGAACCCGCGCCCGGCCACGGTGGCGGATGCCCGCGCCATTCTGGCGGCGGCCGTTGCCTGAGCCAAAATAAAAACAGAAAGCAGAAATTAAGAAAGCTGAAATAATTTCTGTTTTTCGCTTTCCCCATTTCAGCTTTCACTGGAGGATTGGTCCCATGCCCTTAGTCAACCCTAAAAACATGTTGCTGGCGGCCCGCGAGGGCGGTTATTGCGTGGGCGCGTTTAACATTGTCGATTTCCTGTCCCTGGAGGCGGTGGTGGCGGCGGCCGAGGCGAAGCGGGCGCCGGTGATGCTGCAAACCTCGTCGGGCGTGATCAAGAAGTTCGGCGTCCGCAAGCTGGCGGCAATGGCGCAACTGGTGGCGGGCAACAGCCCCGTGCCGGTCGCCCTGCATCTGGATCACGGCACGGACGTGAAGGTGCTCAGCGAGGCGATCAAGGCCGGGTATTCCTCGGTGATGATCGACGCCTCGGAGCATCCTTTCGAGAAAAATGTGGCCATCACCCAAGGGGTGGTGGCGGAGGCGCATGCCGCCAACGTCTCCGTCGAGGGCGAGATCGGGCGCGTGGTCGGGGTGGAGGACGACATTGTCGTTCACCAGGACGACGCGATCTACACCACGCCAGAAGAAGCGCTGGAGTTCCAGCGGCGGACCGGGGTCGACTTCCTTGCCGCGGCCATCGGCACGGCCCACGGTTTCTACAAGGTGGAGCCCAAGCTGAACATTGACACGCTGCGGAAAATCCGCGCGCGGGCGGCGTTCCCGCTGGTGGTGCATGGGGGGACCGGCCTGCCGTTCGACGTGGTCAAAACGCTGGTTCAGGCCGGCGCCGCCAAGATGAACGTGTCCACCCAGATCAAAAAGACCTACATCGACGGGCTTTACGACTACATCTCCGCCAAACGGACCGAGTACGACATCATCAAGGTGCTGGCGAGCGCCAAG
>JBAZJM010000072.1:0-16489 GCA_041651315.1 Lentisphaeria bacterium | reverse complement strand
ACCGGCTGCTCGCCGACACCGGGTTCACCCCGCTCCGCCAGGAGCTGACCTACACCTGCAACATCGACCTGGTCACCCTCGCCCGCCGCACCCCGTGACCGGCGCGCCATGGCCGCCAGTTATTCAAGCCATTTGGCGGCACTGGCGGCACACAATATAATAAGACCACTATGTTGACCTTGCATCCAGACATTCTAGTCGGCCGCCAATGGAAGCCAAAAGCCGTTTTGCTGCCCTATTCCGAATGGAATAAGGTCATGGCGGACATGGAAGAACTGGACGATATTCGCGCCTATGACCGTGCCACGAGGGGTGACGAGGACGCTATTCCTTTCGAGCTGGCGGCAAAGGAATTCCGGACGCGAGGCCTGGCGCATCCGCATCGCTGACTACCGTGTCATTTAGTTCCCAGCGGCGCCCTGTTTTTGGCGTTCGCGGCGCTGGATCTCGTCGAAGTAGTCGTCGGCTTCCTTGACGCTGGCGAAGATCTCGTTCATCGGCACCATTTGGGCGATCTCGAAGACCTTCTGGACCGGTTCCTGCATTTCCATGACCATGAAGGCGGCATTGGCCTTCTTGGCGGCCTTCATGGCCATCAGGATGACCCGCAGCCCGGCGCTGCTGACATAGTCCAGAGCACGCATGTTGAACTGCAATGCGCTCACCCGGCTCTGAAACAGCGAGTTGACCACCCCCAGCAGGCGCGGGCTGGTCTCGTTGTCCAGCCGCCCGCTCAGGGCGATCTCGAAGCAGCCGATCTTTTTTTCGGCCTGGTTGATCAACAGGGCCATGGCGGGGACTCCTTGCTGGCATCCGGAAAAAACGGTCACACAAAGGCACGAAGAACACGAAGACCGAGCGAAGAATATGGCATCGTTTTTCGTGAACGCACAGTGGGTTCCGGGATCACACCCGCGCTCGTGCTCGATCATCCCCCTCAAGCGGTTCAAAAAGAAGTAAAAAAGAGTCGCCGTGCTAGGTTGAAGCGTGAGTTTGGCATAAGTACAACCTGGGGATGGAGGAGAAACTGTCATGTCCTTTCCGCGCCTGATTCCGGTCTGCCTGCTGGGCGTCGCGACCGGTTGCGCCACACCGCCCCCCCCCGGGCGCCGCCGTTCTTCGAGCCGACCACTTCCGGGGCCTTGGTCGGCACCCCGATGTGCGGCGTCTTTTTGCCGCCGTCGGCGGAATTTTCCAGCGATGATATTCCCGGCGTCGAAGCGGGCGACCTGCTGGTGGCCGCCGACGGCCGTCGCGTTTATGACGGCCGCGAGTTTCAGCTGTTCCGGCGCCAGCGCGGCCCGGAAGCCGACGCCCTGACGCTGCTGGGCGACCGGCGCCGTCATCGCGATTTTCTCAGGCCGGCGTTCCTGGGAGACGGGGGCGGTCATCGCCACTTTGCCGCGGGCGCCGGCCGGTCAGGCCGCTACCAGTCGGCTTCCTGGCGGGTGATGTTGAGGAGGTTGCGCCACAGCTGGCCGTTGAGATTGATCTTGCGGCGTTCGCGCACTGCCAGCGGGATCGGCACATTGGTGAACTGGCCGTTCCAGTGCCCCACCACCATGGCGGTCTTGCCGGCCATGGCGGCATGGACGGCGTTCTCCGCCAGGTGGCCGCAGAAAACGGCGTCGGTGCCCAGGGCGGGCACGGCCCGGATCTGGTAGCTGGGGTCGAAATAGCGGATGGCATGCTCCACCTTGTTCGCCGCCAGGTACTCGTGGATGCGGTCGCGCAGGAAGGTGCCGATGTCCCGGTGCAGGACATTGCCGGAGGCGTCCTTGACGACCGGCTGGTCGGCAAACAGGTTTTGGCCGGCGCCCTCGGCCACCACGATCACCACATGGTGCTTTTTTTCCAGGCGGCGTTCCAGCCAGCTGAGCAGGCCGCCGGGCCCCTCCAGGGTGAAGGGCGACTCCGGCACCAGACACAGGTTGACCACCGGGTTGGCCAGGGTGGCGAAGGCGGCGATGAACCCCGAGTCACGCCCCATCAGGCGGACAATGCTGATGCCGTTGTAAGCGCCCTTGGCCTCGTCATGGGCGCAGGCAATGATCGGCGCGGCGGCCTGGACGGCGGTTTGGAAGCCGAAGGTCATGTCGGTGAAGTCAAGGTCGTTGTCGACGGTCTTGGGCACGCCGACCACGCTGATCGGCAGCCGCCGCTCGCGGGCGGCATTGGCCAGGGCCAGGGCGCCGCGCTGGGTGCCGTCACCACCGATGGTGAACAACAGGTTCAGGTTGAGCCGGTCCAGGGTGCGCAGCATGTCGGCGGGATCCTGCGGGCCGCGGGACGAGCCGAGGATCGAGCCGCCGCAGTCATGGATGGTGTCCACCACCTCCGGATCCAGGCGCATCGGCTCCAGCTTGTATTGGGGGGCCAGGCCGCGGTAGCCGTAGCGGATGCCAAACACATTCTCCACGCCGTAGACGAAATACAGGGTTTCCACCAGCGCCTTGATGACATGGTTGAGTCCGGGACACAAGCCGCCGCAGGTGACGATGGCCGCCCGCGTCCAAGCCGGATCATGGAACAGCTTCTCGCGCGGCCCGGACGCCTCGAACGCCGGCAGCGGGCCACCCCGCCCGCGGAGGAACTCCAAGGTTTCCAGGTCATGGAAATAACTGATTTTCCGGTCATCCGGGACATGGTAGGCGGACGCCCCCTGTGCCGGCAGGGTCGGCGTGCCCACGGTGGGCACGGAAAAATCGAGCGCCTGGATGGCCAGGGCGTGCTGCTGCTGCTGTTCGGTCATGGGCGGAAACTCCTCACCTTAAAACGGGCCCCTGGAACCCTGGCGGTTACTATACTTCGCCAGGCTGAAGCTTTTTAGGCTGAAGGTCATTAAAATCTCACCCTGACTCAACGGCCCGTTGCGCCCTAACGGGCCGCCGCCGCGTTGCGGTAGAGAAACCAGTGCAGGCCGGAGAGCGGGGCGGCGGGATAGGTTTTCACCCAGTCATAGCGGTGGCCTTCCGGATCGCACAGCTGGGGGGACGGCGGCACCGGCGGCTCGCCGGCTTCGCGGTGGCAGATCAGCCAGTCCACCCCGCCCGGGGGCGACTCGCTTTGGGGAAGATAGCAGAGGATCTTGGGCGCCGCGGCCTCCCGGTAAAAATCCAGGATCAGGGGGATTCGAAAGTCATGGTCCCCGCCGACCCGGGCGCCAGCCCCCGGGGTGTGGGCGGCCATGAAGCGGACGGCCTCGGCGTAATGGCCGCGCCCGAGCCGCAGGAATTCCGCCGTTTGCAGGCCGTTGCAGAGGATGAACAGCCCCAGCAGGATGAAACAGGCCGCCCGGCCGCCCGGCCCCCGGTCGTAAAGCCAGGCCAGGGCATAGCTGGCCAGAAGCAGGAAAAAGGCCAGGCTGATGATAAAAAAGCGCACGTAAAACGCCACCGGCGGCAGCACCAGCACCAGGCCGGCCGGCACCAGCACCGTCATCACCCCGAAAAACAGCAGCTGGTCCGAGCGCTCCCGCCACAGCCGCCACAAAGCGCCGGCCAGGGCGGCGGCCACCGCCAGGGCGGCCGCCAGCAACGCCGCCGCCCCGGGCGGCCGGCCCACCGCCCAGGCGAGGATGGTTTCAAGGCCCGTCCAGCCGCCGGTCGCGCTCCCGCCGGTCGCCGCGACGCTGCGAATGTCCACCCAGTAGAGCCAGGCGACAAAGGCGGCCGGGAGGGCATGGCAGGCCAGCAGCGCGCCGGCGGCCCGGCCGGGCCCGACCCGCGCCAGAACCAGCCGGCAGGCGGACCAGAACATCGCGGCCAGGAAAAACAAGATGAAACTCAAATGCGAGCAAAAGCCAAGGATGGCGCCCAGGCTGAACAGCCCCGCCCACCGCCATTCCAGGCGGCGCAGAAAGGTGTCGAGCAGAAAAAAGCACAGGAAGGCGAAGAACAGCATCGGCGCATAGCCCCGCGCCTCCGAGGAGTAAAGCACCAGGACGTGGGAGAAGCCGGTCACTGCCATGGCCAGGAGGGCGCAGGGACGGCCGCGGGGCCGGCCGAGCACCCCCGCCAGGCACACGGTGCCCACCCCGGCGGCCAGCGCCGGCACGCGATAGCCCCACCAATTTCCCCGCTGGCCGCAGAGATAAAGCCAGGCGGTGTTCAGGTAATGGTTGTTGTCCTGGTGGAGGCCGGTGAAAATCTGGCCGAACGAGGACAGGGTGCCGGCCAGCCGCACCGACCAGATCTCGTCCAGCCACAGGTCATTGAAGGCGCCGCCGATCCGCAGCGCCGCCGCCAGCAGCAGCAGCCCCCCGGCGCCGGCGGCGAAAAAAAAACGGCGGCGGGGTGCGGGTTCTGAATTGCGCTTGTCGTGCGTCACGGCGCCTCTTTTGGGAGAAGTAATTCCAATTAAAGTTGTTTTATCTTTGCGATCTCTGCGATCTTTGCGGTTATGAAGACGCAGCGTACTGTAGCTCGGGGCTGGCAACCCGGCGGAAGGCCCCCGCCGTGCGACCAGCGCCTGCCTGCAACGGTTGCTTATTGCCCCGTCACGGGCGTTCCAGGCTCTAAAAATCACCGCCCCCCAGTTTTCATCCGGCCGGGCGGCCGGGCACCCGCCGCTTCCATCCGTTATATTGACGCCATGAGCAAACCCGCCGATGCCAAGACCGCCGCCGCCCCCACCGCCATGGCGGATTTCGCCTGCCTGGACCCCGAGTGCCAGGCGGCCGTCAGCTTCAACCTACTGGAGCTGAAGAAACAGCGCGGCCGCATCCACTGCCCCGCCTGCCACCGCGAATATGCACTTGCCCCCGAGTTTCTGGACAAGCTGGAGCGGTTGCGCCAGCTGGTCGCCGCGGTGCGCGGCGCCGCCGACATTTTGGGCGACGTCAAGGTCGGCATCGCCACCCCGGCCGGCGAGGTCAAAATCCCCTACTGGCTGCTGCTGACCCGGCTGAACACCGTGTTCACCCTGGAACTGGCGGGGCAGAAGGTGGAGTTTCATTTCCGTGTCGAGTCCACGGGCGACGGATCGTTCCGCTGACCGTGGATCCGGGAGGTGCCCCATGCAGGTCGCCGTGTTGCTGGCGCAGGGTTTTGAAGAGACCGAGGCCATCGGCGTGGTGGACGTGCTGCGCCGGGCCGGAGTGACCGCGCCGCTGGTGGCGGTGGAGCCGGGCGCGGCCTGGGTCACCAGCACCCGCGGGGTCTGCGTGAAGGTGGACGCGCAACTGGCCGACCTGGCGCCGGGCGGCCTGGCCGCGGTGGTGCTGCCGGGCGGCCTGCCGGGCGCCAACCACCTGGCGGCTTCGCCCGCGGTGCTGACCCTGCTCAAGCAGGTGCGGGCCAACGGCGGAATACTGGCGGCTCTCTGCGCGGCGCCGCTGGCCCTGCAGGCCGCCGGCCTGCTGCGCGGCCGGAAAATGACCGCCTTCCCCGCCCAGCGCGACCAGTTTCCCGGCGCCGTCTACACCGGCGGCCGGGTGGTCTTCGATGACGGCATCCTCACCGGGCTGGCGGCGGGCGCCACCTTTGAGTTCGCGCTCGAACTGCTGCGCCGCCTCAACCTCGCCGAGCACGCCGCCAAGCTGCACGCCGGCATGTGCCTGCCGGGGGATTGATCGAGGGAGTCGACGGAATCGAGCGAATCGATAGAATCGAATTCGGTTCAATCGATTCCGTCGATTGCATCGATTCACTCGACATTCCTCACCCCATTGCACCCCGGGTACTTTGAGCAGCCCCAGAATTCCTGCCCGGCATTCTTGCCCGCCTTCGCCTGGCGCCTCCGCATCGGCGCCCCGCACTCGGGACACGCCGGAGCCGCTTCTTTTTTCGACATCACGTCGTGCCGGATCGCCGTGAGCTTTTCGCGGAAACCACCCTCCTCTTGAAAGGCTTCGCCCTGCCGCTCCATCTGGTGGTTGAGCATGTTGATCACCCGTGCAATCAGGATCAACAGGACATTCGCCACTTCCACATCATCCGGAGCATCCAACCACCTGGAAAACTTTTGCTTCTGCGCCAAGATATGCGCGCAGGCGTCATGAACCATGTCCTCGCCGTAGCCCGGTTTGTCCAGGCGCACGTCATAAACCGCCCGCGCCTCGGGTGAGTTTTTCTTCCACGGCACCAGCCCTTTGTTAAGCAGCCAGTTGAGGTAGTCGCCCGCCAGTTCCGCCAGACTCGCCCGCGCCACGTCGGTGAGCCGCATCTCATTTTCCCTGGAGGTCGCGCGGCGGGCGGAACCTTCGGCGTTGTTTGCACATCCCGAGCGGGCGGCCTGGGTCATCTGGTCAAACTGCCGGCCACAAGGATCATTGGTGCGGTTCAGGAAGCGCATGCAGAAGCGCTGGGTGCCAAGCTGCACGATGTTCGCCAAGATCCACGAATCCAACCGGAAATAGCCGCCGGTGCCACCAAACATGAGGGCTCTCCTTAGTTTTGTCGAGGGAATCGAGGGAATCGAGGGACTCGAGGGAGTCGACGGAATCGAATCTCGATTCCCTCGATTCCCTCGAGTCATTCGAAGACCGACCGGCCGCCCGCCGGCCTCAGCCGCGGCCGGCGTCCCGCGGGCCGAACCAGACGCCGGTGGCGGCATCCTGGCGCCAGCCGGGGGCCTCGGAGAGCGTCAGCGGGTCGGTCGCCCAGCCACGGTCCAGCAGCGCCTGCGTCTCTTCCCACGACTTGATGCCGCTGAGGGCATCAGCGGTCTGAACATTGCAGGAGCCGACGGCGTTGGCAAAGCGGCCGCAGCCCACCGGATCCTGGCCGCGCAGGAAGGCGGCGAAGAAGCCGGCAATGGTGGTGTCCCCGGCCCCGGTGGCGCCGACGAACTTGGGAATGGTGAACACCGGGAACCACAGTTCACGGCCGGCCCAGGCGGCGCAGTCGGCCGGGGCGGCGGCCCCCATGGCAGCCAGGCGCGCCGCGGAGCCGGTGCGCAGGAACAGGCCGCGCGACCCGAGCTTGAGGCCGGCAATGGCCACCCCCATGCCGAGCAGCCGCTCGGTCAGCGCGGAGAGGGCCGGCGCGGCGAGCCGGTCGCCGGCGCCGAAATGGTCGCGGTCGAGCATGAACAGCAGTTCGTCCGCGCTCGGCAGAAAGACATCGGTCAGCGGCAGGGTGCGGGCGAGCACGGCCGGCCAGTCGGCGCGGCCGCTGGGGCCGCTGGGGTCGGGCATGACCAGGTCCAGGGAGGTCGAGAGCCCGGCGTCCTTGGCCTTGCGGAAGATGGCCTCCAGTTCCCGGCCGCCGTCGGCATAGGTGCGGGCCATGATCGGCGGATACCCGAAATGGAACAGCGCCGCCCCGGCCAGCCCGGCCGGCGCGACATCCTCCGCGCCGAAGGTGTGGTTGGCGCCGGGGCAGTGCAGAAAGGTGCGGTCGCGCCCCGGGATGTTGACCACCACGGTGTAGGAGGTGATGCCCCCGGGCGCCACCACCAGGCCGCGGTCCAGTTCCGCGCCATAGCCGCGCAACACCGTGCGCACCGCCGCCCCGAAGGCGTCGTCGCCGATCTTGCCCATCAGCGTGGTCGGCACGCCCAGCAGGTGCAGGGCCACGCCGGTGTTGGAGACGGCGCCGCCGGTGGCCATCACCGCCGGGCCGACCTCGTACAGGCGGCCGGGGACCAAGTCGAAGGCATGGTCGATTTCAGGGATCAAGTCCAGGCAGATGTGCCCGGCCACCACACAACGTTTCATGGGCGCGTTTTCCTGCCGGCGGCATGCCGGTCTGGTACCATAAGGCGTGATTCGCGAGACGGGAAGCTTACCAAGGAACTAGCCTGCTTTATTCATGAGTATGGCAAAGGGCTGGTGCGCCCGCCGGTAGGTCACTGACAACCCAATTCAGCTCACGAAGGGCAGGGCATTTTTCGCCTTCGTCTGCCACGGCACCCCCCCCCACGGGCGGCACGCCCGTGCCTACAGGAAACCTGGTCCGTCCTGTAGGCGCGGGGTTGCACCCCGCGGAGAGGCGCGGCCGGTCCGGTAGTTGCCAAACGGATTGGGTCATGAATAATCCAGGTTAGTGCGGCGGCGGCGCGTGCCGGCACAGGAGGTTGACGAAGTGCCGGGACACCCGGGCGGCCAGTGAACGGGGCAGCAAGTGCACCGCGGCGGCGGCCAGCTTGTTCAAGACCCCGGCCACGACATGGGAGCGGCGCCCCAGCGCCGCCAGCCCGGCTGCCACCACCTCCGGCGGATCCATGACGTTGGCCTTGAGCAGGTTGGCCGCATCGGCGACCTCGCTGAACTCGGTGCGGGTGATGCCCGGGCAGAGGGCGGCCACGTCAACACCGCCGGGCTTGAGCTCGAAATGCAGCCCCCCGGCCAGCATCAGGTTCCAGTTTTTGGAGGCGGCGTAAAGCGTCCAGCCGGGCATGGCCTGCCAGGCGGCCAATGACGCCGTGAACAGGATGCCGCCACGGCCGCGGGCGCGCATTTTCAGCCCCAGCGCATGGGTCAGGACAACCGGGGCGCGGACGTTGAGGTGCAGCAGCTCCAGGCTGCGCGCGAGCGGCGTGTCGAGGAAGTCGCCGGTGGTGGCAAAGCCGGCATTGTTCACCAGCAGGCCGACCTCGAGGCCGTCCACGGCCTGCAGCAGCCGCGCCAGCTCCTCCTCCTGCGTGAGGTCGGCCGGCACGCAGCGCGTCTGCACCCGGTGCCGCGCCTGCAGTTCGCCGGCCAGCGCCTCCAGGCGCTCGCGGCGGCGGGCCACCAGCACGAGATTGAGCCCCTGGGCGGCCAGCTGGCGGGCAAATTCGGCGCCCAGGCCGGAAGAGGCGCCGGTGATCAGAGCCCAGGGGCCGTAGCGGCGGGAAAAGTCGGCCGTGTTCATGTGTCCTCGTTGGTTCTACTTTGTTAGATTGAAAATCGTTGTCGTGCTCGTTGTCGTCATCGAATCGAGTACGAAAAACGACCACGACAACGACGACGCACACACACTACCGAGAATGTAACAACGTAGAATTAGGCTGAAGCGTTTTAGGTGGTAGGCTGAGGGAGCCGTTTTCAAAAGTCCTGCTGTTCAAAATCCGACTTTTGAAAGCACCTCGAGGGTCACTAAAGTCTCACACCCGGATTGTTCATGAGACCCACCGGGATCAACCAGCCGGCGCCGCGGCCTGCTCACGGGCCCAGCGGTCGGCGGCCAAAATGTCGTCGAGCGTCGGATGCGGCCGGTTGTCATGCCGTTCCATGACCCGTTCGACCAGGGCGGGAATCTCCGGAAAACGGAGGGCTCCGGCCATGAACCGGCTGACCGCGACCTCGTTGGCGGCGTTGAACACGGCCGGCAGGGTGCCTTCCGCCTCCATGGCGCTCCGGGCCAGGCGCAGGGCCGGAAAGCGCGCCGGATCGGGTGCCGAAAACTCCAGGGTGCGCAGGCGCGCCAAGTCGAGCGGGTCCAAGGGCAGCGGCCGGCGTTCGGGCCAGGTGAGCGCGTACTGGATCGGCAGGCGCATGTCCGGCACCCCGAGCTGGGCCAGCAGGCCGCCGTCAATGAACTCGACCATGGAATGGACGATGGACTGGGGATGGATCAGCACCGCCAGCTGCGCCGGGGTGCAGCCGAACAGCCAGCGCGCCTCGATCAGTTCCAGCCCCTTGTTCATCAGGGTGGCGGAATCCAGGGTGACCTTGGGCCCCATGTTCCAGGTCGGATGGGCCAGGGCGTCGGCGGGGGTGATGCCGGCCAGGGCGTCGGCGGGGGTGTTGCGGAACGGGCCGCCGCTGGCGGTGAGGATGATCCGGCGCACACTGTCGCGCGGCCGGCCCTCCAGACATTGGAAGATGGCGGAGTGCTCGCTGTCGACCGGCAGGATGCGCACGTTGTGGCGGGCGGCCTCGGCCATGACCTGTTCGCCGGCCATGACCAGGATTTCCTTGCTGGCCAGGGCGATGGTCTTGCCGGCGCGGATGGCCGCCAGCACCGGCTTCAGCCCGGCGGTGCCGACGATGGCGCACAGCACAATGTCCACCGCGGGGGCGGTGACCATGTCGATCAGGCCGGCCTCCCCGGCCACGGCGCGGCAGTTGGCGGGCAGCAGGCGGCGGAGTTCGCGCAGGCCGGCGGGATCGGCCGCGGCGGCCCATTCGCAGCGGAGTTCGCGGGCCTGGCCGGCCAGCGCCGCGAGCCGGCGCGCCCCGGCCACGCCGCAGACATGCAACTCCGTCCCCAAATGCTGGGCCACCCAGACGGCATTGCACCCGATGGAGCCGGTGGAGCCGAGAATGACCAGGTTCTTTTTCGCCATGGTGGCACGCCCCTCCGAACAGACGGCCGCCGGTTACGGGGCGTCGGGCGTCGGCAGACTGCTGGCGGTGTGACGGCACTTGGGATACGCCGAACAGCCGTAGAAGACACGGTTGCCGCGGCGCCGCTCCATCATCGGCTCGCCACAGTCGGGGCACTTGGCGTCCAGCTTGCGGGCCGGGGCCGGAATGGTCAGTCCCAGGCGGGCGGAGGCCTCGTCAAAGTCGGGCACCTGCTCGCGGTACTTGACCACCAGTTTCTTGATCGCCTCGACCTGGCGCGGCGACAGGGTGCCCCGCCGCAGATACTGGTCCTTGATGGAATTGGCGAACCGCTGGTCGTCAAAGGCGCGCGGCCCGGTGCCGGCCGGCGGCACCCACGTCTTGATGTGGGCCAGCAGTTCCAGCAGAGCGGGAACGCGGAGTTCGCGCGGCCGTTCCTCGTCATCGGTGACCGCCTGGGGCAGTTCGATTTCAAAGCGCGCCGACAGGTCGAGGAAATCGGGAATCTGATTGCGGTAGCGCAGGGCCAGCCGCTTGAGGGCGTTGAGCTGGGCGGGGGTGAGCGGCTTGCCGTCCTCGACCTGGCGGCTGAGGGAGGCGTGGAACTTGCGGTCGTCAAAGGTCTTGCCGGCGCGGCGGCCCGGCGGATCCCACTTCACCGCGGTGAGCGCTTCCAGCAACGGCTTGCTGTCCGGCCCGGTGGCGGCGGCGGGCGGGGGCGCGGCCTTCTCCTCGGCCAGCCGCTGGACGGCCGCCTCCAGATCGGCGGCCACCCCCAGCTCGGCGGCGGCGGCCGGCATCCCGGGCAGATGCGCCGCATAGAGGGCGGCCAGCCCGAGGATGGCCTGCCACTGCTTGTCGGAGATCGGCTTGCTGCCGCGCGCCTGCTCGATCAGCGACTCGTGGAACTTGTGGTCGTCAAAGGTGCGCCGCCCCCGCTTGACCGGCGGATTCCAGGGAAGATCGGCGGGGAACTGCTCCAGGAACCGCAGGATCCGGTCGTTGGCCGGGGCGTTGAGCGGGGCGGCGGTGCCGCTCCACTCGCGGAACTTGCCGTAAAAGTCCTCGATCATGGCAGTCCAGTTGACCTTGCCCTCCTCGACCTCGTCGAGCAGCGTTTCCATGGAGGCGGTAAAGCCCACGTCGAACAGCTGCGGCAGGCGGGCGACCAGGAAGTCATTGACGTTGAACCCGAGGGCGGTGGGCGCCAGGCGCCCCTTGTCCTTCTTCACATAGTCACGGCCCAGAATGGTCTCCACCGTGGCGGCGTAGGTGGAGGGGCGGCCGATGCCGTTCTGCTCCAACTCCTTGACCAGGGTCGCTTCGGAGTACGGCCGGGGGGGCTCGGTGAATTTCTGGGCCTTCTTCAGCTCGCGCAGATCGCAGCCGGTGCCTTCGGGCAGCTGGGGCAGGTCGTTGTTGCGCGGCTCGTCCTCGTCCTCCTCGTCGCGGCTGGTGGCGCGGGTGCTTTCCGTCTCCTTGAACAGATAGACCTTCTTGAAGCCGGGAAAGACCAGCGAGCTGGTGGCCGCGCGGAACAGGTAGGCGTGGGTCAGGGCGGCCCCCTCGGCGGTGACCTCGATGCTGTTTTCCAACAGGCGGGCGGGCGCCATCTGGCTGGCGACGAAGCGGGTCCAGATCAGGCGGTAGAGGCGGAGCTGGTTGGGGGACAGGAACGAGGCCATGCGGTCGGGCGTCCGGGTCACATCGGTCGGCCGGATGGCCTCATGGGCCGCCTGGGCGGACTGGCGGGAGCGGTAGACGTTCGGCCGCTCCGGGATGTAGTCCGCGCCGAAGGTGGTGCCGATGAACTGGCGGGCGGCCTCCTGCGCCTCCTTGGCGATCTCCACGGAATCGGTACGCATGTAGGTGATCAGACCGGTGGGCCCCTCCTCGCCGATCTCCACGCCTTCGTAGAGTTCCTGGGCGATGCGCATGGTCAGGCCGGAACCGAGGTTGAGGTTGGTGCCGGCCGCCTGCTGGAGCGTGCTGGTGATGAACGGCGCGGGGGCGCGCTGTTGCTTGGGCGTGCTGGCGACGCGGCTGACCCGGAAGCCGCTGGCCGCCGCCAGTTCCGCGGCCATGGCATTGGCGGCGGCCGCATCGGGGATCAGCGCCGCCTTGCCGTCGAAGGGCAGCCGGCGGCCGTCGAGCTGGGACAGGCGGGCGGTGAACAGCGCCTCGGGCGAGGGGGAATGGAAATCGGCGTCAAAGGTCCAGTACTCGACCGGCGTGAAGCCGTCGATCTCGCGCTGCCGCTCGCAGACCAGGCGCAGGGCCACCGACTGCACGCGGCCGGCACTGGTTCCCTTGCGGATGTTCTTCCACAGCAGCGGCGAGACCTGGTAGCCGACCAGGCGGTCCAGCACGCGCCGGGCCTGCTGCGCATCGACGCGCGGCAGGTCCAGTTCGCCGGGCGTGGCAAACGCCTGCTGGATGGCGTCACGGGTGATTTCATGGAAGGTGACGCGGTGGAACTGGGCGGTGGTGAAGGGGGCCAGCGCCTGCTGGAGATGCCAGGCAATGGCCTCCCCTTCGCGGTCAGGGTCGGTCGCCAGATAGATGTCGGCGACGCTGCCAATGCCGCGCTTGAGATCGTCGATGACCTTGCGCCCGCCGGAGGTCATGACGTAGGCGGGCTTGAAGCCGTGCCCGACATCCACCCCCAACGAATTTTCCGGCAGATCCCGGACATGTCCCATGGACGCGACCACCCGGGCTTCGCCGCCCAGGAAACGGGTGATGGTGCGCGCCTTGGTGGGAGACTCGACAATGACCAGCTTGCGGCTCATAGATGCTTTCGTGCAATCAAAAAAAGTTTGAGATCAACCCACGGGCGAAAAGGGCCGCGTCAGGCGGCACGCAACCGCCCGCCAGGACTCCGGACCACCAGCCGCCGCAACTCCAAATCGAGCACGGCGGGAAGCACGTCGGCCGCAGCCGAACCCAGTGCGGCGACGACCTCATCCAACACGCAGTCGCCGGAGCGGCGGACAAAGTCTAATATTTTCGTCTCCAAACTGCCATTTGTCAAATCCTCCGCCCTCTTTTCTTTGCCGGGGAGCCCGGGAACCGGGCCGGCCGCCGGCGGCGACGGGGCGATCCGGGCGGGTTCGCGGAACCCCGGCAGGGTGCGCAGTTCCACCAGCACGTCGGCGAATGATTCGGTCAGCACGGCGCCGTCCCGAAGCAGGCCGTGGCAGCCCCGGGACTGGGGGGAATCGACGCGGCCGGGCACGGCGAACACCGGCCGCCCCTGGTCCAGCGCCTGGGCGGCGGTGATCAGCGAGCCGCTGCGCGTCCCCGCCTCCACCACCACAGTGCCCAGGGTCATGCCGGAAATGAGCCGGTTGCGCATCGGGAAGCCGCGCTTGTCGGGCGGGGCGCGCAGGGTAAATTCCGAGACCATGGCGCCGCCGGCGGCGACGATCTGCCGGGCCAGCTCCAGGTTTTCCTGCGGATAGACGCGGGCCAGGCCGCTGCCCAGCACGGCGACGGTGCGCCCCTGCAGCCGCACCGCCGCGGCATGGGCGACGGTGTCGATGCCGCGGGCCAGGCCGGAAACCACCGTCCAGCCGCCCAGCACCGCCTCCGCGGCCAGATGGTCGGCCATCAACTGGCCGTAGGGCGTGGTGTGGCGCGAGCCGACAATGGCCACGCTTTGGGGGCCCGCCAACGCCGCCGGATCGCCGCGCACGTAGAGGCACAACGGCGGGTCGTAGATGGTTTTCAGCAGGGGCGGATAGTCCGGGTCGTCACGGGTGACCACGGCCACCTGGCCGCGCCGGGCCAGGGCCAGTTCCGCCTCCAGGTCAAAATGGTCGCGCCAGTGGTGCAGGATGCCGGCCAGCTGGGCGCCGATGCCCGGCACCCCGCCCAGTTCGCCCAGGGAGGCCGCCAGGATATGCCGGGGCTCGCCGAACCGGCTGAGCAGGCCGGCGACCCGCACCGGCCCGATCCCGGGCAGCGCGTTGAGCACCAGCCATGCCTCACGGTTCTCCACGGGCCACCTCCAGCGCCGCGCGCAGCGCCGCCAGATCATCCAGGGGGACCAGGGCCGTTTCGCCCAGCGCGCCAGGCAGCACCAGCCGGAGCCGGCCGGCGCGGGTCTTCTTGTCGCGGCCCATGACGGCGATCATCGCCTCCGGCGTCACCGCCGGGTCGGCCGGCAGCCGGGTCGGCAGGCCGAGCCGGGCCAGCAGGGCGGCGGTGCGGGCGGGCAGCTCCGGCGGGCAGCGTCCGAGGCGAGCGGCCAGGGTGGCCGCCAGCACCATACCGACCGCCACCGCCTCGCCGTGCCGGAAGCCGGCATAGCCGGTCAGCGTTTCCACGGCATGGCCGAAGGTGTGTCCGTAATTGAGCAGGGCGCGGCGCCCCCCCTCCCCCTCGTGCTCATCGGCGGCGACCACCGCCGCCTTGATCGCGCAGCAGCGCGCCACCACCCGCTCGAGCACGGCCGGCTCGCGGGCCAGCAGGGCGTCCGCGTCGCGTTCCAATTCGGCAAAGAACGCCGCATCCAGGCCGGCGCCATACTTGACCACTTCCGCCAGGCCGTTGCGGAGTTCGCACGCCGGCAGGGTGTCGAGCCAGGCCAGGTCGCCCAGCACCAGGCGCGGCTGATGGAAGGCGCCGACCAGGTTTTTGCCCTCGGGCAGGTCGACGCCGGTCTTGCCGCCGACACTGGAATCGACCAGCGCCAGCAGCGAGGTGGGCGCCTGGACAAAGGCGATGCCGCGCATCCAGGTGGCGGCAAAGAAGCCGGCGAGGTCGCCGGCGACCCCGCCGCCAAGGGCCACCGCCACCCCGCCCCGGTCCAGGCCGAAGCGGGCGGCGGCGCGGTACAACGCGGCCAGGGTGTCCAGGGTCTTGGACCCTTCCCCGGCGGGAAAGCTGGCGGTTTCGCAGGCCGCGGCACCGGCGGCCTCGAGGGCCTGGCGCAGAGCCGCGGCGTGCAACGGCGCCACCGTGCTGTCGGCGACCAGCAGGCAACGGCGTCCGGCGACGGCGTCGCGCAGGGCCGCCACGCCGGCGGCGGCGGCACTCATGCCGCGCCCCAGCAGGATCGGATAACGCCGCGCCCCGAGTTCAACCATCAGCGTCTGCATGCCATGCCCCTTTCTACTCGGCTAAACGTGCCAACCGGGCATTTATTGTCGGGGCCGGCGGCGCCGGTGCGGCGGAACGCTTGGCTCAGGGGGTGGCGGCGGGGCCGTCGACGTAGGCCGTCTTGGCGACCGGCACCGGCGTCAGCGGAATCCGCTTGTGCCAGGAGACGATGATGGCACTGGCGACAAACACCGAGGAATAGGTGCCGACCACCACGCCGACCAGCATGATCAGCGCGAAGTCGTTGATGGCGCCGCCGCCGAACAGGTAAAGCGAAAGCACGCAGAAGAACACCGTCACCGAGGTCAGCAGCGTCCGGGACAGCGTCTGGTTGATGCTCAGGTTCACCACGTCGGCGTAGCTGCCCTGGCGGGCCAGCGAGAAGTTTTCGCGGATCCGGTCGAAAACGACGATGGTGTCGTTCACCGAGTAGCCGATGATGGTCAGCAGGGCGGCGAGCGCGGTCAGGGACAGCTGCTTGTCGCAAAGCGCCGCCACGCCGGTCGCCACGATGACGTCGTGGACAATGGCGATGACCGCCGCGACGCCATAGGCGAACTCGAAGCGGAAGGCGAGGTAGAGGATGATGCCCACCCACGAGAGGGTCAGGGCGCAGATGGCATACCACTTGAACTGCTCACCGACCAGGCCGCCGACGCGGTAGGTCTGCTTGGCCTCGAACTTGGCGGCGGGGAACTTGTCTTTGAGCATGGCCAGGACCCGTTCCGGCGTCACTTTTTTCAGCTCCTCCATGGAGGTGGGGATGGTGATTTCCAGCAGGTTTTCCTTGGCGATGCCGGCCGACTTGTAGCCGATGCGCACGTCGCGGTCCATGCCGATGCCGGCGGCGGCGGAACGCAGGGCGTCGACCGGCGGCGGCGCGACGTTCTTGTCGTACTGGTAGGTCATGGTGACACCGCCGGTGAAGTCGGTGCTGAGGGCTTCGTTGCGGTGGAAGCGATAGCCGATCAGGAGGATCGCCAGCACGGTCAGCACCCCGGAGAAGATAAAGAAGCCGCGGCGCATGCCCATGAAGTCAAAGTGCGGCACATGGCGGAAGATGTGGAGCATGGTCAGCTTCTTCAGCGGCGTGTAGCAGAGCAGCAGGTCGTAAATGGACCGGCTCAGGACCAGCGAGGTGAAGAGGTTGGCGACCAGGCCGATCGA
>JBAZJM010000071.1:0-16668 GCA_041651315.1 Lentisphaeria bacterium | reverse complement strand
GCCGAGGCCGCCCCTGGCTTCCACCCGACCCCGGAGCCGCAGCGCCGCGCCATTGCCGCCGCGCTGCGTGCCGCCGGCTTCACCGTCACCCTGCGCCGTTCGCTGGGCACCGACATCGCGGCCGCCTGCGGCCAACTCGCCGGTACGGGCGACCGGCCGGTCGCCCCTACGGTTATATTTCCCCTTTTACCCCGGCCCCACAACCTCCCGGACCCTCCATGAAAACCCTGCACCTGGTCTGCAACGCCCATCTTGATCCGGTCTGGCAATGGCCTTGGGAAGAAGGCGCGGCCGCCGCCATCTCTACCTTCCGCGTGGCCGCCGACTTCGGCGAGGAATTTGACGGTTTTGTCTTCAACCACAACGAGGCCGTGCTCTACCGCTGGGTTGAGGAATATGAGCCGGCGCTGTTTGCCCGCATCCAGAAACTGGTGGCCCAAGGCAAGTGGCACATTTTGGGCGGCTGGTATCTGCAGCCGGACTGCAACATGCCCAGCGGCGAGTCGCTGGTCCGCCAGATCCTGGTTGGCAAACGCTATTTCCAGGAAAAGTTCGGTGTCGAACCGACCACCGCCGTCAATTTCGACACCTTCGGCCACAGCCGCGGCCTGGTGCAGATCCTCAAGAAGGCCGGATACGATTCCTATCTCTTCTGCCGTCCGGACGCCGCCGCGCGCCCCCTGCCGGCCAACGATTTCCTCTGGGTCGGCTATGACGGCTCCGAGATTGTCGGCCACCGTTCCGTCGAATACTACAACTCCGGTTTCGGCCAGGCGGCCAACAAGATCAAGGGCTGGCTGGACGGCCAGAAGGAGCAGGAGGTGAGCCTCTGCCTGTGGGGCATCGGCGACCACGGCGGCGGCCCGTCGCGCCTGGACCTGCAAAACCTGGCGGCGCTGATCAAGGAAACCACCGCCTGCACCATCCGCCACTCCAGCCCCGAAGCCTATTTCCGCGAATTCCTGGCAGGGGCTCCCGCCCTGCCGCGCCACACCGGCGACCTCAACCCCATCTTCGTCGGCTGCTACACCTCCCAGATCCGCATCAAGCAGAAGCACCGGCAGCTCGAGAACGAACTGTACCTGACCGAAAAGATGCTGTCCCATGCCGCCCTTGGCGGCCGGCTGCCTTATCCACAGGCCGACCTGCAGGAGGCCACGCGCGACCTGCTGTTCGCCGAGTTCCACGACATCCTGCCCGGCACCTCCGTCCAGCCGGTCGAGGAAACCTCCCTGCGGCTGATGGACCACGGCCTGGAAATCCTCTCCCGGCTCAAGGGCCGCGCCTTCTTCGCCCTGGCCGGCGGCCAGCCGGCGGCGCCGGAAGGGGAAATCCCCATTCTGGCGTACAACCCGCATCCGTTCCCGGTCACCGGCGTGTTCGAGTGCGAATTCATGCTTCATGACCAGAACTGGAAAGAGGAGTTCACCCTGCCGACCGTCTGGCAGAACGGCCAACCGCTGCCCACCCAGCCGGAAAAGGAGCTCAGCAACATCAACCTCGACTGGCGCAAGCGCGTCGCCTTCCGCGCCGAACTCGCCCCCGGCCAGATGAACCGTTTCGACTGCCGGCTGACGGCCATTCCGGAAAAGCCCAAGCCCCAGCTCCTCGAACAGGACGGGGTCTTTCATTTCCGCACCGCGGAAGTGGAGGTGGTGGTCAATGCGCAAACCGGCCTGCTGGACCGTTACCGCGTGCAGGGCGTCGACTACCTCCGCCCAGGCGCCTGCCAGCCGGTCGTGCTCGGCTACAGCGACGATCCCTGGATCATCGTCGGCGCCCCCCGGTTCGACGACGAACTGGGCCGTTTCACCCTCATGTCCCCGGAAGCGGGCACCGCCTTCTCCGGCGTGCGCCAGGGCGTGCTGCCTTCGGTGCGGGTGATTGAGGACGGCGCCGTCCGCACCGTGATTGAGGCGGTGCTGGAATACCACGAGTCCCGCCTCTGCCTGCACTACAAGCTGCCCAAACAGGGAACGGAGCTCGAAATCCAGGCGCGCGTCCATTGGAACGAAAAGAGCCAGATGCTCAAGCTCGTCCTGCCCACCCCCTTCACCGGGGCCGCCTGTCTCGGCCAGACCGCCTACGGGGTCGCCCCCCTGCCGGTCAACGGCGACGAGGCGGTGGCCCAAAAATGGCTGGCGGCGGTCTCCGCCCCGGACGGCCACGCCTTCACCTGCATCAACGACGGCACCTACGGCTGCGACTTCCGCGACAACGCCCTGCGCTTGACCCTGCTGCGCTCCCCCGCCTATACCTGCCATCCGATCAACGACCGGCCGCGGCTGGTCCAGGACCGCTACAGCCCGCGCATCGACCAGGGCGAACGCCTCTTTGTCTTTCACCTCAATGCCGGCCCGGCCGCGGAACGGCTGGCCCGGGTGGACCGCGAGGCGCTGGCGCACGGCGAAGCCCCGTTCGTTCTCTCCTTCTTCCCCTGCGGCGCCGGCCAGCCCCAGCCGCCGCTGGCCGTGCTGGACGGTGGGGCGGGTGTGCAACTCAGCACCTTCAAACAGGCCGAGGACGGCGCCGGCTACATCGTGCGCCTGTTCGAGAGCACCGGCCAGCCCCGGCGCACCACCCTGCGCCTGCCGGCTGCCGGCCTGCAGCAGGAGGTGGCCCTCGGGGCCTTTGAAATCAAGAGCTTCCGCCTGGATCCGGCGCGGCGGACGCTCACGGAAACCAACCTGTTGGAACGGCCGGTGTGATTGCCGTTGCCCCCATTCACTCGTTGGCCGTTTTATCCGAGCTCAAAAAATCGCGCCAGGGGCGAACGGTGACGCCATGCCAGCGGGCCGGACGGTCACCGCCATACACCAGCAGGGGAGCGGCAGCCAGCGCCCCCGCCAGTTCATGCCATTTGCGCAAGCCGCCGAACCAATCCTCCGCCACCGTCTGGCCGGATTTGATCTCGACGGGAGTCCAGCGATCAGGGCCGGCGGGCAGCAAGAGATCGACTTCATGGCCCACGTTGTCGCGCCAGAAATAAAGGTTGGCCGGAAGCCCCCGGCCAAACTGGCGCTTGAGCTGATCGGCGACAATCAGATTTTCAAACAACGCGCCACGAAACGGACTGGCCTCAAGTTCAACCGCCGTCCGGATTCCCAGGAGCTGGCAGGCCAAGCCCGTGTCGTAAAAATACAGTTTATGGCTTTTGACGATACGCTTGTTGAAATTGCGATGCAGCGGGGGCAACAGAAAAACCACATAACTCGCCTGAAGGATGGAAAGCCAGGCCTTGGCCGTGGGTTGGGAAATGCCGGTGTCGGCGGCAAGAGCGGCATGGTTGAGGAGCTGGCCGGACCGTCCAGCGCAAAGCCTGATGAAGCGCTGGAACGTATCCAAATCATGCACCTGGGTGATCTGCCGGACATCCCGCTCAAGATACGTCTGGATGTAACCGGAATACCATTGCGGCGGATCGAGCGGACGGTCGAAGAGCGGCGGATAGAAGCCTTTCCAAATGGCTTCCCATGGTGAATGCGCCACCCGGTCGGCAAGCTCCGCGACGGTGAAGGGCGGAAGCTCAACCATGCCCACGCGTCCCGCCAGTGACTGTGCGATTCCCGCACGCAAGCCGAACTGTTGAGATCCCGTCAGAATGAACTTCCCGCGCGTGCCGGGCAGATCCAACACCTCTTGAAGATAAGAAAAAAGGTCGGGACAACGCTGGATTTCGTCAAGGATGGCCCCGCCACGGCAACTGGCCAAAAAACCACGTGGATCCGATTTGGCCTGGGTGCGCAGATCCGGATTCTCGAGCGACAGATAGGGTTTATCAGGGAACAGCGTCACCGCCAGGGTGGTTTTCCCGGACTGCCGCGGCCCGGTGATGGCAATGGCCGGGTATCCCTTTGCCAGCTTCCGGATCGTGCCTTCAATCAGCCGTGGAATCATCCCGCCACCCGCCCCGTCTTACAATTTCAAAATTTGTTTTTTATAATGTAAGATTTGCGGCGCGAAAAGGCAAACGCCCGGCCAGCACGACGGTCACGCCCAGACCGGGCGCAGTTCGCGGACCGCATAGGTGGCGATCCTGGCGGCGGCACCCGACAGGCGGAGGCACCGGTTTTCCGGGACGAACAGCAGGCGCTTGCACAGGTAGATGCGGCCGTCATCGGCGAACAGTTCCACTGAGGTCCGGTCAATGACCAGGTGCAGGCGGAAGTGGTTCCGGTTGCCGGCCTGGCGGTGCACGGCGTTGCCGAAGCGGATCTCGCCGGACGCGGGATCGCAGACCAACTCGATGCCGTTGATGGCGAGCGTGACCGGCTGGCCGGCGGTGAATTCCAATTCAATCTCGCCCAGCTCGACGGCGGCAGCGCGGTCTTCCGCGAAGCCGGCCAGTTCGAAATTCCGCCACACCTGCTCCTGGCCGGTGCGCAACTGCCGCAGTTCCGCCACCGGAGCGGCGCACAACCGGAGGCCGTCGGCAAAGGTTTTCAGGGTGAGCTCGACCGGCAGCGCCATGCTCATGTTGAAGCGGGGCGAAGGGATCGCGCCAAGATGCCAGGCCATCTGAAGCCGGCGCCCGTCCGGGACGTTGTCCCAGGTCTGGGCGGCATACGGGTTGCCCCCGCCTTGGCGGCAGAAAAACTCGTGGGGGCCGGAATCGCCGACCAACCGGTTGTGGTCGAAATGTCCGACCCGGTACTGGCCGTCCGCGGCGCTGAACACCCAGCGCCGGTTGCCGGAATCCCCATCGACCGGCAGTTCGAAGAGATCGGGGCATTCGCCGGTGCCGGGCAGCGTCACTTCCTGGAACTTATTCCAGGATAAGAGATTGCTTGATTCGAACAGGCCAAAAACATGGTCGTCCCCGCGTTTCTCCAGGTAGAGGGCCAGCAGCCAGCGGTTGCCCTGGCGGTCGCGGACCACCTTGGGGTCGCGGTTCTCCTTGGCCACCCTGGGAATGACGGGATTGCCAGCGTATTTCTGGAAGCTCACGCCGCCGTCGGTGGAGACGGCCAGGCATTGGGTGAACGGGGCGGCGGTGGGCGCGCAGGAACCGGCGGCCGTGTAAAAGAGCAGGATCGGCGGGTGCGCCCCCCTCCCGAGCCCCGAATCGTTGCTGGCATCGACCACCGCGCTGCCGGAGAACATGCTGCCGGCGGCATCGGGATACAGGGCATCGTCCAGTTCCGTCCAGTGCAGCAGGTCGGGACTGACGGCATGCCCCCAATGCATGTTGCCCCAGTCCACGGAGAACGGATTGTGCTGGTAAAACAGGTGGTACTGGCCGTCGTAGAAAAACAGGCCGTTGGGATCGTTGAGCCAGCCGCGCCGGGAGGAGAAATGCAGTTGCGGCCGCAGGGCTTCGCTGACATCATTGGGTGCGGCCGGCGTGTCGCTCTGCCGGAGCCAGCTGGCGAACGCCGCCGGCAACGGGTCGGCGGCGGCGGTGACCGCCAGTTCCCGGCCGCGGAATTCCTTCACCGAGTAGCAGGCAAAAAAGTCGGCGTCCTCCGGCGGACAAGGCCGGCAGTCGAAGTAGCGGACCAGGGCGCCGTCGAGGTGCAGGCGGCAGGCGACGGTGCCGGCGGTGCGGTTGACCGGAAGGTGCAGGTAGTCGGCGGTGATTTTCAGGTGCATGAGCAGGCTCCCAACATCGCGAAACATGAAGTCATGCGATAATTGAGTATAGTGTAAAAAAAACCAACAAGCAACGGTATTTATCTTAAAAAATGCTGTACTTATTCAACAAATACCCTTTTCGTCATAACGGGCGAAACCACCCCCTGGGAGCGCCGAGCCCCAGCTCGGCGTGAGGGTATCCGCAGAATTCGTGCCGAGCTGGGGCTCGGCGCTCCCAGGTTCAACCCGTGGCGGGACTCACCCAAACGCCCGTGAGAACGATTGCTCCATGACCAACACCATCAGCCGCGAACAGGAACAGGCGCAACTGCAGTTGTTTCTGGGCGGCGTGACCCTGGAATTTGCCGCCGCCGGACAGCCGCTGCGCCTGGACTTGCAGTTTTTGAGCCAGGGGTATGACATCCGGCCGCGGGCAGAAAGTTACGATCATCCGGCGCCGCCGTTCTGCCGGTTGTTTGTTTTCTTCAATCGCGGCGCCCGCATCACGGTGGCCGGCCGCTGCCGCCGTCTGGCCCCGGAAAAAATCTACCTGCTGCCGGACGGGATGCCCTTCACGGTCACCTATGCCGGCGGCTCCGAACTGCTGTTCTTCCACGTCACGGCCACGGACTTCTGCCGGATGCCGGTGTTTGGCGGACTGGCCGACTGCCAGTGCCTCGACGATCCGCCGCTGACAGCGTTGCTGGCCGGACTGCGGCGGCAGCCGTGGGGAACGGCTTTGCAGGCGGCGGCCGCCGCCGTGCTGGCGCGGTTTGCCGAACGGCAGCAGGAGGCGATGCTGGCCCGGGCCTGGATCGGGGCGGAGTTCCGGCCCTTGTTCCAGGCGCTGGCGCACCAGCCGCCGGCGCGGATCCGCATCGACCCGCTGGCGCGGCAGATGGGGCTCGGCGCCGCCGCGCTGGCCATGCGGTTCCGGCGAAAAATGGGCGTGCCACTGAAAGCCTACCTGACCCGGGAAACTGTCGCCAAAAGTCAGAACCTGCTGCGGTACACGGAAAAAACCGTGGATGAGATCGCCAGCCAGCTGGGCTTCACCGACGCGCCGTATTTCCACCGCTACTTCCGCCGGCACACCGGCCGGTCGCCGGCGGCCTACCGCGCCGAGGCCAAGACTTCACAGGCATAGAGGAAAGTGCCGGCGGTCCACCCGAGCATGGGTGGCATGAGGTACTCGTCAGAAACATCGACGCCGCCGGTGATGGCGTTGTATTTCTCCCACAAGTGGCCGGTGGTTTCAAAGTTCGCGACCACGGCGGCCACATATTTGCCGGCCAGACGCCGGGCCTCGGCCTGATAGCCATAGCGCAGCAAGCCGGCGATGGCCGCAAACTGCAGGGGCGGCCAGGCGTTGGGCGTGTCCCACTGGTAGGTCCGGCGGTCGGGCCGCGGGCCGGGCGCGCAGGCGACCAAGCCATAGGGGCGTTCCAGTTCCGGCAGCCAGGCCACCAGACGCGCGGCCTGACCGGGCGAGGCCAGGCCGGACCACAGGGTGAAATAGGCCGACACGGCGGGGATGGCGGCGGCCCGGCCATGGGCGAAATCGTGGTCGAAGAAAAAGCCGGCCGCCTCGTCCCAGCACAACGCATTGACCCGCTGGCGGCGGTCTTCGGCCCGCTGCCGCCACCGGTCCGCGCCGCCCTCCCCGAGCTGCTCGCAGAACCATACCTGGTTCAGCTCATGCTGATAAAGCAGGCTGTTCAGGTCGACGGCATAGTGCTCGGCGCAGCGGCGGTCGAAACGCGGCGTGAAATCCCAGCCCGACTCGGCTTCGGCGAGGGCGTGGCGGGCAAAGGCCAGCCGTTCGCCAAGGTCTTCCGGCAGGGTTCCCAGACGCCCGGGCAGGAAGTTGGCGAACCGGCGCACCGCCTCGGGGGTGCCATGGGTGCCGTAGTGGTTGAGGCCGTGGGGACCGCGGCGCATGGCCATCCAGAAGGCGTATTCGGTTTCCAGCGCCGCCCGTGCCCCGGCCAGCCAGGCCCGGTCGCGGGTGTGCTCATACACCGCCCGCACCAGCAACGAGGCCATGGGCGGCTGCGAGCGGTCCAGGTCCTGCCACAGCGTGTAGTTCGGCATGTATCCCAGCAACCGGATGAGATAGAGCAGGTTGTCGGCGTTGGCCTGGGCAAGGTCCGCCCGGCCGTCCCGCAACAGCCCCTCGCTGGTGAAATAGGTGTCCCAGTAGAAGAAGAGGTGAAATTCCGGACCGGCGGTGGGCACGGTGAACGGGTGCGGCAGGGGGATGACGCCGTGGCACGGCCGGGCGTGCGGGCCGGCCGCGGGCGGCGGGACGGGCTCCGGCCCGGGCCGGCAGACGGTGGTCTCCCAGGCCCCGGAAATCGCCTGGCGGACCGCCCGAATCCGGGCGTGACCGATATTGGGCGGTTCCTCGGAAATGGCACGGACTGGCATCGTTTGGGTATCCAAAATTACCTAGCGGTTAGAATGATAATAATATAGCACAACTTGCATTTCTAACCGGTTAGATTATGTTGTCCGTAGTTTCACGGAACACAGCGGAGACGGTAGCATGGTTTCCATCGCGGACATTGCCGAGGCGGTCGGGCTCTCCATCGGCACGGTTTCCCAGGTGCTAGGCCGGCAAGACACGCGCTACAGCGAACGCACCCGGAAGCGCATCCACGAAGCCGCCCAACGGCTGGGCTACCGTCCCAACGCCCTGGCCAAGGCGCTCGGCCGCGGCCGCTCCAACGCCGTGGGGGTGATGTTTGCCGACCTGATCGGGTCGTATGCCAACGACATCCTGGCCAGCGCCCTGCCCGTGCTGGAAGCCGCCGGGTTTCACACCCTGATCGGCGTCAACTACTGGAACCCGGAGCGTGAAAAACAGGAGTTGGAAACCTTTTTGGAACGGCGCCTGGAAGGCATCCTGGCGCTGCCACTGGACGGGCAGCAGGCCAATTACCGCGGGGTCCAGGAGGCCGGCGTGCCCCTGGTCTTCATGTGCGACTGGCTGGAGGGCGTCCCCGCCGACGTGGTGGCCATGGACGGTTATGACGCGGGCCTCAAAATCACCCGGCACCTGCTGGACCGGGGGCATCGGCGGCTGGCGATCCTCGGCGTGGACAACCAGTCCGAGCAGCTGCGCGCCCGCCAGGCCGGGATCCGCGCCGCCCTGGCCGAGGCCGGCGTCACGCCCGACCCGGCCCTGGTGCGCTTTTCCCGCACCTCGGATCCAGAGTCGGTCATGACCCTGACCCGCGGCTTTCTCGGCCTGGCCAAACCGCCCACCGCCATTCTGTCCTCCGTGGATGCCGTGGCCCTGCAGGTGCAGGAAGTGGTCTGCAAGCTGCCCCCGGAACGGCGGCCGGCCGTGGCGGGCATCGGCGGCCTGCCGATGTCCGGGCACGGCATGATTTCCCTGACCACCGTGGCGGAACCGCTGGCCGAGATCGGCCGCCGGGCCGCCGAGTTGCTGCTCAAGCGCATCGGCAAAAAACGGGGCGCCTGCCGCCAAAACCTGTTGCGAGGCGGGCTGGTCGTCCGCGATTCCACTTCTTTTCCTCCACGGAAAGGAGGTGCGTAGTTCCTCGTGATCCGTTACCTGACCGTGCTCATCTTCCGCAACCGCGTACCCCAAAGAAACGTGCCATAACCCCACCCTGCATCCGCCTAGCCAAGGAGAAAACACCAATGAACGCCACCGCCAAATCACTTCTCATCGCAACCATGGGCAGTTGCCTGGTTTCAGGGTCGGCCAACGCCGCCTGGGCATGGGAAAACCAAACCTCGTGGAACAACTCCCTGGCCACTCCCGCCCAAAGCACCAATTATACCTTTGAGATCACCGGCACGGCCCGAACCACTTGGTACTGGGACGATGCCGCCGGCATTCAGTTCGAAACCGACGGATGGAAAGACATCAACTCTGGAATCGTAAAAAAAGAACGGATGAAATTCCAGTTCTCGCAGCCCATCACATCATTCCAGTTCACCACCCCAACGATGACCACTCATGGAATTTACACTGGCAACGCCCTGCACTGGGACATGTCCACCGACAATGGTGCCACCTGGACCAGCCTGTGGAGCTACACCGGTACCGACAACAGTTATCACACCTTCAATCCGCAAACCCTGTCAGCAGTCCAGTTAGCCACCCCCACGACCCAAATCATTCTCCACTATTATCAGGATGTCGCCTCTTATTGCGCTGCGGTGCACTTTACCGGTGCCAACGGCGGCAGCATGACCGTCACCACCATTCCAGAACCGGCCGCGGCCTCCCTGCTGGCCTTGGCCGGCCTGGCGGGGCTGGCGCGGCGCCGCCGCTGACTCCCCACCGCCCCACCGTTGTCAACAGTTAAGGACTCCCCATATCATGCAACGACTCTGCTTACTCACCAGTGTCGGGCTGGTGCTGGCCGGCCTGGCCGCCAGCGCCGGCGGCTGGGCCAACGAGGCCGCCGACACCTTCAACAATCGCCTGGAATTCCCGGTCGGCGGCCCCCAGGAGGTCCAGATCGGCGGCGGCACCCGCACCTGGTACTGGTACGGGGCCAATGCCATCGGCTTCAAGGGCGACAACCCGAACCTCGCCTGGGATGACATCAACGGCGGCGAGGCCAAACGCTTTGCCATCAAGCTGGCGTTCAGCCATCCCGTGCTGGCGTTTTCCTTGGTCCTGCCAACCATGAACAACATGGTGGTCAACCAAGGCGGAACCGTCACTTGGAGTTATTCCACGGACGGCAAGGAGTGGCATGAGCTGTGGCGGCACCAGGGCAAGGACGGCCAGCCGGTGACGGTCACAGGCGTGACAATACCGGAACGGAAGCTCACAGCACCCACTGACCAGTTGTGGCTGGCCTACTCCCTGGACAAGGGCTTTGGCGGCAACGTGCAGTTCGGCCCGGCGGCCGGCGGCCGGCTCAAGCTGACCTTGGCCGAAAAGGTCCTGGCCCACGCCAGGCCGGACCAGCCGGGACGCCTGTATTACCGTCACGAACCGCTCCGCCTGACCCTCGGCCCACTCAAGAAAGGCTTTGCCTGGACGATCCGGGATCTGACACGGGATGTCGAAGTAACCAAGCCCCCTCTGGAGCCAATGGGGAATTACTGGTACGCCAACCTGCCCACCGGCCGGTGCGGCCTCTATGAGCTGGCCGTCCGGTTGCCGGACGGCACGCCGGCCTGCGCCTTCCGCTGGGCCGTCATCAATCCGCCCCTGCCGGCCGCTCTGGAGCAGATCCGCACCACCCCGTTCGGCATCAGTTTCTATGCGCCGCCGGGCATGACCAGTGAGGCCATGATGGAAGTCTGCCAGAGGCTGGGAATCCACGGCACCCGCGGCTATATGACACCCGACTGGCTGACCGGCGAACCAGCCCCGGGCAAATATGTCTGGCAGGACGACCCGACGCCGGTCGACTGCGGCCTGGCCGGCCTGCTGGGCTGGGGCATGGCCGGTTACGGCAGCGTCTGCTGGACCCCGCGCTGGGCCGTGGACGAGGCGAAATGGACCGACCGCACGGTCAACTTCATCCATTACCCGCCCAAGGCGGACTATTACCGCAACTACCGCGCCTTCTGCAAGGCGCTGGCGGCACGCTACAAGGGCTATGTGGACGTTTTCCAGACCTACAATGAACCCAACAACGAACCGTTCGGTTCTTGGAAGGGCACGATCGAGGACTGGGCCAAGCTCAACCGGACGGCCCAGGACGGGCTGAAGGCCGGCAATCCCCGGGCCAAATTGCTGGGCCCGGTGGCCGGCGGCGTGGACCTCGGCCATATCAAGCGCTGCTGGGAACTGGTGGGCAACGACCTGTGGGACATCATCGATGTCCATCCCTACCGCCATGACGGCAGCAGCCCGGAAACCGGCGACCTGCTCGGCGACATCCGGCGCACCCAGCAACTGATCCGGGAACACGGCCGCAACCAGCCGATTTATTTCAGCGAGATCGGCTGGAGCACCTTCCTGCCCCGTGGTAAAAGCACCGGCTGCTATATTTCCGTAACCCCCTTGCAGCAGGCGTGGTACGTCCAGCGCACCTATCTGCTGTCGGTGGCGGCGGGCGTGAAGCACATCGACTACTTCATCTTCAGCGACTGGGGCCCCAACGCGCTGGAACCGGAGCACAACTTCGGCATCGTCGACCACCAGGGCGCCGCCAAACCCTCCGGGGTGGCCTTTTCCGGCCTGACCCGGCACCTGGAGGGGGCAACCTTCCGCGGCGTCTGGCCCACCCCTGAGCCGAAACACTACGCCTTTGCCTGGGCCCTGCGCAACCGCGGCAGCCGCCCATTCCTCAACGGCCTGCCGGCTCAAACGGAATTGCTGACGGTCTGGTGCGACCAGTCGCGGCCGGGCGAGGCGGCGGCCCCAGTCATGGGCAACCCCGTCAAGCTGCCGGGCAAGCCACTGTACGTGGAAGACATGTTCGGCGAACCGGCCCCGAACCGCGTCTTCGCCGTTGGGGCTGACTGGTTTGCGCGGGCTGGCGAAGACCCGCTGTACATCTATGCCGAGCCCGTCCCCGCCAAGGCGCTGGAGGCGTTGCCCGACACCTCACGCCCCCCCAAGACCCTGTCCGTCCTGCCGCTGGGCCAACTGACGCCGGACGGCCAGGGTGGCGAATGGCCGGCATCCCCCGCGGCCACCGTGGGGGATGCCGGCGCCCCCCCGCTGGCCACCTTCAAGGTGGGCGCCACGGATCGCGGCCTGTGTTTGTGGGTGGACGTCAAGGACGCGGAACCGTTCAGCAATCCGCAACAGGGCTGGCTGGTCTGGGCAGGAGATTGCATCGAATTGTTCTTTGACACGGCGCCCGAAAAGAACCAGCCCTGGTTTACCGAGACCACGTTTCAGATCGGCTTGGCCCCCGTCACCCAAGACAGCGCGCAACCGGCCGCCATCCTCATCAATGCGGGAAACCCGAAGTACCGCCGCGGCCAGGTGTTGGCCGCCTGCCGGATGGCGTCCCGGAAAACGGCCGACGGCTGGTGCATCGAAACCGAGATCCCCTGGGCGGAACTGGGCCTGACCCGGCCGGCCAAAGGCGCCACCTGGGGCTTTGACGTGGCGGTGGACGGCGCCAGCGGCAACGGCCACCCAGAAACCCGCTGGAACGGTTCCTTCGACAACTGGAACAACCCCGAACGTTTCGGCAGGATCGTCTTCCCATGAAACCCGCACCCCGTCACAGCTTTACACTGATCGAACTGCTGGTGGTGATCGCCATCATTGCCATCCTGGCCGCCATGCTGCTGCCGGCCCTGGGCAAGGCCAAGGACCGGGGCAAGGAAATCAAGTGCGTCTCCAATCTGCGCGGCATCGGCCTGATGACCAGCATGTACCAGGTTGATTTCAACGACTTCTTCCCGCCTTACTTCCACAACAACGAGATACCCTATTTCGACTTCGGCGGCGACAATGGCAACGCCGCCGACGTTGGCTTGGGGCAGGCGGAGGCGGCGGAAAAGCGCCCGCTCCACAGTTACAGCAAAGGCGGCCTCAGCATCTTCCGTTGTCCGGGCGATGACGGGCGTTATGGGTCTTGGGCGCTCCCCAATTACAAGACCTTCGGCAACAGCTATTCCCAGTCCAACCCTCATCGCGGCGGCGGCTGGGAAGGGGTCGGCGGCGGCTGGGGCTTGTGCGTCAACAACGGCAGCCACCCCTATTGCGTGCCGCGGAAAATTTCGGGCGTGCTGCCCGGCAGCGTTGACACCATGAGTTGGACGCTGGTCGGCGTCTCCCCCGACAAAAAAATCTGCTATTTTGACGCGGATGCCTGGAGTCCACTCTACAACAACATCCAACCCACCTGGCATGGCAAGCCAAACTTCTACAACGCCCTGTTCTGTGACGGCAGCGCCAAAAGCGCCAACCTGCCCGGGGGCGTCTTCGGCTCCACCACCGAATATGCCTGGTGACGGTTTTCTTCGCCACCATTCACGGCGCGGCCAACCTGGTTTCGTTCAACTGGCCGGAAAAATAGCAAACGCCCCGAGATGACCGTCACCGCGCCCGCGGATGCGCCTTGCCGTAGGCTTCCAGCAGCCGTTCGGCGCTGACATGGGTGTAGATCTGGGTGGTGGAAAGACTGGCGTGGCCGAGCAGTTCCTGGACACTGCGCAGATCGGCGCCGGCGTCCAGCAGGTGGGTGGCGAAGGAGTGGCGCAGCTTGTGCGGCGTGCAGCTGGCCGGCAACTCCGCCTGCCGCAGGTACAGCTTGAACTGCCGCTGCACGGAACGGGCGGTGAGCCGGCCGCCGTCGAGGTTGAGGAACAGCGCCCCCGGCTGCCGCCGCCCGGACAGCCCCAGGTTTTCCCGGGTCTCCAGGTAGGCGCGCAGCGCCGCCAACGCCGGCTTGCCCAACAGGCATATCCGCTGCTTCTTGCCCTTGCCGCGCACGGTGAAGACGCCGGAGAACAGATCCACGTCCTTGAGGTCGAGGCCGACCGCCTCGCTGATGCGGAGTCCGCCGCTGTAGATGGCCTCCAGCAGGGCGGCATCCCGGCGCAGCGCCAGCAAGGCGTCATCGAGCCGTTTGCCGGTGCGATCACGGATGTCCGCGGCCCAAAACGCCGCCGGAGCGTCGAGCAGTTTGGCCACCTGGTCGCGGGTCAGCACCTGCGGCAGCCGCCGCGGCGCCTTGGCCGAAGCCAGGCCGGCCAGCGGATTGCCCGGCAACGCCCCTTCCCGCACCAGGAACCGGCAAAAGGCGCGCAGACTGGACACCTTGCGCCGCACCGACACCCGTGACAGCCCGGCCTTCTGCTGCAGCAGCATGACGAACTGCCGCCCCAGCGCCAGATTGAGCCGGCCCCACGGCACGGCGGCGGCACCGGCCGGCGGCCAGCCCATCAGTTCGGCGCACTGGACCAGGTCGCGCCGGTAGGCGTCCAGGGTGTGCACCGAGGCGTTGCGCTCAGCCCGGAGATATTTCAGGAAGCCCTGGACCTGGCCGTCCGCCGCCACGGCGGCCGCGGCCCGTTCCTTGGCCGCCACGGGACCGGCCGGGGGTGCGTCGGGGGTTGGCATGATGCCCTAATATAGATCCCACGGCCATGGCCGTGGGCATTTCGCCCCAACGGAGCATGGGAACGGGCGACGTTTCACGGGTTTTACAACACAGCGGCGGGGAATCGTGCAGTTGCACCCCGTTCCCAAGCACGGTACGGTATCGCCATCAGGCCGGTTGGGTGGCGGTTGCGGCGAATGGAGATGACACAACATATGAAGAAACTGATTGCGAGCATGGTCGTTTTCTTGCTGCTACTTTCAGGATACGAGATCGCATTTCGGTGTTGCACCGCCCAATGGGGGGAGATCAATACGGACACAGATCCAATTTGTCTGTACTACTCATGTGACTTGATGCTGGGGCATAAACTCCTCCAAACTATTTTCGCTCCTCGGGCTGCGCTTCAGCTTGGCAAGGTTCGCCTTGCTAAAGGCACCGGCGCCCACATTTCCGGCAATACATTTTACCGAAAACTGCAAAACGGAAATTGGCAGGACGTAACAGCAGGAGTCAAAGATCGTAAGGACAGAGAATAGTGGAACCACGCAGAAAAATTCACCCGTCCCTAGTGCATCCCTAGTGCAGTAGGGTGCCCCCGTGAACCGGCCCGGGCTGTCCCCGGCCGTGGCTGTCCGTGCAAGTCCGTGTTGGTCCGTGCTCAGGCCGCGCCGTGGCCGCCTTTGCCCGCCGGGCCGTGGGCGGGCGGCTGGCGCAATGGCGGCGCCGTCACCGCCGCCACCACCGCCGGATGATGCCACTGCATGTGGATCGCCTTGGCCAATTGCCGGTCCACCGCAAACCGGCTGTGGCCGACCTGGAAGACAAAGGCCGGCCGCCGGCGCAGCAGCCGCAGCCGGGTGCCCGGCACCAGGCCGAGGGCGGTCAGCCGCCGCAGGTCGGCCGCACCGGCGATGCGGAGTCCAACAATCGTGCCCTCATGGTTCTCCTTGCCCGTCGCCAGGGTCGCCGGGCCGGCGCCCGCCGCGGCCGCTGAGGCCGGCGGTGAGGCGTCCGGGGCGGCAACCGCCGCCAGCCCCAGCTGCCGGCGCACCCGCCGCCACCAGCGCAGCAATGCCGGCTCGGCCGGATTCTCATAACCGCAATGGGGGCATTTCCAGCGGCGGCAGCCGCCGGCCAGGCCGCAGCCGGCGCAGGCGCGGCGCGTTTCCGGCGCCGCCACCACCCGGCCGCAGAGTCCGCAGATTACAGTGTCCAACCGGTCCATGTCAACCCCAGGTGAAGCAACAGTGCGGTGCCGTAGGCAATGGCGGCGGTCGCCAGACCGACCCAGGCGCCGACGCGCCAGCCGCGTTCCTTGAACATGATCAACAACTGGGCGATGCAGGGCAGGAACAGGGTCAGCGCCACCGCCCCCACCGCCAGCTGGGCACCGGTGAGCTGGCCGGACCGGCTCAGGTCGTAGAGGCCGGCCGCCCCGTAGTCACGGCGGAAGAAGCCGAACAACAACGCCACCGCCGTGCTGTCCGGCAACCCCAGGGAGCGCGCCACCGGTTCCAGTGCCCGCACCAGCCCCTGGAACAGCCCTGTCAGGCGCCCCAGCCAGATGACCACGCTGGCCAAAATAAACAGCGGCAGCACCTCGCGGAAATACCCCTCGAGACGGGCCCAGGTCTTGATCAGCACGTTGCCCAGCCGCGGGCGGCGCAGCGGCGGCAGCTCGATGTGGAAGCTGGCCGCCTCCCCCGGGGTCAGGGCCGCCGCCAGCCGGCCGGCCGTCATGAACACCAGGACCACCGCGCCCGCCCACACCAGCAACGCCCATGGCCGGTCGCCCAGCAGGCCAAGGATCAGGCCGAGCTGGGCCGAACAGGGCACCGCCAGCGCCAGCAGGAAGGTGGCGATCACCCGTTCCCGCGCCGTTTCCAGGGTGCGCGTGGCCAGGGTCGCCATGCTGCCGCAACCAAAGCCCAGGGCCAGCGGAATCACCGCCCGTCCGCTCAAGCCGAACTTTTTGCACAACCGGTCCAGCAGCAGCGCCATACGCGGCAGGTAGCCGCTGTCCTCGAACAGCGCGAAGACCAGGAAAAAACAGCCCACGATCGGCAACACCAGCGCCACA
>JBAZJM010000070.1:0-17005 GCA_041651315.1 Lentisphaeria bacterium | reverse complement strand
TCATAAAGGCATTGCCAGGCGGAAAGCGGGAAATAGTGGATGTCCAGCACATCCAGCGTATCCCAGGCCCGGTGCTTGTCCAAAATCCCCAAGTAATGTTCCATCGAACCGTTGCACGGATAGCCGCCATAGACCACCTTGCCCCCGTGCCGGCGGATGATCTTGGCCGCCGGCAAATGGATGGTCTCCATGTAGTCATCCATGGAGCCATTCCAGAATCCGGTCAACCCCACGTCATTGGCTTCGTTCCAGATCTGGAAATAGCGGACATTGTAAGGGGGCTTGGCCAAAAAGCTCACCACCCGCTCCACATAGGTCTCCCAATCACTGACCTTTTCCGGGGGCATCCGGTCGGCGTTGAGCGTGGTGTTTTCCACCTTGCCGGTGGCCAGGTCGGTCACCGTGGCCTGACGGGTGTTCACGTCCTGGCCGGGCGCCCAGGCCTGGACGTCGTACCGCTTGCCGGCGACGGTGAAGCTCCACGCCCGTTTCCGGGCCGCCCAACCCACGGTGTAATCCAAAGCCGGCAGCCGCTCGGCCCCGAACTTCCGGTGTTCCAGCACGGCCTTGCCCCAGTCCGCAAGGTATTGCTCATGCCATTTTCCAGGGCCGTCCGGCTGCAACTCACCCCATTGGAGGTCCAACCGGTAAGAAGCCAGATAGCGGTCGGGGCCTTCGGGCTTCGGATATCCTTGGTTCACCCCCAGAAACTGGGCAAACATACCCCGGGGCTCGGCCGCCAGCGCGCCACCGGCCAGCAACCCGCCAACCAGTCCTGTCAACAACAAGTGCCGCATCATGTGATATCCATTTCGTTAGGTTCTAAAACCGGGTTGCTTGGGGGGACTCCCACGTCGGACATGTCAGATGCCCCCAATCTGCGCCTTTACCGCACTCAATCACCGCCGCCGGAACAGCACCAGCCCGCCCAGCGCCAACAGGCTCAGCGCCGCCGGCTCGGGCACGATCATGATGGTGGCATCCAGATAGCGCGGCTCCCACCAGTAATCGTTGATGTTTGCAACAAACACAATGTCATTGCCCGGATTCAGCGCCGTGGTCAAGTTAAAGTTGACCGTGGCGCTTTCATTCCACGCGGTAGACCAGGAATACAACAGGGTTTTGGTGCTCATGTCGATCCGGTCAAGATCCGTGTCAGAAGTCACATAGATGGCGAAATTCCAACCGGCCGCACCGTTTCCGTAGCTTCCCGATATGGTGACAACGCTGGCATCCCCGCTGTTGACGGTATTGGTGTAGGCCCAGCCCAAGGCCCTACCATCGGTCATGACACAGCCATTGCTTGCCACATACCACACGTAATTCGCGTTATTTTTGTCTACGCACCAATTGTCCTGGGCGGTTCCATACTGCTGCCCCAGCAGGCCAACACTGGTGGCGGTTGAATTAAAAGTATCGATATTGAGGTACGACCAGCGGCCACCGGTAGTCGTGTTGGTAACCCCGTTCCAGTCCGTCTTGTTGTTGGTGACCACCGCCGCCCCAACCGACATTCCCGCCAAAAAAATCAGCCCCCAAGTTGTCGCGTTCCGTTTCATCTGTCCTGTCTCCTGTGGGTTTGCTTGTTTTATCTCCCCGGCGACACCGTGCCGCCGGGGTTTCTGCCTAAAACACCTTTGTTGATTTACCTTCGTGACTTCGGGGCGAATCCGAACGCGTTCGTGTACAAGGTGCTAACCCGCCACCGGCGCCGGGCCGGAACTGCTGCCGGCCACCAGGGTCGGTGTCATAAACGTCGTTCCGTAAGGCGATGCGGGGTTCTCCCAGCGCCGAGTCAGACACTGCAGCATGATCCCGGCCCGTTCGGTGCTGGAAACGCCAACCAGGGTCAGACCGGCCCTGCGCGCCTCTTCAATGTCGGGATTGTCGGCCACCACCACGCTGACCTCCCGCGGCACCGCGACCCCCTGCTGCCGAAACGCTTCCTGCACCCCCAACGCGGAGGCGTAGCTGCCGCAAATCATAGCGGTAAACGGCGGCTTGCCCCCCCGTTCCGCCAACAGGCCGGCCAACCGCTCCCGCATGTGCCCCAGGGCATCCTCGCCCGGCCGGGTGTCGCAGGTCAGGACCAAATCGTCGCCGTCGGCCACTCCCAACCATTCCGCGGTTTGGCGGTGAAGGGCGGCCAACCGCCGCTGATCCCCCACCAACGGCTCACCCGTGGCAAAGGCGATCCGCCGATGCCCCAAGTCGCGCAGATGCCGGAGGCCCAGCGACAACTGCGCCAACAGATCCATGTACACCCCCGCCACGTCCAGGGTGTCGAGCTCAGCCTCACTCACCACCACCGCCGGACTGCGGGAACGGAGGAAATGCAACAACGCCACCGGAATGTTCACCGCCCCCAGCGGCTGCAACATGTACCCATCGCTGGGCTTGAGGGGCGCCAGCACGTCCATCGCGTGCTCCATGTCCTGGTAGGTGATCACCAGTCCCTGATGCCCGGCTTTGCCGATCGCCTCTTGCAGGGCGCGGGTGATGTCGTCGCCACGCCGGCTGGGATAATCCCCGCGCAACACCATGATCGTTTTCTGCCGCTGCTGGGTGGCGGCGGGATCGGCCACAAAGGTGCCACGCCCAACCCGGGAAGAAATCAGTCCGTCCGCCTCAATCGCTTCCATGGCCTGCTGAACCGTGGCTTGGCTGACGGCGAATTCCTTCATCAGGTCGCGAACGGTGGGCAGTCGGGTGCCGGGCGCCAGCCCGCTGATGCGGCTCCGCAGTTCCCCGGCAATGGTCACCCACAGCCCGTCCTTCGATGCCCGTGCCAGCTTGTTGGTTTCCGCGACTGCCATTTTAATACGCCAGTATATACAATTAATACAAGTGATTCAATAAGTACAATAACCTGGATTCACGATCCGTCCAGTGCGCCCCGAAAGTTTTTTTCATGAACCACGGACTCACACGGACGAGCACGGACCCGCACGGACAAAAACGGGATATTTCGTCCGTGCGGGTCCGTGGGCCTGTCCGTGTCCGTCCGTGCGTGCGGCGGTCATCGCGGCAAAAGCGGCAAAGCAAGGCTTCCGCATTTATACTTATGACCGTCTTGACGCACCGGCCGGCGGCACGGGAACCCACTTTCATGAAATTGTCACACCCCCTGCTCCTTCTCGCCGCCCCCCTCCTGCTGTCCCTGGCCGGAACGCCAGGTGGCGCGGAAACCCTGGTCCAGGGCGACGGCACGCGCCTGGAAGCCCCGCGGTTCGACTATCACAACGGCCAGTTCGACGACGGTTCCCGCCGCCTGCCGCGCGCCGCCGTGGCCGACTGGTGGTTCGGCCCCGCCGCCCCCGTTGCGGACTCCGCCGTCCCGGCGGTCGCCGTTGCGGACTCCGCCACCCGCGAACGGCTGCTGGCGCTACGACGGGAAGGCGAACGGCTGGCCGCCCGCTTTCCCGGCTGCAGCGGCGTCCAAGTGCTGGACGTGGGGGAATTCCGGCTCACCGCCGACCATCACCATCTTTACTCCTACCATTTTGCGGGCCTGATCCTGAACGAAAAAAAGCTGGAGTGGGGCACGGTCAACGTTCCCTTTACCGAGGGACGCAGCCGGGCGCGGTTGCTGGCCGCCCGCTGCCTGACCCGGGACGGGCGGGTGCTGGAGCTACCGCCAGGCGCCGCCCAAACGGCCCCGGTGGGTGGCGGCGACGTCTTTTTCTCGCCCAATGCCCGCCAGCTCAGCGCCGCCGTGCCGGGGACGGAGCCCGGGGCGCTGGTCGAGTATGAGTTTGAGATTGAGGAGTACCAGCCGGAAGACTGGCGGCTGTTCTTCCCGGGCTTCTATTTCCAGGGTGAGGTGCCGGTGTGCGAGTCGCGTTTCACGGTCGCCGTACCGGCCGATGTCCGGCTGTGGAGCTGGACGGTCAACTGGGATGCGGCAGAGCCGGAGCCGCCGGGCTGGTGGCGGCAGCTGGGCCGGACGCTGCTGCCGTGGACCCCGTCTGCGGAGACCCGGTCCGAGGAGAACTGGAACGGGGCGCGCTACCGCCGGCACGTCTGGGAAAAACGCGGGGTGCCGCCGGTCACCCCCGAGCCGCAGATGCCCGACGTCAGCGAGGTGGTGCCCGCGGTGCATGCCACCATCACCAGGGACTGGGCGCCGCTGAACGCCGTGGTCGGCGGCATGCAGCAGGAACGGCTGGCCCCCGCCCCGGCCGTCACCGCCAAAGCCGCGGAGATTGTCGCCGGCGCCGCCAGCGAGGACGCGAAGATCGCACGCCTCTACCACTGGGTGCAGAAGAACATCCGCTACCTTTCGATCAAGTCGTCGTTGAGCTCCGGCTGGTCGGGGCATCCGGCGGCGGAGACGCTGGCCAACGGCTACGGCGACTGCACCGACAAGGCCGTGCTGTTTGCGGCCATGCTGCGCAGCCTCGGCCTGGAGGCCGATCCGGTGGTGCTCAAAACCCAGGACGCCGGCCTGTTCATCCCCGAATACCCGGTGATCTTCGGCAACCACTGCATCACCGAACTGCGCCGGAACGGCCGCAGCCAGTTCCTGGACACCACCACCCAGGACCACCGGTATGCCTCCCTGCGCGCCGACGACCACGGCGCCCTGGCGGTCAATTTCCTGCGCGACCGCCGGCAGTTCATCCCCATTCCGCCCGGCGCGGAGGCCATGGGCAAGAGCACCGACGAGACCATGACGCTCCTGGCCGACGGTTCCCTGGAGGTCGGCAGCCGCAACCGTTATGCCGGCGAGTACGAGGCCGGCCTGCGCGCCTTTTGGAAACGGGTGCCCGAGACGCTGCGCCCGCAGCTCATGGCCCAGTACGTCAACCGCCTGGCCCCCGGCGCCCGCCTGAAGCGTTTCGAGCTTAGCGACCCCCAAGACCTGGAGCGCCCGTTCACCCTCGACTACGACTACACCCTGCCCGCCTACGCCATCCCCGCCGGCACCCTGCGCATCGTCCAGCTGCCCGACCGTGAACGGAGTTTTGACGAGATCAGCATGGACACCCGGCGCTACCCGCTGGCCTACCCGACCGCCACGGCCTGGGAGCGCCGCGTCAAGCTGAAGTTTCCGGACGGCTGGAAACTGGTGTCGCCGCCGCCGGACTTCCGCCTCTCCGGCAACCAGGTCCGTTACCAGGAACGCTTTGTCCCGGAACCCGGCGGAGTCGCCGTCCAGCTGAGTTTCGGCCGCGACGGCATCCGCGTGCCGGCGGCCGACTACCCCGCCTTCCGCCGCCAGTTGCAGGCCATTGAGCGGCAGGCCCGCCGCCCCCTGTACCTGGAAACCGCCCAGCGGCCGGAGCCTGGATCCGGGGGGTAAGCCAGATCAGACGGATCGGTCGGATCCGCCGCGGGGAACAAGCTGGGAACACAATAATTCCCCCTTAGGCACGTTCCGTTGTTTGTAGAAGGGCAGAATTCACCCGTTCCCATTGGCCGTTGAAGCCGTTTGCTGCATCAGGGGGCAAAAATGGCAAAACTCAGGCCCAGCGGCGGCTATCGCGACACCGCCAGCTTCCAAACGGCGACTCTCATTTACGACGCCACCTACTGGTTCTGTGAAAAGTTTTGGGATTCGCGATCCCGCACAGTGGACCAAATGGTGCAGGCGGCACGGTCGGGCCGCCAGAACATCGCCGAAGGCAGCCGCGCCGCCGCGACTTCCTCGCAAACCGAACTCCGGTTGTTCAACACGGCGCGCGCCAGCCTGGAAGAGTTGTTGCTCGACTATGAAGATTTCCTGCGCCACCGACACTTGGCGCAGTGGGCGCCCGATTCGCCAGAGGCCATGGCGGTCCGCCAAGTGCCGCAGCAATTCAAGCAGGACCGCTCCGATCCGACTGATCGGACTGATCCGCCCGATCTTGCCGCCCTCACCGACCCCCAGCGCTGGGCGTTGTACGCCCCTTGGCTGGAACACGCCGCCTCCGCCGTTCGTGCCAATGCGCTCATTTGTCTAATCAACCAGGCCAATTTCCTGCTCGACCGGCAGATCGCCGCGCTGGAGAAGGCGTTTGTCGAAGACGGCGGTTACAGTGAACAACTTGCCGCCGCCCGGCTGGCGGAACGCCAAAAGCGCAAACACGATCCGTCCGATCCGTCCGATCCGCTTGATCCGCCAGACCGCATCCCCGCCTGCCCCCAGTGCGGCAGGCCCATGGTCCTGCGCACGGCAAAGAAGGGAAAAAACGCCGGCCGGCCGTTTTGGGGTTGCTCGGATTACCCGGAGTGCAAAGGCGTCGTGGACGTTTGATGATCCGACTGATCCGGCTGATTCGGCGGATCAGACGGATTCGGCCGCGCCACGCGCCGTGGCCCGGCCAGGCCGCCCCCGATCCGACGCCCCTGCCAACAATTGCATTTCGGGCCATCCCCGGCTAGGTTATCGGTTTGTTTTGGCGCCGCGGTTTTGGGGCACGCCCGATGGCGTCGCCGCCGCCGCCCGTCGCGGGACGGCTGGGTTGGCCGCCCGTTTCAACAGTGAGGAAAGATTCAAGGCATGAAAATTCTGCACGACCACGATGCGGACGCGTCGGTGCTCAACGGCAAAACCGTGGCGGTGATCGGCTATGGCAACCAGGGTGCCGCCCAGGCCCTGTGCATGCGCGACTCCGGCGTCAAAGTGATCATCGGCTCGATCAAGGACGCCTCCTACGAGAAGGCGGTCAAGGACGGGTTCGAAGTGCTGCCGATCGCCGAAGCGGCGGCCAAGGCGGACATCGTGCACATGCTGCTCCCGGACGAATACCACGGCCCGGTCTACGCCAAGGACATCGCCCCCAACATGAAGAAGGGCAAGGTCCTCAGTTGCTCCCACGGCTTCAACATCATCTACAAGCAGATCGTGCCGCCGGCCGACGTCGACGTGATCATGGTCGCCCCCAAGAGCCCGGCCTCCGAGGAGCGCAAGGCGTTCCTGCAGGGCTTCGGCGTCCCCGGCCTGATCGCCGTCCGCCAGAACGCCTCCGGCAAGGCGCGCGACATCGCCCTGGCCATGGCCAAGACCATGGGCTTCACCCGCGCCGGCTGCCTGGAATGCACCTTTGAGGAAGAGACCCACGAGGATCTGTTCGGCGAACAGGTCGTCCTGTGCGGCGGCACCGTCGACCTGATCAAGGCCGGCTTCGAAGTCCTGACCGAAAAGGGCTATCCGCCCGAGATGGCCTACTTCGAAGTCCTCCACGAACTCAAGCTGATCGTCGACCTGATTTTCGAAGGCGGCATCCAGAAGATGAACTCCGTCATTTCCAACACCGCCGAGTGGGGCGAGTACTCGGTCGGCCCGAAAATCATCGACGCCGGCGTCAAGCAGCGCATGCGCGAAGCCCTGCAGGCGATTGAGGACGGCACCTTCGCCAAGGAATGGCTGGCCGAAGCCCGCAACGGCGCCCCCAACCTGCTGGCCAAGCGCAAGGCGCTGGGCGAGCACCCGATCGAAGTGGTGGGCCGCGAGATCCGCGCCCTGTTCGAGCGCAAAGCGCAGAAGTAACCGTCTGCCCCATCAATAGGGGGAACCATCCATGCTGAAAACCTTCGTCTTCTTGGGAGCGCCCGGTGCCGGCAAGGGCACCATGGCCGAACTGCTCAGCGCCAAATGCGGCCAGCTGCACATTTCGACCGGCGACCTGCTGCGCGCCGAAAAGGCCAGCGGCAGTGCCCTTGGCAAGCAGGCCAACGACTACATGGTCAAGGGCTTGCTGGTGCCGGATGAGCTGGTCGTCGCCCTGCTCACCAGCAAACTGGCAACCCCCGAGGCCAAGACCCGTGGTTTCATCCTGGATGGCTTCCCCCGCACCGTCAACCAGGCCGAGCTGCTGCAACAGGAACTGACCAAGGCCGGACTGGCCGTGGATCTGGTGATCCAGTTCGATGTGCCGCGCGAGCTGCTGCTGCAGCGCCTGACCGCCCGCCGCATGTGCAAGAAGTGCGGCGCCATCCACAACATGATGTTCACGCCGCCCAAGCGGGAAAACATCTGCGACAGCTGCGGCAGCGAGCTTTACCAGCGCGCGGACGACACCATGGAAACGGCGGTCAACCGGCTGGCCGTCTATGAAAAAGAGACCGCTCCGGTCGTCGACTGGTACGAGCGCCAGGGACAGTTGCGCCGGATGACCGGCGCGGAAGAGAAGTACGCCAACTTCAAGATCCTGTGCGACGAACTGGGGCTGGAGTGACCCACCGGTGAGCAAGGGCAGCAGGGAAGCACGTTTTATCGTCCATCCGCCGGCGGCCGTGGCGCACATCCGCGAGGCCGCCCGGGTGACGGGCGAGATCCTGGCGGAGCTGACGCGCCAAATCCAACCCGGCATGACCACCCTGCTGCTGGACCAACTGGCGGGACAGCTCATCCGCCGCTGCGGAGGCGAAAGCGCTTTTTTCAATTACCACGGGTTTCCCGGCCAGATCTGCATCTCGGTCAATGACGAGGTGGTGCATGGCATCGGCCGCGCCGACCGCGTGCTGATGGCGGGGGATCTGGTCGGCCTCGATGTCGGGGTGCGCCTCAAGGGCGCCGTCGGCGACACCGCCACCACGGTGTGCGTCGGCGGCCGGCCGGCCCCGGTGGCCGCCCGCCTGATGGAGGCGACCCGCCGGTCACTGGACGCCGGCATCGCCGCCGCCCGGGGCGGCGACGATCTGTCGGTCATCGGCAAGGCCATCGAAACCGTCATCAAGGCCGCCGGCTTCTCGGTGGTGCGCGACTTTGTCGGCCACGGGTGCGGCCGCGAGCTGCACGAACCGCCCGAGGTGCCCAATTTCACCACCACGCCCCGCGGCATCCTCTTGCGGCCCGGCATGGTGCTGGCCATCGAGCCGATGGTCAACGCCGGCGGCTGGCGGGTGACGGTGGACAAACACGACGGCTGGACGGTCCGCACGGCGGACGGCAGCCTGTCGACCCATTACGAACATATGGTCCTGATAACCCAAGGCGAAGCGGAGGTTCTGACGTGTCCAAAGACGCCATCCGAATAGAGGGCGTGGTAAAAGAGCTGCTCCCGAACACCATGTTCCGCGTGCAGTTGCAAAACGGCCACGAGATCCTCGCCCACATCAGCGGCAAAATGCGGCTGAATTTCATCCGCATCCTGCCCGGTGACAACGTCACCGTCGAGATGTCCCCCTATGACCTGAACAAGGGGCGCATTACCTACCGGAAAAAATGATCCGGCCCGGCTTGCCGCTGAAAAAAGCCATGATATAGTACCATTTTGTTTTGTCCGCGAATCGGCCCAGAAGCCCGGCGCCGGCGGCATTGCCGCGGCCCCTCCCCTTTTGACGACCGGTACATCTGGAGAAGAGTGAGTCATGAAAGTCCGCCCCTCGATCAAGCGCATGTGCAACAACTGCCGCGTGGTGCGCCGCAAGGGCGTGCTCCGCGTCATCTGCAAGAACGTCCGGCACAAACAACGCCAGGGCTGATTCCCGTCGCCCTGACGCCGTGCCAGCCGCATCCCCCAGGCTGTTCCCGACCACCGTTTGAGAAAAAGGCAAGACACCATGCCGCGTATTTTGGGTATTGACATTCCCGCCAACAAGCGCGTGGACATCTCCCTGCGCTACCTGTACGGCATCGGCCCCACCGCCGCCAAGGAAATCTGCAAGCGCACGCAGATCGACCCGGCCATGCGGTCCAAGGACCTGACGGACGCCAACATCGGCGCCATTGTCAAAGTCCTCCAGGAGAGTTTCCTGGTGGAAGGTGACCTGCGCCGCCAAGTGGCGCAGAACATCCGCCGCCTAGTCGCCGTCGGCAGCTACCGGGGCTCGCGCCACAAGAAGGGGCTGCCCGTTCGCGGCCAGCGCACCAAGACCAATGCCCGCACCCGCAAGGGCGCCCGCAAGACCGTCGGCGCCATCCGCGACAAGACCGCCCGCAAGATTGACGGTTCCACCAAGGACGCCGCGGCGCCCAAGGCCTGATCCCCACTGTTTCGTTTAGGCAAGCACCAGGAGTAGATACCCATGCCCGATGATGTTCTGGCAATTGATGAGGTGATGGCCAGCGTCACCCCGTCTGGCGCCCCCGCCGCCGAAGGGGCCGAGGCCGCCGCCGGTAGCGACGAAGCGGCCAAGAAGAAGAAGATCAAGGTCAAGAGCGCCGTCCATGCCCCCAGCGGCATCGCTCACGTGGACGCCACGTTCAACAACACCAAGGTTTACATCTCCGATCTGCGCGGCAACGTGCTGACCTGGTGCTCGGCCGGCCGCCTCGGCTTCAAGGGCTCCAAGAAGAGCACCGCCTATGTCGCCCAGCAGGTGGCCACCGACGCGGGCAAGCGCGCCGCCGCCATGGGCGTCAAAGAGGTGCAGGTGCGCATCAACGGGCCGGGTGCCGGCCGTGAGTCCGCCGTCCGCGGCATCGCCGCCGCCGGGCTGGAGATCACCGCCCTGGAAGACATCACCCCGGTGCCGCACAACGGTTGCCGCCCCCCGAAACGCCGCCGTATCTGAGCAGCTGTAACCGCGAGGAGTATACGATGTCTGGTATCGCCGGTTTCTCCATGCCCAAGGAGATGGTGGTCGAAAAGGCCACCGCCACTCCCACGTACGCCAAGTTCATCACGGAACCTTGGGAAAAGGGGTTTGGCCACACTTTGGGCAACACCCTGCGCCGCATCCTGCTGTCCTCCATGGACGGGGTGGCGGTCAGTTCCGTCAAGATCGATGGCGTTCCCCATGAGTTCAGCACCATCGAGAACGTGCATGAGGATGTCACCGAGATCATCCTCAACATCAAAAACCTGCATCTGACCTGCGACGGTGAGCTGCCGCGCAAGATCGAACTGGTCGCCAGCAAGGCCGGCCCGGTCACCGCCGCCTGCGTCAAGGAAGACGGCGTCACCAAGGTGCTCAACCCCGAGTTGCACATCTGCACCATCGACCATGACCGCCCGTTGCGCATGGAGATCGAGATCGACCGCGGCCGCGGCTACCGCCCCGCCGAGGAGAACAAGCGCGACGACCATCCGATCGGCGTCATCCCGGTGGACTCCCTGTTCAGCCCCGTCGAGCGCGTCCGTTACGATGTCCAGGCCTGCCGCGTCGGTCAGCGCACCGACTATGACCGCCTCGAAATCGAAGTGTGGACCGACGGCCGGATCGATCCCGAGACCGCCATGCGCCAGTCCGCCCACATCCTGACCGAGTTCGGCCGCGTCTTCACCGGCGACACCTTTGAGCTTCCGGCCGCCACGGCCGCGACCACCGCCCCGGTGGCCGCCGCCATCGCCGCCGCCGCCAGCACCCCCCTCTCCCCGGAGAACCAGGCGGTGCTCGACCAGCTGCTCAAGGGCGTCAACGACCTCGACCTCACCGTCCGCGCCAAAAACTGCCTCAGCAACGCCGAGATCCGCATCTTGGGCGAACTGGTTGAGAAGAGCGAAGACGAGATGCTCAAGTGCCGCAACTTCGGCAAGAAATCCCTCGAAGAGATCAAGGGTGTCCTGCAGCCGCTCGGACTGGATATGGGCATGACGCTGCCGGACGATGTCCGCCAGGCGCTCCACGCGTACCTGGCCACCATGAAAAAGGAATCGGCCAATGCGTCATCGTAAGCATACGTTCAAAGTCGGCCGCACCAGCGAGCACCGCGAGTCCATGCTGGGCAATATGGCCTGCAGCCTGTTCATCGAAGGCCGGATCTCCACCACCGTGCCCAAGGCCAAGGAACTCCGGCGCTTTGCCGAGAAGATGATCAGCCTCGGCAAGGACGGCACCCTCGCCGCCCGCCGCCGGGCCATCTCCGAGATGGGCCAGCCCAAGGTGGTGTCCCGCCTGTTCAAGGATGTGGCGCCGCGCTTTGCCGCCCGGACCGGCGGTTACACCCGCATCATCAAGCTCGGCCAGCGCATCGGCGACGGCGCCGACATGTGCTTCATCGAGCTGCTGGCCAGCGACGCGGCCCCGGCCGCCGAAGCCGCCCCCGCCCCCGCCGCCGTCGAAGCGGCCCCGGCCCAGGCCTGATTCATCCGGGACGGTTCACCCCGCCCCGCTTCCCCAAGCAGCCCCGGTTTTGCGGACTCCGCAAACCGGGGTTGTTTGTTGCCGGGGTTGGGCCGGCGACGCCGGCCGGCTCTGTGGAGTTTCGCGCAAGTACGTTTTTTTTGGGGGGGGGGGCGGTTTCGTCCCCGGGGGACTGAATGAAATATTGGCAGGAGCTTCAGCCCCTGTTCCGGGAAATGAAACGATGGCGTGCCGCAGGTACGCCGCGATTCGCCGCGTACCTGACGGCACGCGAAATGGGGGGGGCAAAACAGGGGCTGAAGCCCCTGCCTATTCCCGCCCCGTCCCGCTGGGACGGGAAAACCGCACCCGTTGGGTTATGGCAAATTCCAGGGTCCCGGCCGATCAGTCGGATCCGTCTGATCCGCCCGATCTTCGTCACCCCGCGGGCAGGCAGAGCCGCTGCTCGCCGGCCGCGAGCGGTTGCTCGTGGCCGCGCCAGGCCAGCACTCCGGTGATGCCCGGCGGCAGGCCGACCACGGCGGCGTAGCCGGACCCCGTCCACTCCAAGTCCACCCGGACCTCCCCGGCGGGGTGCGGCATCACGGCATGGAGCTGTTTCCAGCTCCCCGGCTGCGGCGCGATGCGCACCGTCTTGAACCCCGGCGAGGCCGGCCGGATGCCGGCGAGGCTGGCATACAGGTGGAACAGCGGCTGGCTGCTCCAGGCGTGGCAGTCGGAGCGCGAGGGCTCGGGCTCCTCCAGCGGCGTCTTGCAGTCGAGGCGCACCATCTCGCGCCACATCTCCAGCCGCGCCTGGATGAGGTCGGCACGGCCGTTCTGGCACAACGCCTCGAAGAGATAGAACGAGAAATACGACGTGGTCCGCCGCAGGTCCGCCGCGGTCAGCAGCCCGTTGAGCACCCGCTTCGCCTTGGCGCCGGTCACCGTGCCGGTCAGCAGGGCCAGGGCCTGGGCATGTTCGCTGAACTCCGTCCCCGCCACATCGTCGGCCAGCAGGCCGCGGTCCGCCTGCCAGAAGCGGGCCACCACCGCCTTGGCGGCCAGCCGGGCGTTCTGCCGGTGGCGCCGGGCCAGCAACGGTTCGCCCATCATCTCCTCCAGTTCGGCGGCTTTCTGCAAGGCCATCACGTACAACAGGTTGACCACGCAGGACAGGCCGCCGACCGCGCCCGGCGGATTGCCGACCGGCCAGGCCCGGACCCAGTCCATGAACGGCCAGCCGGGCAGCTTCTCCAGCAGGCCGTCCGCGGTCCGGTAGGGCTGGAACTGCTCGAGCATGGCGCGCAGCCCGGGCAGCCGGGCCCGCAGCCAGTCGTCCACGCCCCGCCAATAGGCAAAATCGTGCAGCATCAGGGTCCAGATCAGGGAGAAGGTCGGGCTGTGCTGGACCACCGAGCTGGGATAACGCTCGTTGACCATGCCCTTGTTGACGCGCGAGAAGTCGAACAGTTCGACACAGCGGCGCACCAGCCGGTCGTCCCCGCTCATGACGTGGTTGACCAGCATTTCCAGCCGGGTGTCGCCGACGTACATCAGCTGCTCGTAGAACGGGCAGTCCATGTAGGTCTCATGGGCGCACATCTGCATGCCGCGGACACAGATGTCCTGAATGGCGGGCAGCTGCGGATCATCCGCGGTGAAACGCCCCTCCATTTCCAGCGGGTAGCGCTCCTCGGCCACTCCCAGCCGGCGCAGCGTCACCGGCTCGGCGGCGGTGGTCACGGTCAGCAGCAGGAAGCGGCCGGCACGCCACCACGGGGTGGTCATGGTGCGCGTGGCACCGTCCAGCGGAAACTGGTCGGTGTTGCCCGCCCAGTACTTGCCGGCGACCGCGCCGCGGTTGCCCTTGGGTTTGCGTTCCGTGCCGGCGGGCTCATGGAACAGGCACTCGGCCCAGGACCAGGTGATACGCCCGCCCTGCCCGCCCGCCACTTCCAAATGCGGGAAGCCGGTGTAATAATCCTCCAAATCGATGAGCACAAAACGCTGCTGGCCGGCGGGGATCACCAGCTCTCCCGCCCCGCTGAACACCCTCTGCCACTCCGCGAGTTGCGGACTGCGCAGGTCGGCCTCGCCGAACGGGTGGCGGGCGTCGGGCAGGCCGTTCCCGGCGGCCACGGCGCGCCCGGGATGCACCAGGCGGTCCAGCCGCTCGGGCAGGATCGAGGGGAACAGCTTCCAGCCGGCGGCGCCGACCCCGTACCAATTGTTGTCGACCGGCCCCTGCACCACCACGGGGGCCACCGCCGGTCCGGCCGGCTCCGCGCCGCCGGACCATTCCAGGGCGGCGCCCACGCCGAACACGCCCGGGGCGATGCCGTCGCACCGTTTCCAGCCGCCGGCCCGGGCCACCTCCCAAGGGGCGATGCCGGTGGTCAGAGCGGCATGATAGGCGCCGTCGGCCTTGAGGATGAAGCCGCCGCGCCAGGACAACTGGGCGACCGGGGCGCCGTCCAGCAGCGTCCAGGCCAGTGCCTCCAGGGTGTGCTCGCCGGGCGCGAGCTCGATGCGGTACGAAGCGTAGGCCCAGTGCTCGATGTCGCCCCGGTCCGGGCCGCGCGACATGCGTTGGCCGTCCAGGAACAGCTCATAACGCTCGTCGGCGCTGACGTGGACCACCAGCGGCTCGCCGGCCGCGGTGAAGGTCCGGCGGAACCGCAGGAACACGCGCTCGTCCCGCCCGCAGCCCGGGTGCCAGACCCAGGAGGCCTCATCGATCAGCTGCTGCACGTAAATGCCGGTGTTGCCGGGGTAATGCCGGGGCGGCAGAAAGAGCTTGGTGACGGTGGTCATGGGAATTATGGGAGTTATGGGAACAATTCCATACCGCGTTCGGATCTCGTAGGGGTATGCGCCTCGGCCTGCCCCATGGTGTTCGGTGTTCGGGACACCGGTCACTTTACGCGTTAGGTTTTACGCTTCATGTCTCACGCTTCAGGGCGCGGGCGGCGATGTCGCGGCGGTATTGGGCGCCGTCCCAGCGGACGCAGGCGACGGCGGCATAGGCCCTGGCCACGGCGGCGCTGACCGAGCCCCCGCGGGCGGTGACGCCGAGCACGCGGCCACCGGCGGTGACCACCTGGCCGGCGGCGTCCAAGGCGGTGCCGGCGTGGAAGACGGCGGCGCCCAGCTTTTCCGCCTCGGGAATGCCGGTGATGACCGCGCCCTTGGGATAGGCGCTGGGATAGCCCTGGGCGGCCATGACCACGCACACGGCGGCGTCATCGGCCCAATGGAGCGTCACCTCGCGCAGGCGGCGGTCGGCGGCGGCGGCCAGCACTTCGGCCAAATCGTTGTCCAGCCGCATCAGGATCGGCTGGGTCTCGGGATCGCCGAAGCGGACGTTGAATTCGAGCACCTTGGGGCCGGCGGCGGTGACCATGACGCCAGCGTAGATGACCCCCCGGTAGTCGAGCCGGTCGGCGCGGCAGCCGGCCAGGAAACGGTCGAGCACCTCGCGCTGGATGACCGCCCACAGCTCGGGCGTGACCACCGGGGCGGGCGAATAGGCGCCCATGCCGCCGGTGTTGGGGCCGGTGTCGCCGTCCCCGATGCGCTTGTGATCCTGGGCGGAGGCCAGCGGCAGGATGGTCTCGCCGTCGGTGATGGCCAGAATGGAAGCCTCCTCACCGACCAAACATTCCTCAACCACGACCGTGCGCCCGGCCGCGCCAAAGGCGCCGGAGAAACAGTCATGCACCGCGGCCAGGGCCTCGTCCACACGGGTGGCGACCACCACGCCCTTGCCCGCCGCCAGGCCGTCGGCCTTGACCACAATCGGCGCCCCCTGCGCCCGGATGTATGCGGCGGCGGCCGGTTCGTCGGTGAAGGTGGCGGACGCGGCGGTGGGGATGCCGTGGCGGGCCATGAAATCCTTGGCGAAGGCCTTGCTGCCCTCCAGTTGCGCGGCCTGCTTGTCGGGGCCGAAAATGCGGAGTCCGCGGGCGCGGAACAGATCGACGATGCCGTCGCACAGGGGGGCCTCGGGGCCAACCACGGTCAGGCCGATCTTCTCACGGACGGCAAAATCAGCCAGTTCCTCCAGCTTGGACAGGGGCAGCCGCTCCACCCCGGTCATGCCGGGATTGCCGGGGGCGGCAAACAGCCGCCGCACCCGCGGGCTCTGCCGCAATTTCCAGGCCAGGGCGTGCTCGCGCCCGCCGCCGCCAATCACCAGGACATCCATCGGTTCCGCCTGCGTCGCCATGCCGTGCCTCGGTAAAATATCAAAACGCCTCAAAAGGTGAGTACTATAAACCGGGGCGCCGCCGGACGAGCACGGACTGTCTTGCCCGTCCGTGTTAGTCCGTGGTAGTCCGTGCCGGCCCGGCCTGGGCGGCGTGCTCGGCCAGCATCCGGTCCCGGCATTCGGGGCAGATGCCGTGGGTGACGTCCGCCTCGAATTCGGTCTTCAGATAATGTTCGAGATCGTGCCAGTATTCCTGGTCATTGCGGATCTTCCGGCACCAGGCGCAGACCGGGACCAGCCGCTGCAGGCTGATCAGGTCGTTGATCGCCTCGGCGATCAGCAGGCAGAACTTGCCCCGATGATAGGTAAAGGGGGCGGCAGTCACCAGGAAGAACAGCTCCTTGACCCCGCCGGCCGTTTCGACCTCCAAACGCGCCTTGCGCCGCAACACCCGGTGCCCGGTGAACGCCTCGCCAACGGCGTTGCGAAGCACGCAGGTGCGACAGACCTCGGCATGGCCGCAGCCGTCGGGGGTTTCACGGGCATGAACGCAATGGAGCGCCTCGCCGCCCCGCCGGCGCAGGGCCGTGCGCAGCCGCGGCCCGAGCAGGTTCTTTCCCGCCTCGTTGAAGTGCGAGATGCAAACATCGTCATCAACGATGAACGTGGGCGACGGATAGGCGTCCAGCACCACCTTGGTGAACGATTCGTCGCGGCCGGACCAGGTGAACAGCATGCGGGTATCCCCTCTCTTCAGACTCACAGGAGACAGCAGAGGCCACCGAGATGTTTTCCTCCGCTCCCTCCGGTTGCCGCTTCAGTATATTGCCCCATCTCGAGCGCGCCAGCGCCCATTCA
>JBAZJM010000069.1:0-17128 GCA_041651315.1 Lentisphaeria bacterium | reverse complement strand
GAGGCAATGGCGGCCAGGCGCCCCTCGCAGGCCAGGTGATACGGGTCGAAGCCGACCAGGTCGCAGAGGGCCCGGACCTCCGGCCGCACCGGCACGGCCTCCTCGTGCAGCACCACGCTGCAGCCGGAACCGTGCACCAGTTCGTTGAGGGCGGTGGCCAGGCCGCCGCGGGTTGGGTCGCGCATCACCCGCAGGCCGCCGTGCGCCACCGGTGCCATGGCCGCCACCAAGCCGTTGACCGGGGCGCAGTCGCTCACCAGCGCCATGTCGCGGCCGACGTTTTCCCGGGCCCGGAAGACGGCCGCCTCGTGGTCGCCGACCGGGCCGCTGACCAGCACGCGGTCGCCGGCCCGGACCGGCTGGCGTTCCAGCCCCGGCAGCGGCGTGCCGACGCCGGAGGTGCAGATGAACAGGCCGTCGGCGGCGCCGCGTTCAACCACCTTGGTGTCGCCGCACACCACCTGGACGCCGGCTGTCCGCGCCGTGGCGGCCAGGGAATCCAGCAGCCGTTCCAGCATGGCCACCGGCAGTCCTTCTTCCAGCACCAGTGCACAGCTCAGCCACCGGGGCCGGCCGCCGGCCACGGACAGGTCATTGACGGTGCCGCAGACCGCCAGCTTCCCGATGTCGCCGCCGGGGAATTCCAGCGGCTTGATGACAAAGGCGTCGGTGGTGAACAGCAGGGGCGCGTCCGCCGCCGTGATCCGGGCGGCGTCGCCCATTTCGTTCAGGGCCGGGTTGGCGAACCGGGGCAGGATCAGCGCCTCGATCAGCTCCCGCGTCTGCCGGCCGCCGGCGCCGTGGGCCAGGGTGATGGTGTCGTCCATGAAAGCTCTGCCTTTCGCCGGAGTGCGGCAATACTTTAGCAACGATTTTGTTTCCTGCGCCGGAGGCGCCCTGGAGTGCCGGCGGGTGCCCACGCCGCCCTTCTACCGGCCGGCTGCGACGGCCGCTCCCCAAAGCCCCGTCATCCGAGCCGCGCACGCAAGTAAGCGGTCACACATACCAGGGCGGCGTCGAAGCCGCCGCACTCCGAGGGAGGCTGCCGCCTCGGGAGCATCCAGCCTTCGCCGTTTTGGCTGCTTTGGGGTTTATTCATACAGATAGCTCGCCGCACAGGCGCCCTCGCTGGAAACCATGCAGGCGCCGACCGGCCGCTGGGGGGTGCAGGCGGTGCCGAACAGGGGGCAGTCGCGGGGGGTGGCCGCCCCCCGCAGCACTTCGCCGCAGCGGCAGCCCGGCGGTTCACGGTCCGCGCCCGGGTCCAAGCCGAACCGGCGGGCGGCGTCCTGGGCGTGGAAGGCGTCCCGCAGGCACAGGCCGCTGCCGGGGATGACCCCCAGGCCGCGCCAGGCGGCGTCCGCGGGGGCGAAGGTTTCCGCCATCATTTTCAGGGCGGCCGGATTGCCGCCGGCGCGCACCGCCTGCGGATAGGCGTTCTCGATCCGGGGCTGGTGCTGGCGCAGTTGGCGCACCAGCAGCAACAGGCCGGCCAGGATGTCCGCCGGGGAGAAGCCGGCCACCACGCCGCCGCGGCCGAATTCCTCCGGCAGGAAGCCGAACAGGCCGGTGCCGGTCACCGCGCTCACGTGTCCCGGCAGCAGAAAACCGGCGGGACCGCCGGCGGCGGCCAGGGCGCGCAGGGCCTGCGGCATGGTTTTGTGGCCGCAGAGCACGCTGAAATTGGCCACTCCGCTGGCGGCCGCCTCGCGCACCGCCAGCGCCACGCCGGGGGCGGTGGTTTCAAAGCCGATGCCGAGGAAGACGATCTGGCGTTCCGGCTGGCTCCGGGCCAGCGCCAGGGCGTCGAGCGGCGACAGCACGATCTTCACCGCCGCGCCGGCGGCGCGCGCCTGGTCCAGGGATTGGTTGCCGCCGCCCGGCACCCGCACCAGGTCGCCGAAGGTGGTGACGGTCACCCCGGGGCGGTGCGCCAGCGCCAGCGCCTGGTCCACATAGGCGGTGCCGGTCACGCAGACCGGGCAGCCGGGGCCGGAGAGCAGCGTGAGGTTTTCCGGCAGCAGGCGGCGCAGGCCGGCGCGGGCGATGGCCATGGTATGGCTGCCGCACACCTCCATCAGGCGCAACTCGCCGAGGCCGGCGGCGGCGGCCTGCAGGGCCGCCACCAATTCCCGGATCTGCGCCGCCGTGGGTGCCGTGTGGGGTGTTTCCATGAAGTCAAAACCGATCAGGGTTGCTGGGGCATGGTTTGCACGGACTGGCACGGACTGGCACGGACGGACACGGACATCACGCATCACGCCTCACGTGTCACGCATCACGCCTCACGCCTCACGCATCACGCCTCACGTGTCACGCCTCACGTGTCACGCATCACGCCTCACGCCTCACGTGTCACGCCTCACGTGTCACGCCTCGCCGGCCCCGCGGTTCCCGCCGCCTGCACCTCGGCGAGCAGGGACTCCAGTTCCAGGGCGTCCTCCGGGCGCATTTTTTCGAGGGCCATGCCGGTGTGCACCAGCAGGTAGTCGCCGGGTGCCGCCTCCGGCAGGAAATCCAGCCGCACATCAAAGGCGCCGCCGGCATAACGGGCCACGCCCTGGCTGCCCTGGCGCGATTCCAACTGCATGGGGACGGCGAGACACATGGGAGGATGCCTTGACGGGGGACGGCGCGGGTTACGGTTGGGGATGGACCACCAGGTTCACGGCAAATTCGCGGCTGGCCCCGGGCTCCAGCACGCAGTGGGGGCCGCGCGCCAGTTCGGCGCCGCGGCCGCCGACCTGGGCGTTGCACGGCTCGATGCCGACCACGTAGGCGCCTTCGCCCATCATCTTCCAGTGGGTGAGCAGCGGCAGTTCGGCGGTGCGCCAGGCGACCTCGATCCGCAGGCCGGCGCGCGGACTCCGCAGGGCGATGCGGGCGAAGCCGTCCTGGCCGGCCGGCACGTGGTGGTAGAACACCTGTTCCTCGTAACCCGCCGTGGGCGGCTGCAGACGGTTCCAGGCATTGGGATCGGCCGCGGCGTCGCGCGCGGTGACCGGATGCGCCGTTGCCTCGAGGGTGCTGTCGGGGGCCACCACCGGGAAACCGAAGTTCATGTGGTACAGCAGGAACACCGGCTCGGGGCGGAAGCCCTGGTTGACCACGGTGTCACGAATGTGGATGGCGGCGCCGCCGACCGGGACGGTGATGCGCCGGCGCAGGCGCAGGTTCTCGCCGAACAGGCGGGCCTCGGTCATCTCGCCCTCGACGTAAAGACACGGGGTGCCGGCTTCGGTCGTTTCGCCGTGGCAGACATTGCGGGCGGGCAGGTGGGACAGGCGTCCGTGCAGGCCGAACGCCTCGCCTTCCAGCGTGCAGGGCGAGCCGAGGTTGCGGAGTCCGCAGCCGGTGAGCAGGCCGCCGCCCCAGGAGCGCAGCCAGCCGAGCCCGGTGGGCTCGTGGCCGGCCGGATGGGCGAACCCGTTGCCGGAAGCCAGAAAGGCGAGGGGAACCCCGCGGAATTCGGCGGCACCGAGATCCAGGCCGCGGTCGAGCAGGGCGGTGAAGGCCAGGCCGCCGCCGGAACGGACATCGGCGACCCGGACGCCGCGTTCGGCGCCCTCCGCCAGTTCGGCCAGGCGGATGCCGTAGAGTTGCTCGGCGCGGCCGGTATGGGCCGCCAATTCACGGGAGCCGGGTTGCAGGCCGAAAAGCATGGTGTGGACCTCCTAACGGTTTATGGGGAAGGGGATGGGCACAGCGCCTGGAGGCGCGCGGCGGCGGCGGCGAGCACGTCGGCATGCAGGCTGCCGCCGTGGGTGTCCATGGTGACGATGGCGGGGAAGTCCTTGACCTCCAGTTCCCACAGGGCTTCGGGGGCGCCGAACTCCGCCTGCCAATGGACGCCGTGGACGGCGGTGATGTGGCGGGCCAGCACCTGGGCGGCGCCGCCGACGGCGTGAAGGTAGACGCAGCCGAAATGGCGGCAGGCGTCCAGGGTGGCGGGGCCCATGCCGCCCTTGCCGAGAATGCCGCGCAGGCCGAGCCGTTCGATGACGGCCGCCATGTAGGGCTCCTCGCGGCCGGAGGTGGTGGGGCCGGCGGCGGTGACGCGCCAGCCCTTGCCCTCGGGGACCATCACCGGGCCGCAGTGGTAGATCACCGATCCTTGAAGGTCCAGCGGCGCCGCGGCGCCGTGGGCCAGGTGCCGGTGCACGGCATCACGGCCGGTGACCAACCGGCCGGAGAGGGTGACGGCGTCGCCGACGCGCAGGGCGCGGACGGCGGCCTCAGTCAGCGGCAGGTGGAGGGAGATGACCATGGGAAGGGGGGTCAGCGGTTTTCCAAATCGGTCCGGGAGGCGGGCTGGGTGCTGGGGCCGAGGCCGACCGGCTCGTCGAAATGGTAGATTTTTTCGTTTTCGCGGCAGTAGCCGAGCTTTTCCCGGGCGACGCGTTCGATGGCGCGGGTGTCGCGCTTGAGCGCTTCGATTTCGCGGCGGAGGTCCTGGGCTTCCTGAAGCTGCTGGCGGTGGCTCCGCTCAAGCTCGGCGAGGGCGAGCTTGGTGGAACGGTACTCGATCGAGGCCGGCAGGATGATGTAGGCGGCGACGCCGATGGCGGCGATGATGAGCAGGACCAGCAGGATGTTGAGGACGCGGTAGAACATGGTGGCGGCTTCTTCGGGCGGGCTGGGCGTGGGTGATGGGGTAATCTATCCTGTCATTCAGCGCAAGGGCACGGTGACGAGGGATTGGCTGAGCAGCCGTTGGCCGCCCCGGCTCTCAACGGCGACCACTCCGACGCGGACGACGGTGCCCGGGGGGCGGGGGGCGGCCCATTCGGCCAGTTGGGCGGGGGTGGTCATCTCCCGGTCGTCAACGGTCAAAATCAGGTCGCCCCGGCGGGCGCCGGCCTCGGCCAACGGCGAGGAGGACAGCACGTCGCTGATGGCCAGGCCGCGCAGATCGGCGGGCAGGCGCATGGCGCGGAGCAGGGCGGGGGTGAGTTCCTGGACCTGGATGCCGAACCGCTGGCGGATGAGGGGGGGGCCGGCCAGCGGGGCAACGGTCAGGGAGAGAAGGCGGGGGGCGGTGGTGTCCGACGCGGGCGCCAGGGTGAGGGTGAACCGGTCGCCGGCCTTGAGGTTCCACAGCCGGCGGCCGACGTCCAGGCCGCGGGTGACCGGCTGGCCGTTGACGGCGGTGATGGTGTCGCCGGGCTTCAGGCCGGCTTCGGCCGCCGGGCTGCCGCTGTCGACCGCACCCACCCCGGCGCGCATGCCGCCATGGCCGTTGGTCTGGGTCTGGGGGGTGAAGCCGAGCCAGCCTTGGGAAAAGGTGGCGGGGGTGAGCCAGCCGGCCAGCACCTCCTCGATGCGGCGGAGCGGAATGGCAAAGCCGATGCCTTCGGCGTTGAGCCGGATGGCCAGGTTGATACCGATGAGCTGGCCGTCGGCATTGACCAGCGGACCGCCGCTGTTGCCGGGGTTGATGGCGGCGTCGGTCTGCAGGATGTCATTGAAGGTGCGGTCGCCGGCCTGGAAGCTGCGGTTGCGGGCGCTGAGGACGCCGACGGCAACGCTGTTTTCCAGCCCGAAGGGGCTGCCCACCGCCACCACGGTCTCGCCGAGCAGCAGGTCGTCCGGCACCGCAAAGCCGACGGCGTCCAGCGGGGCGCCGCCAGCCGGTTCCAGGCGCAGCAGGGCCAGGTCGTTGACCGGGTCGGCGGCCACCAGGGTGGCGGAGCGCGGCCGGCCGGTTGAGGGGTGGACCAGCACCTTCGAGGCGCGCTGGACGACATGGTAGTTGGTGACCACCAGCCCGGCGGGGTCGACGATCACGCCGCTGCCCAGCGGAATGGCTTCGCGGACCACCTTGCCGTGGGAGCGGAAATACTCGTCGAAATACTGGCCGAACGGATCCGCCACCTGCACCAGCCGCTCGGTGGAGATGTTGACCACGCAGGGCATCACCCGCTGCACGGCGTCGGTGATGGCGGTGCGCCGGGCGCTGCCGTCCGGCGGGACGGCGGCCGGTGCGGGCGGCACCGCCGCGGCGAGCCCCAGCAGCAGGGCGGCGACGGACAATAATCGCGGCGGCCGCACGTTTGTCTGAATGGGGGAAAAGGCTAACATGTGGATGGTTTTTGAGGAGGTTGGATCATGCAAATATACGGATGGGAAGAAGTGGTGGCCGATCCGTGGGTGGCGTGGTACCGGGGCCTGCGCACCCTCGCGGCCCAGGCGTCGCGGGCCGATGCCGCTGTTGTGGCCGAAAATAATGGGGCAGCCGACGATTTCCAGCCGGCCGAACGGTTCCTGCAGGCGTTGTGGCGCGAGCAACGCTTCGCCCTGCCGTTGCGGGCGGTGGACGGGCGCTGCCTAGAGGTCCTCCATCCGGGGGTGTGGAATGTGGGGGCGGGGCCTGATTTCCGCGACGCGCGCCTGCGGATCGACGGACAGGAGCGCGGCGGCGCGGTCGAGGTGCACCGCTGCCTGAAGGACTGGTGGCGGCACGGGCACGACCGTGATCCGGCCTATGCGGAGGTGATTCTCCATGTGGTGTGGGAGATGCCCGGCGCCGAGGGGGCCGCGCCGCCGGGCGGGGCTCCCTGCCTGGTCCTCGGGCCGGCGTTGCCGGCGGAGTGGCGGCAGTTGTTCGACGAATTGCGCCTGAACGCCTGGCCCTATGCCCGTCGGGTGCCGCCGGGCGGCTGCGCGTTGAAGCTGGCCTGGCGTGAGGACGCGGTCATCGCCCGGCTGCTGGAGGCGGCCGGCATGGCCCGTTTTCATGACAAGGCCGGGGGGCTGCTGCGCGAGGGGCTGCGCCAAGGCTTTGACCAGGCGTTGTACGAGGCGGTGTTCTCCGCCCTGGGGTACCGGGCCAACCGCGGCCCGATGGGACGGTTGGCGGCGGCGGCGCCGCTGACGGAGCTGGCCGGCTTGCCTGGGGCGCGTCACCGGCTCGCCCTGCTGTTGGGGCTGGCCGGTTTTCTGCCCGACCGCACCCGGACGCCGGTACTGGCCGAACACCAGGCCGAGGCGGAGGACTGGTGGCGCCTGTGGTGGCAGGCGGGCGGCCGCCGGGCCGACCTGGACTGGGTCCGGACGGGACAACGCCCCCTGAACCGGCCGGAACGGCGGCTGCTGGCCGGGGCGGCCCTGGTGGAACGCTGGGGGTGCCGGCCGGTGCGCTGGCTGGACGGGCTGGCCGCCGCCGCGACCACCCCGCGTGCCTTGTGGCGGGAACTGGTCAAGGGGTTCACGGTGCAGGACGAACGACTGGCCGGTTTCCTGACCTTTGACCGGCGCCTGCACGGCCACGCCCTGTTGCTCGGGGAAACCCGGGCCCGCGACATCGCGGTCAATGTGGCGTTGCCGTTTTTGGCCGCCCGGGCCCGGCATCAGGGAGATGCGGCCCTGGCGGAACGCGCCGAGGCGGCTTGCCGGGAGGCGCCGCGGTTGCAGGGCAACCGGCGCCTGACCGAGGTGGCGCACCGGCTGCTGGTGCCGCCCAGCCGGTTGACCGTGGTGGCCACCAATGCCTGCCGCCAGCAAGGGCTGCTGGAGATCTATCGCGACTTCTGTGAAGCCCTCGGTCACCAGTGTGCGGCCTGCCCACTGGCCGCCGCGGAGTCGCCGCCCGGCCGTGAAGCCGCGGCCGGATGAGGGCGGTAAGGGCAGAAGATACGGAAGAACGGAAAGACGGAAGAAATGACGAAAGTTACGGAAAGGGACGGCCGCTGCGGGGAGACCCCAAATCACGTCCGTTTGGCACCGGCCGGCGACTGGCTGGCGGTGCCCGCGGTCAGCCACTGCATGGCCTGGTCATAGTCGGTGAAGACTGACACGTCATAGCCCAGGTTGCGGCAGACGTTCTCATAAAAGAGCGTTTCGTCCCGGATGATTTTGAAGAGCATGGCGACCCGGGTGTGACGCCCCTTTGCCAGTTGCTGGTAGGCTTTGGGGCATTCGAAAATATCGACCGTTTCCAGCTTCAGGTCGGCGCCGCGAAAATCGGTCAGAATATGTACTTTTTCAAGATCCGCGCGGGTATTCCGGATGTCGTTGACCAGCCGTTCGCTGTCCGCCAGGGCAAAGGCACCGGTAACCGTGATCAGCAAGACCTGCTGTTCGGCCAGTTGCTTGAAGGTCCATTGGGCGTTCATGGCAGCATCTCCACGGGCATGCCCGGGGGGCATCCCCTACCACCTTCATTCTATCCTGTTGCGGCAGTTTTACCAAGTCTTTCGCTTGCCGGTATATATTCCGGGCGCCGAGAGGCGTGGTGCGGAGGACAGTGGCGGAGGCGGCGGATGACGGAGGCGGCACAGGCGATGCGGGGGACGGGGGCCATGGCGGCGGCGCCGGAACGGGTCGCGGTCATCATGCGCTCGAAGAACGAACAGCCCCACACGCGCCGGGCGCTGGACGGTCTGAACCGCCAGCGTTGGCGCGACTTCACGCTGTACAATGTCGATTCCGGCTCCACCGACGGCACATTGGAGGTGGTGCGCGAGTTCAATCCGGCCCGGCTCACCTGCATCCGGCCCGAGGAGTATGTGCCCGGCCAGGTGCTCAACCGGATGATTGCGGCCACCCCGGCGCCGTTGCTGGTGCTGCTCAACGCCGATGCCGTACCCTTGGACGAGTTTTGGTTGGAACGCCTGCTGGCGCCCATTCAGGCGGGGGCGGCCGATGCCACCATGAGCTGGCAGGGGCCGCGGGCGGACGCCCGCTTCATCGTCGCCTACGATTATGCCCGCGCTTATGATCCCCGTCATCTCACGGGCGACAATGCCGATTTTTTCTCGGCGGTGGCCTGCGCCTTCCGGCGCGAGCTGTGGGAGAAGACGCCGTTTGCCGCCTCGGGCTACGCCGAGGATCTGGGCTGGGCCCGTGCCTGCCGCCAACAGGGGGCGCGGTTCCAGCTGGTGTCGGCCTCGCGGGTGGAACATTCCCACAACTATTCGCTGGCGGAGCTCTATCGCAAGAAGTTCCGGCATGGCCAGGCCTACGTCCACATCTTTGGCGAACGGCCGGCGCTGTTCCGGCAGGCCGGTCGTTGCCTGCGGGAACTGGGGCGGGACTTGCTTTACGCGCTCCGATGCGGCCGTCCCGGCACCATCCCCTACAACGTCGCCTACCGTCTGGTCATCCACTGGGCGCTCTATCGGGGGAGGTGTCGGGGCTGAGTGCCGGAACCTCAGGAAACCCTGTCCGTCCTGTAGGCGCGGGGTTGCACCCCGCGGAGAGGCGCTGCCGGTCCGGTAGTTGCCAAACGGATTGGGGGCATGAATAATCCAGACTAAGACGCTTCAGTCTTGCATTGGGGCCAGGCGGGATATGTTGTGCAGGCCTTTTGGGCCATCTTACCCCCATGGAATCCCCTCTGCCCAAACATTCCGAGACCCCGCCGGCCTGGCTGCCGCACTGGCCGGAGGAGGCGGCGCTGAAGGCGCTGTTTCCGCCCCGGCTGCGCGAACTGGCCTGGCGGGCCACGCGGCTCACCCCGCCGCGCGAGCTGAAATGGACCGAGGATTCGCTGACCTGCATGTTCGGCATGCAGCGGGTGGCCTGGCGCTGGCGTGACGGCGTCTGGCGCCGCAGCTGCACCTGCGGTTATGTGAACGACTGCTGCGTGCATGCCTGGGCGGCGGCCCGGCTGTTTTTGGAAACCATCCGCGAGCAGGGCTGGCGTCCGGCGGGCGGGGGCGGCGGCACGACTCCCGCTCCGGCCGCCGCGCCGTCGCTTTCCCGGCGGCTTTCGACGGCCACGGAGCTGCCGGGGCCGCTGGGGCAATGGCGGCAGCAGTCGTTTTTCCTGGAAGACGGCACCCTGTCCGCCCCCGCCCGGGCGGGAGTCCGCCAGGCCCGGCTGGAGGCGGAGGCCGACTTTCATCATGAGCCGGGCCAGGTGACGCTGCGCTTTTATCAGACCGTGAACGCCGAACGCCGGCTGTTGCGCATGCAGCAGCTGCTCAATCTCTGCCTGCGGCTGCGCCACAGCACCCAGGGGGATGCGGAGTGGAGCGAGGACGACCGGCGGTTCCTGGCCTGGCTGACGCCGCGGCTGGACCGCCGCCAGGTGATGCGCGACAACTTGCAGGTGCACAAGCTGACCCGCGAACAGTTCGACCTGTGGCTGGCGGAATGGAACGCGGTGCCGGGCCGCTTCATCGAGCGCGCCTCGCAACGGCCGGTGGTGCTGGCCGGCGGAACCTCGGCGCTGCACATCGAGCTTGACAATGACGATGACGGCTGGGTGCGGCTGACGGCGGTGGTCACCGCGCCGACGGGTCGGCGTTTTCCGCTCCATGAACTGTTTGCCGACCTGGCGGCCGGCCGCACCGGGGCCATGGCCGAAGCCGGGCTGGCCGGCTATCAGCCGCCGCTGGGCTGGGACCGGTTGAAGGAACTGTTCGGGCGCAAGGCGCCGCGGATGCGCCGGGAACATGTGGCGGAACACTTGCCGGTGCTGCTGGACGGCCGGCTCGACCTGTTGCGCGGCAGCACGGTCCGTTCGGTGGAGGAAACGGTGGCCCTGGCCGTCGAGCTGGCTCCCGACGGCGCCGGCGCCAAGGCGCGGCTGTTGCTCGACGGCCTGGTGCTGACCCCGGAACGGCTGCCGGCCGCGGCAACGCTCGGGGCGGCGCCCCAGGGGGACGGGTGGGTGGTGACGCGCCTGATGTCGCCCGAACTGCCGGCCGTGCGCGGCTGGCTGACGGCGGCCGGCGGCCGGCCCGATGCGGACGGCTGGTGGCATGTGCCGGGCAACGCGGAGGCGATGGGGCGGCTGGCCGAGGGCTGGAGCGGACTTCCGGCGGCGGTCGTCCAGCGCATCGCCCCGGAGCTGGCGGGGCTGTTCGGACCGGCCGTGGCGGCGGCCGCCGCCCTGCGGCTGCGGGATGGCGGCGACGTGTTTGTGGATCTGGCCGTGGAATGGCGCGCCAACGGCCTGATGCTGGGGGACGACGAGGTGCGGGGCGCGCTCAAGGCGCAGCGGGCGCTGATCCGCCCGCGCTCCGGCGGCTGGCTGAAACTGGACTTGGCGGCCCTGCAGGCGGCCCGCGACCGCCTGGGCGACGCCGGCCTTGACGACGCGGAGCTGACGGCCGGCGGCGCCCGCCTGTTCCGGCCGGAAGCGGTCCGGCGCCTGAACCAGCTGGCGGCGGTGCCAACCGTTTCCGTGCTGCCGGAAAGCCGGCCGCTGGCCGACCGGCTGCGGCGGACGGCGCCGCCGGCCCTGCCGGCCCTGCCGGAACCGTTTCCCGGCGTGCTGCGCGGCTATCAGCAGGACGGCTTTCATTTTCTCAACGAACGCTGCGCCTGGGGGGTGGGGGCCATCCTGGCCGACGACATGGGGTTGGGCAAGACCCTGCAGGCCCTGGCGGTGCTGGCCGCCCGCGCCGCCGCCGGCCTGCTGGCCAAGGGGGCGCTGGTGGTTTGTCCGGCCTCAGTCACCGCCGTTTGGCGCGACCATGCCGCCCGCTTCACCCCGGACTTGCGTTGCGCCGTCTATGCCGGAGCCCCGGAACGCCGGGCGGAATTGCTGGAGGCGGCCGGCTGGCGCCTGCTGGTGGTGAACTATGCCCTGCTGCGGCAGGACGCGGCCCGTTTCCAAGCCCGCGACTTCGACCTGGTGGTGTTCGACGAGGCGCAGCAGCTCAAGAATCCCGAAGCCCAGGTGACCCGCGCCGCCCGCGGCCTGCGCGCCAACGGCGCCCTGGCGCTGACCGGCACGCCGCTGGAGAACCGGGCGCTCGACCTGTGGTCGATCATGGAATGCCTCAACCCGGGGTTTCTGGGCGCGCGCGACCAGTTCATCGAACGCTACGAGGTGGGCGCCGACCGGCGCGGCCTGGCCCGGCGCATTGCCCCGGTGCTGCTGCGCCGGCTCAAGGAACAGGTGGCGCGCGAATTGCCGCCGCGCACCGAGGAGGTGCTGCGCGTCGAGTTGGACGGCTGGCAGCGTGAACTCTACGACCAGGAAATGGTGCGGGCACGCGACTTGGCGCGCCGGCACGGCCCCCTTGGCGTGCTGGCGGCCCTGACCCGGCTCCGCCAGGCCTGCGGTGATCCGCGGATGCTGCCCGAGGCCCGCCTGGAACTGGCCGGCGGCGCGCCGTTGCCGGACTATCCGCCCCCGGTCATTCCCGCCGGTGCGGTGTCCGCCAAGCTTGCCAGTTTGGGGGAACTGGCCGGCGAGTTGGCCGGCGAGGGGCACAGCCTGCTGCTGTTCAGCCAGTTCACGCGTTTTCTGGCCCTGGCCGAGCCGGTGCTGCAGGCGGCCGGCATGCGTACCCTGACCATCACCGGGGCGACCCCTATTCCCGAGCGCGAACGGCTGGTGCGCGAGTTCCAGGAGGGCCGCGAACCGACCGCCTTCCTGCTCAGCCTCAAGGCGGCCGGCACCGGTCTCACCCTGACCCGCGCCGGCTACGTGGTCATTGCCGACCCCTGGTGGAATCCCGCGGTGGAACGCCAGGCCATCGACCGCACCCACCGCATCGGCCAGGACAAGCCGGTCATCGCCTACCGGCTGGTGGCGGCGGACACGGTCGAGGAAAAGGTGCTGGAACTGCAGCAGGAGAAGGCCGAGCTGTTCCGTGACGTGGTGGGCGCCGCCGCCGGCGTGCCAGCAGCACGGCTCACGCCGGAGCTGATCGAACAGCTCCTGAAGTGACCGGCCTGTGATTTACGCCAATAGTCGGGCGCGGGCAGGAATGCCTGCCCCTGGAGTTTGGCAGAACTCAACCGTTGCGGTTTTTCCGTCCCAGCGGGACGGAGCGGGAATAGGCAGGGGCTTCAGCCCCTGTTTTGTCCCCCCCCCCCATTTCGCGTGCCGTGGGCACGCGGCGAATCGCGGCGTACCTACGGCACGCCATCGTTTCATTTCCCGGGACAGGGGCTGAAGCCCCTGCCTAGTATCTTTCAGTCCCTACGGGACGAAATCCACCCAAGGTTCTCGTCGTTGTGCCAAACTCCAGTGGCCGGCAGGAATGCCCCACGTTCTTGGCGGCCTTCATGAATAATCCAGGTTAGGTCACACCAATTCCACTCGAGAAATTTTCTCACCAAGACACAGAGTTCACCAAGAAAACACAACTAATTCAGAATAAATGCAATAAAAAATCACTCGGTGCCTTTGAGCCTCTGTGAGCGAAGGCCTTGTGAAGCACAATATGGCATCAGGCGTCCAGCACCTCGCGGAGCTTGGCGGCCAGGCTTGATTTCGAGAACGGCTTTTGGATGAAGTTGACCCCCTCGTCAAGCACCCCGTGGTGGGCAATGACATCGGCCGTGTAGCCGGACATGAACAGGCGCTTGAGGTGCGGGTAGAGGGCCAGCAGGTTCTTGGCCAGATCCCGGCCGTTCATTTCGGGCATGACCACATCGGTCATCAGCAAATGGATCTCCCCGTGGTGTTCCCGGGCCAGGCGGATGGCCTCGCCCGGGGTGGCGGCGGGCAGCACGGCGTACTCCAAGCGTTCGAGCATGGTGGCGGTGATTTTCAGGATCGCCGGTTCATCCTCAACCAACAGAATGGTTTCACGGCCCCGGGGGACGGGCAGTGCTGGCGCCGCCTGGGTTTGCTCCGTCCCGGCCTGCTCGTGATGGCGGGGCAGGTAAATTTTGAAGCTCGTCCCGCGGCCAGGCTCGCTGTCCACGGTCACAAACCCGTGGTTTTGCCGGATGATGCCGTAGACGGTGGCCAGGCCCAGCCCCGTGCCTTCACCGATGCCCTTGGTGGTGAAGAACGGCTCGAACAGGTGTCCCAGCACGTCTTTGCTCATGCCGCAGCCGGTGTCACGGACCACCAGTTCAACATACTCGCCGGCAACGGCGTCCGCATGTCCGGCCCGGCGGACCTCGTCAAGGGCGGCATTCCGGGTTTCAATGGAGAACGTGCCCACCCCGCCGATGGCGTCCCGTGCGTTGACCGCCAGATTGGCCAGGATCTGGTCAAGCTGTGACGGATCCATCTTGACCGGCCCCAGCGCCGCCCCCGGCAGCCAGACCAGCTCGATGCCTTCGCGAATGAGGCGCCGCAACATCTTGAGCATTCCGGCCACGGTCTCGTTCAGGTCAAGCACCTTCGGCGAAACCGTCTGCTTGCGGGCAAAGGCCAGCAATTGCCGGGTGAGATCGGCGGACCGTTCCGCGGCTTTCTGGATTTCCTGCAGGTCGTCAAAGATCGGGTGTGCCGGAGCCACCTTGTCCAAGGCCAGTTCCGCGTGTCCCAAGATTGCCGCCAGCATGTTGTTGAAATCGTGCGCCACGCCGCCGGCCAGCCGGCCGATGGACTCCATTTTCTGGGCCTGGTTCAGTTGCGCCTGGAGCTTCTCCCGCTCCGCCTCCACCTGCTTGCGCTCGGTAATGTCCAAGATGATGCCTTGAAAGTGCGTGATCTCGCCGCGGTCATTCCGCCGCATCCAGGAGCGGTCATCCAGCCAGCACACCCGTCCCTGGGGGGAGACAATACGATATTCCTGGCTGTACTCATCGCAGCCCGGATCGGCGCTGTAGCGTGCGACCTCCGCGGCCACCCGCCCCAGATCATCGGGATGCACGATGGAGGCATAGGACACCCGGCCCGAGGTGAAGTCTTCGGGAACGTACCCGAACTGCCGGACATTCTCCGAAACGTACTCCACCGGCCAGCCCGGCATCGCCTTCCAAAGAAACACCACCGCGGGGCTGTGGTTGATGATGAAGTCCAGCTCCCGCCGCTTCGCCGCCGCCTGGAGAAGGTGCTCTTCTGCCTGTTTGCGCTCAGTGATGTCATCATAGACGACCACGATCTCGCCGGAAGGGATCTTGAACACGCAATTTTCGTACCACTTGGAAAGACGGGCATCGGTGTACTGCGTGCCGGGATAACGTTCCGCAACCCCCGTCTTCCAAACCCGGTGGAACACCTCCAGCAGGCCCATGCTTCGAATGCCGGGGAAGACCTCGGTGACGGTTTTGCCAATCACCTCATTCCGTTTCAATCCGCCCAGGCGCAGGCCGGTTTCATTGATGTTTTTGAAGATGAAATCCGCCCCTTCATCCATGGCCTCGTAGATCGCCACGCCGCTGGTCATGTTGTTGAAGAGTTCCCTGAACTGGCCCTCGCTGTTTCGTAGCGCCTCTTCCGTCTCCTTGCGCCCGGTGATGTCACGGCTGATCCCCAGCACCCCGACCAGGCGCCCCTGCGGGTCATACATGGGGGTCTTGATGGTCTCCAGCAATTCCCGGTGGCCGTCGCTGGCAAAGGTCACCCACTCCTCGTTGATGGTCGGGCCAGCCGCTGCCATGGCCTTGCGGTCATGGTCACGGAAGAAATCCGCCAGTTCACGGGGCATAAAATCGTCATCGGTCCGGCCCACGATCATGGCTTCTGCCGCCCCCAAAAAACGCTCAAACCGGCGGTTGCAGGCCAGGTAAACCCCGTCAGGATTTTTCAGCCAGACCAGGTCGGGAATCGTCTCCACCACCGCGCGGAAGCGCACTTGACTCTCCCGTTCCGCGGCTTCGGCCCGTTCGCGGGTGGCCCGGTCGTCGAGGGTCTGCAGCGCATACCCGAGATCCATCGCCAGTTCGTCCAGCAATGCGACCTCCTCGGCGCCAAAGGCGTCAATCACATCCGCATAGACCGACAGTGCGCCGACCACCTGATCCCGCATGCGGAGGGGAAACGCCGCCGAACTGCGGAAGTCGTATTTCAGCGCCTTGTCCCGCCAGGGATCGAAAGCCGCATCACGCGCCACATCATCGGACACCACGTGTGCGCCTGTGCGAATGGCGGTTCCGGTCGGCCCCCGTCCCTCTGGGGAATCGTCCCAGCGCACCCGGAGCGATTCCGTATACCCCTCGCCCAACCCGGCTGTGGCCGCCGGCCTGACCAGGCCGGAGGCGGCCTCCATGAACCCCACCCAGACCATCCGGAACTGGGCGCTTTCCACCAGAATCCGGCAGGTTTCATGAAGCAAGCGGTCTTGGTTGGTCTCACGGACGATCATCTGGTTCACTTCAGAAATCGTCCGCAACAGGCGGTTCAGCTGCAGGATGCGCTGTTCCGCCAGACGATGTCCGGTGACATCGGACATCACATGCACGACCCTCGTTACCCGTCCGTCCGCATCCAGGATGGGGTCGGCGGTGATTTCAAAATAGCGGTCGCCCAAGGCCAGCGTCGTGGAGGCGCGGCTTTTCGTCTGGCGCGCCCGGACCACGGGGCAGTCGGGGATCGGCTCCGTGGTCCCGTGGACCAACTGCCAGCACACTTGCCCCACGATCGCGTCGGGGGACCGGCCCAGAACCTTTGCCATTGCCGGATTGCACTGCAAAACCCGCCCGTTCTCGTCCAGGACCGAAACGGCATCGGCAAGGGCGGCAAAGGTTTTGTCCCAGCAGTCGGAGACAACCGGTGGCGCCGCCACCGGTTCACGCGGGGAGGATGGGGCTGCTTTCATGAGGCCCTCGCTTCCGTCGGAGCGTCATCGCTTGCTGGCTGAGAAAAGATTCTACCATGCAGGGCACCAAATAGCAAGCCCGATTCGCCATCCGGGACCGCGATCTGGATCGAGCAATAGGCTCAGCCGCGCAGGGAATGCCGTTCCGGTCACGACCGCGCCCCAGGCTGGGCCGGGGGAAGCGTGGGGGGGGCTAGCTGTGGCGGAAGCTGCCCGGGGGCGGCCGCGGGGGCAGGGGCAGCCCGAGCACCTTGTCCCGGGTGCGGAAGTGGGTTTTGGCCACCCGTTCCAGGGCGGCGGCGCCAAACTTGTCGACGAAGCGGCGCGCCGCGGCGTCGACGGCCGGACCGGCGCCCTTGGGCAGGGGGATGCCGCACTCGGCGCCAAGCCGTTCCATGCGGTGCACGAATTCGGAGCGGGCCACGATGGAGGCGGCGGCCACGGCCACATCGGCCTCGGCGCGATGGTATTGTTCCAACACCAACTTTTTGCCCTTGTCCAGCAGGGCCCGCTCAACCAGGGTCTTGTGGCCGAACTGGTCGGAAATGGCCCGCGGGCAGTCGGGGCGGCGCTCCAGCAGGTTTTCCAAGGCCCGGGCATGTCCCCAGGCCAGCAGGCGGTTGACGTTGCCGAACTTGGCCTGCAGCCGGTTGTAGGTCTCGGGGCCGATGGCGACCACGCTGCAACCGTCGCCGCCGCGGGTGCGGATTTCGCGGGCCAGT
>JBAZJM010000068.1:0-17291 GCA_041651315.1 Lentisphaeria bacterium | reverse complement strand
GATGTGCGCGATCATCGCGGTGGTGCTGGTCTTGCCGTGCGAGCCGCCGACGGCCGCCACGACGGGGTACTGCGCCGCCAGCTGCGCCAGAAATTCGCCGCGCCGGCAACAGGGCAGGCCGCGCCGCGCCGCCTCCTGCATTTCCGGGTTGGCCGGCTGCACCGCGCTCGAATAAACCACCTGCGCCGTGCCGGGCGGCACGTTGGCCGCCGCATGTCCGGTGGCAATCACCGCCCCGAGCCGTTCCAACCGCTCCAGCACCGGCGATACCGCCTCGTCCGAACCGGACACCGCCACCCCGCGCTGCAGCAGGATCGTGGCCAGCCCCGACATCCCCACCCCGCCAACCCCGATGAAATGTACGGGGCCGGTTCCGGCGACACCGTCGCCCCCCCCCAATGAACCTGTCAGACAAGCAACCATGGACAACCACCACTCCGTGCAACACCGCCACACATCCAAAATCAGCGCGCATAATCTAGCCTGAGTTATTTATGAAGGCCGTTTCAAAACTCCAATGAATGTCGAATGCGGAACCGTTCCGTGTTGCGCTCCGGCACGTGCGGATTATCTTGCGTTGCGCTTGATGACCTTGTTTTTGCTTGATCGGACCGGCCGGACACGTCGGACGGGCCTGCACCCCCCAGCCCTCAGCCAAGGCCTACCCCATGCCATTTTCTTTCCGCCAATGGCCCGCCGTGGCCGGTCTGCTGGCCCTGGCCACGGCCGCCGGGGCCGAACCGCAGTATGCCCTCGGCCTGTACGGCCCGGAGGATGTGAAACGCGGCCCGGACGCGGCCTTCCCGTATGTCAACCCAGCGGCGCCCAAGGGCGGCGCGCTGGTCATGCGTGCGGGGCCGTTCACCAAACTGAACCCTTATTCACTCAAGGGTTTGCCGGCACCGCTGGTGGACCTGGTCTTCGAGTCGGGAACCAAGGCCTCGGCGGCGGATGACGAACCCTTTACCGTCTACGGGCACCTGTGGGAATCGATGGACCTGGCCGCCGACCGGCTCAGCATGACCTGCCGGATCCGCGAGCAGGCCCGCTTCTCCGACGGCCGGCCGGTCACGGCCGGGGATTTCGTCTTCTCCCACCAGCTGATGAAGGACCCCGAGTTCCACCCCATGTACCGCCAGTATTTTGCCGACATCCAGGCGGTGACGGAAGTGGATGCGCGCACCGTGCGTTTTCAGTTTGCCCGCCGCAACCAGGAACTGCCGCTGATTGCCGGCGAACTGCCGGTGTTGCCCAAACACGTGTACGGCGTTCCGGGAAAGCAGTTCGGGCGTGACTTTGACACCCTGGCGGTCGGCTCCGGCCCCTATGTGATCCAGTCCTTTGAGTTCGGCAAATACATCACCGTCCGCCGCAACCCGGAATGGTGGGCCCGCGACCTGCCGCGCTGCCGCGGCACCCACAACTTCGACACCATCACCGCCCGCGTCTACCTGGACGATGTAGCGCTGAAGGAGGCGTTCAAAGGGGGCGAATTCGACGTTTTCATGCCCAACAGCTCCAAAGACTGGGCTCTGGACTTCCACGGACCGTTCATCCAGAAGAATTACATTCTGCGCCGGGAACTCCACCACCGCCGGCCGGTCGGCATGCAGGGGTTTGCCTTCAACCTGCGCCGCCCGCTGTTCCAGTCGCTCAAGACCCGCTACGCGCTGGCCATGGTCTTCGACTTCCCCTGGAGCAACGCCAACCTGTTCTACAACCAATACACCCGCACCCGCTGCTATTTTGAGAACAGTCCCGACCTCACCGACACCGCGCCGCCGGCCGGCAAACTCAAAGAATACCTGAATGACCTGCGGCAACGCCATGGGGCGGAGGCGGTTCCCAAAATGGCTCTGACCGGCCCACTGCGCGCGCCCGGCGACGGGCAGGACGCCGCCGAGAACCTGCGCCAGGCCGAACAGCTGCTCGAGGCCGCCGGTTGGCTCCGCGGCGCCGACGGCATCCGCACCCGGGATGGCCGGCGCCTGACCTTCGAGATGTTGCTGGCCAGCGACCAGTTCCAGCGCATTGTCGAACCGTACCGCCAGCGGTTGCGCGAACTGGGCGCCGAAATGACCATTTCCGTCCTGCAGCCGGCCGAGTACGAGAAACGCGAGCGCGCCTACGAATATGACATGGTGGTCATGGTTTATCCGCACAGCCGCTCGCCGGGCAATGAACTGCAGGGCTATTTCGGCTCGGCGGCGGCCGCCACCCCGGGCGGCCAAAACGCCACCGGCTTGCGCAATCCGGCGGTGGACGAGCTGCTCAACCGCATCGTCCAAGCCCGCTCGCGTGCCGAGCTCGCCTTCCAGATCCATGCCCTGGACCGCTTGCTCACCTGCAGCGTCCAGCTCGTCCCCAACTGGCATGTCAATTTCGACCGCACCCTGCTGTGGAACAAGTTTGGGCTGCCGGAACGGCTCTGCACCCAAAGTTATTTTGAGACCACCGTCCGTGACTTTGGCTGGGCTGACCCCGAACGCGCCAGGCGTCTTGCGGAAGCCCGCGCCGCCGGCACCCCCCTGCCCCCAGAACCGTGGTAACGGGGCGGAACGGAAAGACGGAAGAACGGGAGTCGACCGCAGTCGGTTGCAATCGACTGCAACCGATTGCAATCGAGAGCCCCTCCCAAAAACGCCGGGGTTATTCGCCGCCCAGATAGGCCTTCCGCACGGCGGGCGAGGCCAGCAGTTCGGCCGCCGTGCCCTCGAGCACAATCTGGCCGTTTTCGAGCACGTAACCGCGGTCGGCCACCGCCAGGGCCTGGGCCATGTTCTGCTCGGCCAGCAGCACGGCGGCGCCGCGCGCGCGCCAGTCGCGAACCGCGGCAAACACGTCGCTGACCCACTGCGGGGCCAGGCCGGTGGACGGTTCGTCGAGCAGCAGCAGCCGCGGCTCGGCCACCTGGGCCCGGGCCAGGGCCAGCATCTGCTGCTGGCCGCCGCTGAGGTTGCCGGCGCGCTCCCGCAACCGCCCCTGCAGCACGGGATAGCGGGCGGCGGCCGCCGCCACGGCCGCCGCCAGGTCGCGGGGCGGCAGCCGGCGGGCATGGCCGCCAAGACGGAGATTGTCGAGCACCGTCATGTCGGGAAAAAGCCCCCGCCCTTCCGGCACCAGCAGCAGCCCCCGCCCGGCCAGCCGTTCGGCCGGCTGCCCGGTCACCTCGGCGCCCGCCAGAAACAGCCGCCCCCCCGTCACCGGCAGCAGGCCGGCGACGGCGCGCAACAACGTGCTCTTGCCGGCCCCGTTGACGCCCAGCAGCGCCACCACCTCGCCGGCATCGACATGCAGCGAGGCGCCGTTGAGCACCCGCAGCCTGCCATAGCCCGCCTGCAGGTTCACCGCCTTCAGCAGTTGCTCACTCATTGGGCCTCGCCTCCCAGATAGGCGGTGCGGACCCGGGGATCGCGGCGGACCACGGCCGGGGCGCCGTCGGCGATGACCCGGCCGCAGTCGAGCACCACCACACGTCGGGCCAGGCTCATGACCAGGGCCATGTCGTGCTCGACCAGCAGCAGCGTCACGCCGTCGGCGTGGATCTGCCGCAGCAGCAGCTCCAGCTGGCGCGTCTCGGTCCGGTTCAGCCCGGCCGCCGGCTCGTCAAGCAGCAGCAGTTTGGGGCCGGCCGCCAGGGCCCGGGCGATCTCCACCACCCGCTGCACACCGAAGGGCAGCCCGGCCGCCGGCCGCTCCGCGTAATCGCCGAGCCCGAAGCGTTCCAGCAGGAACCAGGCTTGGCGACGGCGGCGGGTTTCGGCCCGCCGGCACGCCGGCCAGGGCAGCGAGCCGGCCCGAAAACCGTGGCCGCCCATGCCGACGAGCAGGTTTTCCAGCACGGTCATGCCGCTGAACAAACGGATGTTTTGAAAGGTGCGGGCCAGCCCCTGACGGCAGACCGCCGCCGCACCGGTCACCGGACGGCCGAGAAAACGCACCTGGCCGGCGGTCGGCGGCAGGGCGCCGGCGGCCAGGTTGAACAGGGTCGTCTTGCCGGCGCCGTTGGGGCCGATCAGGGCGGTCAACTCGCCCGGCGCCACCGCCAGGCTGACGCCATCCACCGCCAGCACACCGCCGAAGCGCCGGTTCACCGCCTCAAATTGCAGGAGTTCTTCCATGTCAGGCGGGGGGTGGCCGGTGGTTTGAAACGCCGTTATTGTCCAGGCCGGAGGGAACTTCCGTTCCCGGAGAGCCGCCGCGCCCGGCCAGGCGGGCCAGCAGCGGTGCCAGCCCCTTGGGGGCGCGGATCAGCAACAGAATGAGAATCATGCCGTAAACGAGCTGTTCCAGGCGGACCGCCCCGGAGAAGCCACACCAGCCGGCGGCCAAGGTGAGCCCCTCCCGCAACGCCAGGACGGCCAGGGCGCCGGCCAGGCCGCCCCAAAAGCAGTCCAGCCCCCCCAGCACGGCCATCAACAGCAGCAGCACCGAGGTGTTGAGTCCGAACTCCTCGGGGCCCAGATAGGACGGGCTCTGCACAAAGGCGTAGAGCACCCCCGCCACCCCGGCCATCATGGCTGACGCGACAAACGCCTTGAGTTTGACCCGGAACACCTCCACCCCCAAGGCGGCGGCGGCGACCTCGTCATCGCGCACCGCCCGCAACACCCGGCCGGCCGGGGAGGCGGCAAGATGGGCCAGCCAGGCCAGCGCCAGCACGGCGGGGCCCCAAACCAGGTAGAACGAACCCGCGGGACTGGCGCCGAGCAGCCCCGGCAGCCGCCACTCCGGCAGGTCATAGAGGCCGGCGGCGCCGCCGGTCAGTTCGGACTTGAGGATGAATTCATGAAGAATGATGCCCAAGCACAGCGTGGCCAGCGCCAGCAGGTGGCCGCGCAGGCGCAGGATCATGCCGCCGCACAGCAGCGCCAGCAGTCCGGCCGCCAGCACGGCGGCCAGGGCCGCCACGCCGGACGGCCAGCCCCAGACGGTGGCCGCCACGCCGGCCACGTACGCCCCGACGGCAAAGAACCCGGCATGGCCGAGGGAGATCTGCCCGGCCAGCCCCAGCAGCAGCGTCAGCGAGGCGGCCAGCAGGGTATAAAGCCCGGCCAGCTGCAGCAGCGGAATCAGGTAGCTGAAACGGCCCACCGGCAACCACGGCGCCAGCAACGCCAGCACCAGCACGGCCAGCGGGCCGCGGTAGATCGTCCACGGGGATGGGGCGCGCGGCGGCATCATCGGACCAGCAACCCTTTCGGCCGGATCAGCAGCAGCGCCAGCACGGCGGCCAGCGCCAGGGTGTCCTTGTACACCGACGACCACCAGCAGGCGTGCTGCTCCAGGATGCCCAGGGCCAACCCGCCCGCCACGCCGGCCGCCGGATGACCGACGCCGCCCAGCACGGCCGCCGCAAAGCCCTTGAGCCCCAGCATGGTGCCGCCGTCAAAACTCATCGACAGCATGGGGGTCAGCAGCACCCCCGCCCCTCCGGCCAAAAAGGCGCTGATGGCAAACGCCTGGGCCGCCACGCGGTCGGGGCTGATGCCGCACAGGCGCGCCGCGTCGGGATTGCCGGCACAGGCCTGCATGGCCCGACCGGCCGCCGTGCAGCGGAAGAACCACGCCAGCGCCGGCATGCCGGCGGCCACCGCGGCCAGCACCGCCACGCTCTGCCAGTCCAGCACCACGCCACCGGGCAGCGTCACCCCGCCCTCGGCCAGGGGCGGCAGGTGCAGCGGCTCGGTCCCCCAGGCCAGCGCCGCCACGGCCCGCAGCACAATGGCCAGGCCGATGGTGATGATGATCCGGATGGTGACCGAGGCGCCGGCCGCCGGCCGCAGGGCGGCCTGGTAGGACAGCCAGCCGGCCAGCCCGGCCAGCAACGCGCCGCCGGGCATGGCCGCCGCCAGCGGCAGCCCCAGGCCATGCCACAGCCAGGCCGCCCCCAGCCCGCCCACCATCACAAATTCGCCCTGGGCAAAGTTGAGGATGCCGGTGGTTCGCTGGATCATGTTAAACCCAAGCGAGATGAGCGCGTAGATGCCGCCCACCGTCAGGCCCTTGGCGAACAACAGGATGATGACCGGGAACGTCATGAACGCCGCATTCCTTGGCCGGCCGGCCGGCGCCTTCCCCTACCGCCGGGCCAGACGGGCCAGGGCATACAGGCCGCCGGCCTGGTAGACAATGTTGGGCAGCCAAACCAGCAGTTCAGGATGGCCGCCGGCGCCGCTGAACTGCTGGGCCAGCGTCAGAAAGGCATAGAACACCGCGGCCAGCGCCATGGCCATCACCAGCCCGATGGCCGGCTCGGCGCGGCGGGCGCGGATGGCGATGGGAATGCCCAGCAGCAGGAAGGCAAACGGTGAGAGTGCCAGGGACAGCCGGCGGTGCAACTCCAGCCGCAGCGGCGTGGTATCGATGCCGCGCTCGGCATAGGCATGGATCAGGCCGAGCATGGCGGCGGCGTCCATCTGGCGGAACTTGCTGGCGATCGGATTGCGGTTGAGCTGGCGGCCGTATTCGATCGGGAACTCCAGGCTTTGGCCGGCGACCCGCTGCAGCCGCGACGCATCACCGGGGGCATTGGGGTCGGCGGCCACCACCACCGCGTCGCGGAGTTCAAGCCGAATGGTCTCCGCCGCTTCGTCCAGGGTGACCATGCCCTCGTGGGCGGTGATGTCGCGCACCACCTTGCCGGAACCGGACAAGCCATAGACGTGCAGGTCGTAGAGCCTGTTTCCTTCGCGGCGGCCGACATAAATCACGTTGCCCGGCAGCTCGATGAAGCGCCCCGGCTCCAGCAGCACCAGCGGATTGCGGGTGCCCTCCGTCTCCAGCAGCAGGTCCATGCGGAAACGGCAGCGGGGGCCGAGGTCCATCTGCAACCAGAACGCCAGCACGCTGAGGAGGATGCCCAGCAACAGGGCCGGCGAGATGACCTGCCACAGGCTGACCCCGCTGGCGCGCATGGCGATGATTTCGTTGTCGGCCGACAGCCGGCTGAACACCAGCACCGCCGAGATCAGCAGCGAGAACGGCAGGGTGTAGTTCAGCGCCACCGGCAGCAGGTACAGGATGAACCGCCCAAGGGCCGGCGCCGACACGCCACGGGCCAGCAGGTCGAACACCTTGATCAGGTTGCCCGACAGCAGCACAAAGGTCAGCACGCCGATGGCGGCCAGGGTGGCCGCCACCAGCTTGCGGGCGATGTACAGGTTGAGGGTTTTCACCTCAGAAGAAATAACCCATGCTGAAGCTGAAGCGGCCGTCACCCAGGTTGTCCTGCTGCTTGACGATGGGGAAGCCGTAGTACAGCCGGATCGGGCCGATCGGCAGATCCAGCAACAGGCCGGGGCCGACCGTGACGTTGAAGTCGCCCTGGTAGTCGTACGAATCCGCCCAGACATTGCCGAAGTCGGAGAAGACCGAACCGCGCACCATGTCGTAGATCGGATAGAGGAACTCGACCGTGCCGCGGGCCAACGACTGGCCGCCGATGGGGTTGTCATAGTCGTCGTAAGGGCCGACGGCGCGGCGCTTGAAGCCGCGGATGGAGTTGTCGCCGCCGGCGTACAGCCGGTCGAACAGCGCCGGCTCCTCGTCGCCCCAGTTGTCCACCACGCCCAACTGGCCTTCCAGCTTGATCACGCACTTGTTGTAGACCGGGAAGTACTTGGCGGCTTCCAGGTCGAGGTGGTAGATGTCGGCATAGGAACCGAGGAAGCTGGGTTCGGCCTCGGCGGTGAGGGCGACGCGCGAGCCCTGGGTGGGGTTGAGCGCGTTGTCGCGGGTGTCGCGCTGGATGCGGTACAGCACGGCGCTGACCGTGTAGTTGCCTTCCTCGTCCTTGATCGACTTGCTGACATCCTTGTCAAAGTCGCTCAGGCGCACCTCCTCGATGCGATAGCCGACCGAGTGCCGCCAGAAGGTGGTGATCGGCTTGGTCAGGGTCAGGGCCGTGCCGACGTTCTGCTGGGTGTAGTAGTCCTGGTCACGCTCGCGGTAGTAGAGGTCCCAGTCCAGCCGCAGCGGCCGGTCGAGGAACCACGGCTCGGTGAACGACAGCACCGCATCCTGCCGCTCCGTGCCGCCCTGCACCCGCAGGCGCAGGCGCTGGCCGCCGCCGGTGAACTTCGGCCAGTTGAACAGGTCGAAGTTGGCTTGGGTGACCTCGGCCATGCCGACGATGCTGTCGTCGCTGGAGTAGCCAACGCCCAGCATCAACTGGCCGGTGCGCTTCTCCTTGACCTTGACCTGCAAGTCCTTCTCATCCTCGCTCTCGGTGGCCTGCGGCGTGATGTCCACGCTCTCAAAGTAGTTCAACGCCATCAGCCGGTTCTTGCTGGCCTTGAGCTTGCTGTTGTCGGCCAGGTCGCCGGGCTGCACCGCGAGCTCGCGCCGGATCACCTTGTCCTGGGTGACCTGGTTGCCGTTGATGAAAATGTCGCGCAGCTTGGACGGCTGCCCCTCGCCGATTTCGTACACCACCTCCACGGTGTGGGCGGCGGCGTCCTGCCGGTGGCGGGGGATGATGCGCAGGTCGAGGTAGCCGAGAATGTCATAGCGGGCCTCGATCCGGTCGCCGTCGGCGCGTTCCACCTCGGAGTCGTAGACCTGCCCCTTGGCCAGTTTGACCTCCTTCATCAGCTCGTCCCGGCCAAAGCGCCGGCAGCCGGTGATGTCCACCGCGGCGACCGTGTAGGGCTGCCCCTCGGAAAGGTGGTAGACGAGCGTGACCTTTTTTTGGTCGGCGCTGGGCACCTGCTCGATCTTGACCACCCGGAAATCCAGATAGCCCTTGCCGGTGTAGAGGTCGGTGATGGCGTCGGTGTCCTGGCGCAGCTTCTCATTGTCCAGGTAGTTCATGCCGAACAGACTGCGCCACCAGGAGGTCTTGATCTGCATGACATCCAGGAGGCGGGAACGGGTGAAAACGGTGTTGCCCACCACCTGGATTTCGCGCACCTTTTGCCGCGTTTCCTCATGAATCACATACGCGACGTCCGCCTCGCGCCCGTTCGCGAGCGGCCGCACTTCGCTCTTGACTGAGCTTTGGAAATACCCCTTGTCCTCGTACAGCTTGCGGATGGTGGCCACATCGTCGGCCACCTTCTTGTCGTCGAGCACCGTCTCCGTCTGCACCGTCAGCTTGTCGGTGATCTTGCTGGACTTGATGTTCTGGTTGCCCTCGACCAGCACCAGGTGCACCCGCGGCTTCGAGGCGACCTTGAAGATGACCGTCACCGTGTCGTTTGCCGCCGGATCCACCTGCGCCTCAACGTCGGAGAAATAACCGGTGGCGTACAGCCGCCGGATGTCCTCCGCCAGCACCTTGGCGTCGAACGGCCCGCCCGGATGCAGGCTGACGCAGCCGCTGACCAGTTCCGTCGACACGGGGCCGCACTGGGGATTCTTGTTCTCCACCTGCACCTGGCCAACCGTGGCGGCCGTGGCCGCGGCCGTCCAGCCGGCCGCCACTACCAACGCCACCGTCATCCATTGCCGCCAAACGAACATCCGTCGCATACCGGCTGTCTCCCCGAGTGTTTTCGTTGACCGTTGCCAGGACAAAGTAGATAACTTAATGCCGGGAGCCGCCGAAGAAAAGAGAAGCCGCCAAAAGAAAATACCCGGTCACGGCGTGGGGGACCGGGCGGAACGATTGAGAAAGGCGGCCTGTGGCTGATTTGCCACACGCTAAAGCGTGAACTCAAACGACCGGTGCCCCGTGTTTGAGTCCAGCCTTCAGGCTGTCTTCGGAGGGCGGTCTTCATTGAAGGCCCCCCAACGGGAGACCGGTTACCCGGTTTTTTCGCGCCGGGGTTGCAACCGCGCCCCGCCCCCGCCATATTGGCCGCGGGTTCGCGGATTTCGCGGTTGCCGGGATTGCGGCGCATCGGTGCCGCCCCGCGCCGTCCGCCGCACCCCCAACGGAGGGTTGGCAGCGACATGCAACGCAACATCATCCTCGACACCAACGTCCTGCTCCACGATCCCAAGGCCATCCTCAACTTTCCCGGCGACCAGGTCATCATCCCGATCGAGGTGATTGAGGAACTCGACAGCTTCAAGCGCGATGTCAGCGAACTCGGCCGCAACTCACGCCACATTACCCAGACCCTGGACGGCCTGCGCTCCCACGGCAAGCTCGGCGAAGGCGTGCGCCTGGACAACGACACCCTGCTGCGCGTCACCTGCGGCGGCGACAGCCACCGGCTCGCCGAGCGCGGCTTCCACGGCGGCGGCCGCACGGAAAACCACCTGCTGTCGCTGGCCGCCGAATGGCAGCACGCCACCCCCGAGCGGGAAACCATCGTCATCACCAAGAACGTCAACATGCGCCTCAAAGCCGACGCCCTCGGCATTCCCGCCCAGGATTATGAGGTCGACCGCTTCCCCGACGCCGACGTCTACACCGGCTGGCAGACGGTCACCGGCACTGAGGCCCAGGTGGCCGCCCTGCGCAAGGGGCTGCCGGCAGACGTCCCGGGGCTGACGGGACTGCCCAACGAATACGTCCAGGTGCGCGTCGGCGCGGACGGTCCGGCCGCCCTCGGCAGGATCGGCAAGACCCCCGGCCGGATCACCCCGCTAAAGGATTCCGGCGAGGGTGCCGCCGGCATCAAGCCGCTCAACCTTGAGCAGACCTTTGCCCTTGACGCGCTGCTCGACGACCGGATCAAGCTGCTCACCATCGCCGGCAAAGCCGGCACCGGCAAGACCCTGCTGGCGGTCGCCGCCGGCTTGCGCAAGGTGTTCGGCGAGGACCAGTTCAACCGGCTGCTCATTTTCCGCCCCACCATGCCGGTCGGCCGCGACATCGGGTTCCTGCCCGGCGACATCAACGAAAAAATGCGCCCCTGGATGCAGCCCATCTACGATGCCCTCGAGCTGATCCGGGAACAGGACAAGCGCAGCCCCAACCGCATGCTGCCGCCCGACATCCTCGAGTGCGAGGAGATCAGCATCGAACCGCTCACCTTCATCCGCGGCCGCAGCATCCCGCACCAGTACATCATCATCGACGAGGCCCAGAACCTGACCCCGCTGGAGGTCAAGACCGTCATCACCCGCGTCGGCAACGGCACCAAGATCATCATGACCGGCGACCCGCACCAGATCGACAACCCCTATGTCGATGCCATGTCCAACGGCCTGGTCTACCTGATCAACCGCTTCCGCACCAGCCCGCTGGCCGCCCACATCGGCCTGCAAAAGGGCGAACGCTCCGAACTCGCCGAAGCCGCCGCCAACCTGCTGTGACGGCCATTACTTCTCCGGCCAGGCGGGACAGGCGGCGTCAGGGTTGCGCCAGCCGTGGGGAAACTCGCGGCACTGGCGCGGCTTGACGGCCTGGATGCGGCAGTGGTTGTCCGCCTCCAGAAAGATGCAGGCGGAACTGCCCGGCGCCTCGACCAGCGACAGGCCGCGCCGGTCGGCCGTCAGCAACGTGTAGCGCTCCAGAAACCGCGGCACCGGCAGCCCCAGAAAACCGGCGATGGCGTCCGCCTCGGCAGCGTCAATCCGCACATACCCCGGCCAGCGGCAGCAGGCGCCGCAACGCCGGCAGGCAAACGGGCGGCCGGATTCTTCGGGAGCGGAAGCGTTCATCGGGGAGTCGGCCTCAGCGCAGGGCGGCGGCAAGGCTGCCGACAAAACGGGCACCCGCCGCGATACGGGCCTCGTCATCCGGCTGGTCGGCCATCAGCTTGACCAGGGCACTACCGACCACCACGCCGTCGGCATGGGCCGCCACCTGGCGCGCCGTTTCCGGGGAGGCGACGCCAAAGCCGGCCACCACCGGCAGGGCGGTTTGGCGGCGTAGCGACTGCAAATTGTCCGCCAGGTCGGGCGGCAGTTCGCGCCGGGCCCCGGTGACGCCGGTGACCGTGATGTAATAGACAAAACCGCCGGCCGCGGCGCCGGCCAGCACCTTGGGCAGCCGGTCCGGGGGCGTGGTCGGGGCGACCAGGGGAATCCGGCAAAGGCCGGCCCGCTCCAGCTCCGGCGCCACTTCGGCGGCCTCTTCGGCCGGCAGATCCACCACCAGCCAGCCGGCGACGCCGGCGGCGGCCGAGTCGCGGGCCAGCCGGTCGACGCCGTACTGCAGCAGCACGTTGTAATAGCTGAACAGCACCAGCGGCGCCGTCAGCGCCCCCTTGAGGCGTTTCAGCATCGCCAGCAGCCCGTCGAGCGAGGCGCCGCCCGCCAGCGCCCGCTGGCTGGCGGCCTGGATCACCGGCCCGTCGGCCATGGGATCCGAGAACGGCACGCCCAGCTCGATGATGTCGGCACCCGCCGCGGCCAGGCGCGGCAGCAGCCGCTCGGTGAAGGCCAGGGAGGGATCGCCGCCGGTGACATAGACGACCAGCGCCTTGCGCTTGTCGCGGCGGCAGGCGTCAAAAACCGCTTCAATGCTGGGGGATGCCTGAGTCATGAAACTCCATGGCCAAACGGCCGGCCCGCCGCGCACCGAAGCGGCGGCGGGGCAGAAAAGAACGTCCCAAACGGCACGATCCGTCAGTCACAACCGCAACCACCGCAGGCGCAACCGCAGGCGTCGCCACCGACAATCACCACGCTGTTGCAGGACCCGAACGGATTGCACACCTGGTGGTCGGAATCCGGATCGCCGATCCATTCGCCGTCCACCACAAACTTGTATTCATAACGGCCCGGCGCCAGGTCCATCTTGGCCCGGAACGAACCGTCCTTGACCTTGACCATTTTGCGGGCGGTGGCGTCCCAGTCGTTGAAGTCGCCCACCAGGAACACCTTCTTCGCCTTGGGGGCAACCGTGCAGACAAAGGTCACCTGACCGGTTTTGGGATCACTGTTGATCATGGCTGACCCTCCTAAGTTCTTAGGCCAAATATCAATTGACACCATCGCGCATCGCTCGCGCAAACGGCGTGAATATATCACCGGGCGCCGAGAAAAAACAGTCCCCTGTTGCCGGCCCAATGACGCGGTGCCGCTTTTCTCGTTTTGAACCGCTGGTAGCGAAGCCGGCGAGTGCAACTTTTTTGACCGTTCAGCCTACAGCTTCACAAGCTTCAGCCTAACGAAGCTTGGTCGCCGATGCCGTGGGTCTGGCACCACGCCAGGGCCGTCTTGAAGACGCGCAGATTGGCCTCCACCAAGGCGGGTTTGCCGGCAAAGCTGTGGGCCAGCTGTTCGGCAAACCGCTCCGGGGGCACGCGGCAGGCGCCGCTGCACGCCAGGGCCGCCAGCATGGCGGTGTTGGCGGCTTTGGGCAATTCCGCCTCAATGGCCATGCGGGAGGCGGGGATGCCGATGGCACGGGCGGCCGTCCCCTCCGGCAGCGTGTCGGCCTGGCTGGAGTCGTAAAGGATCACGCCGCCCGGCTCGACGTCGCGGGCGAACCGGCTCAGGGCCGGCTGGTTGAAGGCCACCAGCACCTGCAGGTGCGAGAGCACCGGCGAACCGATGGCGCCGCCGCTGATCACCACCGAGCAATTGGCGGTGCCGCCACGCTGCTCCGGGCCATAGCTGGGGAACCAGGACACGTGCCGGCCATCGGCCAGCCCGGCCCCGGCCACCACCTGCCCGTAACTGAGCACCCCCTGCCCGCCAAAGCCGGCCACCTTGATGCGGATGGTGCCAAAGTCCGGGTCCAGGCGCGGCGGCACGGGAACGCCCCCGCCCTCGCCCAACGCCGCCTCAATGGCGCCACAGGTCAGCGGCGCCAACGGCGGCGGCACGGGAACGGCAGGAACTTCGGCCACCCGGTCGCGGAAACAGCCGGGGGGAAACTCGCGGGCCATCTGTTCGTCGACAAACCGGGACGCTTCGACCGAGCTCATCCGCAGGTTGGTCGGACAGGGGCTGAGAAACTCGACAAAGGCATAGCCGCGCCGGTCCCGCTGGATCTCCATGGCCTTGCGCACGGCGCGCCGGGCCTTTTGGAGATGGGCGGGCGTGCTCAGCAGGCAGCGTTCGATGTAGACCGGGGCCGGCAGGGTGTTGATCATCTCACACATGTGCAGCGGATACCCGGTCTCCGCCACATCGCGTCCCAGCGGGGTGGTGACGGTCTTCTGGCCGGGCAGCGTGGTGGGAGCCATCTGGCCGCCAGTCATGCCGTATACCGCGTTGTTGACGAAGAAGACGGCCATGCGTTCGCCGCGGTTGGCCGCCTGCAGGGTGTGGTTGAGGCCGATCGACGCCAGGTCGCCGTCCCCCTGGTACGAGAGAACCACCGATTCCGGCAGGCAGCGCGCCAGCGCGGTGGCCAAGGCCGGCGCCCGGCCATGGGCGGCCTGCACGTTGCCGCAGTCAAAATAATAATAAGCAAACACGGCGCAGCCGACCGGACTGATCAGGATGGCACGGTCCTGCAATCCGTAATCATGCAGGGCTTCCCCAATCAGCTTATGGAGAATGCCATGCCCGCAGCCGGCGCAATAATGGGTGGCGCGCGGCGCCCCGCCGCCCTTGCGCGGGAATTCGGCATAGATCCCGCGGGCGCAGAGCTGCCGCGGTTCCGGAACGGTGGACGTGGTCATGCCGGGCCTCCCGCCGCCGTGCGCGCCGCGGCCATGGCGTCTTCAATGCTGAACAAATTGCCCCCCATGCGTGACAGCAGGCTGACCGGACAGGCGAACCGGGTGGCCATCAGCACGTCGTCGCGGAACTGGCCGTCGCTCAGTTCAGCCACCACCAGACGCATGCCGGGGCGCCGGGCCAGGGCGGCCAGTTCATCCTCCGGCAACGGATACAGCGTTTTGGGGCGGAACAAACCGGCGCGCAGGCCGGCGCGCCGCAGTTCCTCGACCGCCGAGCGGGCAATGCGGCTGGCCACCCCATAGGCCACAAACACCACCTCCGCGTCCGCCGTCTGCCAGCTCTCCGCCACGGCTTCGCTCCGCGCCCGGCGGTATTTCTCCACCAGCCGCCGGTTCAAATCCTCCAACACTTCGAAGTCGAGGAAAATCGAGGTCACCACGTTGTTCCGGGTGGCGGCGGTGCCGCGGACCGCCCAGCGTTGCACGTCCGGCGCCGGAACGACCCGTTCCGGCAGGGTCAGCGGCTCCACCATCTGGCCGATCACCGCATCCGCCAGCACCACCACGGGATTGCGGTAACGGAAGGCCAGGTCAAATCCCCAAACGGTAAAATCGCACATTTCCTGGACGGAGGCCGGCGCCAGCACCAAGTTGTGGTAATTGCCGTGGCCGCCCCCCTTGACGATCTGATTGTAATCGCTCTGCTCGGGGCCGATGTTGCCCAGCCCCGGGCCGGCGCGCACCACGTCCACCAGCACACACGGCAGTTCGGACGCCGCCAGAAACGACATGCCCTCCTGCATCAGGCTGACGCCCGGGCCGGAGGAACCGGTCATCGCCAGCTTGCCGGCGGCGGCGGCCCCGTAGACCATGTTGATCGACGCCGTCTCGCACTCGGCCTGCACAAACACCCGCCCCAGCCGCGGAAACAGCTTGGCCGCCGTGTGGGCAACCTCGCTGGCGGGGGTGATCGGATACCCGAAATAGGCATCGCAGCCGGCATGCAGCGCGCCAATCACCGCCGCATCATTGCCTTTGACCAACCGTACTCCCACGAGGCCGCGCTCCCTGATTCGATTACGTTTTGGCGTTTCCCTTGGCCTTGGCCGGCGGCAGCAGCACGGAGAGGGCGTACGGCTCGGGGCACGAATAGAAGCAGGCGCCGCAGCCGACACAGCCATCATGCTCGACCCGCGCATAGAAAAACCCGCGCGGATTCAGTTCACGCCCCAGGGCCAGACACCCCTTCGGACACGCCGCCACGCAACGTCCGCACCCCTTGCACTCGTCGGCCTGGATGACCACGCGCGGCAATTTGTCCGGAATTGTCTCTGGAGTGTCGGTCATGCGTTTATTGGCCCGTGTCTTCGCCCCACGTCAGCGGGACGAAGAATCTACCCTCGCGGCGGCCGATGTAAAGCACGGTCTCGCCCCCCGTCCCGGCCAGGGCGGCGGCCACCTCGGCCATGGAACGCACCGGCTTTTGGTTCACCTCCAAAATCCGGTCGCCGCGCCGCAACTGGGCCTGGGCCGCCAGACTGCCGGGACGGACCGCGGACACCATAACACCGTCCCCGCTGTCCGCCAAACGGATGCCGGCCGCCGCCAAACGGGCCGCCCCCGCCGCAGCGGGTTCGTCATCGCCGGCCGCCGCCGGTTTCGCGGCGGCAACCTCCGCCGCCGGCTCGCGTCCCTTGCGTGCCGCCACCACCTCCAGCCGCATCGTCTTGCCCTGCCGGCTCACCAGCAGCGGAATGCGCGTGCCCGGCTGGTAGTTCATGACCCCGAACTGCACGTCGTGCGGGGTCCGCACCGCGGTGTCGCCGACCTTGAGGATCACGTCACCGGGACGCAGGCCGCCGCGGGCGGCCGGCTCGCCGCGGAAGACATTGCTCACCACCACGCCCGCCGGGGTCTTGAACTGGCGCTTCAACTCCGGCGTCAGCGGCTGCATGGCAATCCCCAGCCACGGCCGCGGCACCTGGCCGTGGTTCGCGATCAGACCGTCGGCCACCTGCCGGACCAGATTGGAGGCGATGGCGAAGCCGAGGCCGACATTGCCGCCCCCCAGGCCGCCGTTGACGATGAACTCGTTGAGGCCGATCACCTCGCCCCGGATGTTGAGCAGCGGCCCGCCGCTGTTGCCGGGATTGATCGAGGCGTCCGTCTGGATGTAATTCTCGTACCGGTTGATGTTCATGTCATAGCGCCCCTTCTGACTGACATGCCCGACCGAAAAGCTGTAGTCGAGATTGAACGGGGCGCCGATGGCGATGGCGAACTGCCCCACCTTCACCGTTGCGGAGTCCGCCAGCGGCAGGGTCGGCAACCCCTTGAGCTTGCCCCCGCCGATGCGCAGCACGGCTAGGTCGGTTTCCTTGTCCAGCCCCACCACCTCCACCTTGTGCTGACTGTCGGCGGTGGTGAACACCCGGCCGTCGTGCAGCTTCACCTCCAACGCATCAGCGTCCTCGATCACATGGCAGTTGGTCACGATGTAGCCGTCTCCCCGGAACAGCACCCCGGAGCCCTTGCCCGCCGGCCGCAGGACGTCATGCCCCAGACCACGGCCGGGCACCGTGCCCTCGTCCTCATCGGGAACGGCCTCGTCGGGAATGCCGAAGAACCGCCGCAATTCCGGCGGCAGGGCGCGGCCGTGGGGGACGGCCTGCTGGTTGGTGATCACCACCACCGCCGGAAACGCCTTCTCCGCCACTGCCGTGAACGCGTCTTCAAGCTGGGCCAGGGCGGGCGGCGGCGGGGCGGCCGCCGCTTCTCCGCCCCGCGCCTCTCCGGCCAGGGTCAGCACCAGAC
>JBAZJM010000067.1:0-17338 GCA_041651315.1 Lentisphaeria bacterium | reverse complement strand
GGGCCAGGGAGACGTTCTCCGCATACTGCCGCTCCAGCAGCTCGAAGGCGGCGCGCAGCCGCTGGCGGCGGAGGGTGGCGGCGTCGGGGCCGCCGCCGCTTTCAGTGGCAAAGCGGCCCAGCCGGCCGAGCAGTTCCAGGGCCAGGCCGTGGAGCACCAGGATGAAGACGACCGCGACGAACTCGTGCCGGTGGGAGGCGCAGTTGCACTGCTCGTTGCGCTGGACCATCACGGGCAGGTCCGGCCGCCAGAAGACGAAGTCGTCGCGCCACAGGCTGACCCGGCTGGAGGGGGCGGGAACGGCGACTGGCGGCGGTGGAAATTTTGTCGGCATTGTGTTATTTATTGTCGCAAACATGCGTGGATTATCGTGGCGTTAATGTATATGTTGAAGGGGTATGGTGAGCGTTGGCGTGACCGGGTCGAAACCGGAAGGCCCTCACCTGGACGGTGGATTGGGGCTGGCGATTCCGATACCGATACATGAAGAATGCAGGGAACTCTGACCGATGAAACTCAATCTTCAGGATTACCGCGACAAGGTGCTCGGCTGCTGGATGGGCAAGAACATCGGCGGCACGCTGGGGGCGCCGATGGAGTGGCGGCGCCAGGTCAACGCCGTCAGTTTTTACACCCAGGACCTGAAGGGCGAGCCGCTGCCCAACGACGATCTGGACATCCAGCTGCTGTGGCTGGTGGCGCTGGAGGAGAAGGGGATCGACCTCGACGCCCGGCGGCTGGCCGAGTACTGGTGCCTGTACGTGACCCCGCACTGGTCCGAGTACGGCACCGCCAAGATCAACCTGCGCTCGGGGCTGCCGCCGCCGCTGTCGGGGACCTCGGAAAACCTGTTCAAGGACAGCTGCGGCGCCTTCATCCGGTCCGAGATCTGGGCCTGCGTCTGCCCCGGCAACCCGCACCACGCGGCCCGCTACGCCTACGAGGACGCCATCCTCGACCACGGCAACGGCGAGGGCACCTACGCCGAGGTCTTCTGCGCCGCCCTGGAGGCCGCCGCCTTTGTGGAGACGAACCTGCACACCCTGATCGACATCGGCCTGTCCTTCATTCCGGCCGGCTGCGGGGTGGCCCAGGCGGTGCGTTGCGCCGTGGAATGCCACCGGGAGAGGAAGGGCTGGCTGGAGGCCCGCGACGAGGTGCTCCGGCACTACCGCGGCAGCACCTTCTTCAATATTCCCGCCTGCACCAGCGAGGCGGACCGGAAGAAGGGCTTCGACCAGGGGCAGCTGGGCTGGGACGTGCCGTCCAACATCGGCATGCTGGTGATCGGCCTGCTCTACGGCGGCGGCGACTTCGCCAAGTCCATTTGCATCGCGGTGAACTGCGGCGAGGACACCGACTGCACCGGCGCCACTGTCGGTTCCATCTTTGGCATCATGCACGGGATCAAGGCGATTCCGGAGCAATGGATCACCCCGATCGGGCGCAAGATCAAGACCGCCTGCCTGAACCTGGGCGAGCTCGGCTATTTCGGCAACCAGCTGCCGCAGGATGTGGACGAGATGACCCGGCGCACCGAAGTGATCGCCCGCCAGGTGGCGTTGCGCTACACGCCGCAGCTCGAACTGGTGGAGGGGCAGCCCACCGACCTCACCGGTCTCGACCCGGCCAAGCTGTTCGCCACCAGCGAGGGGCGCTACCTCGAGGAACTGTACTTCTGCCTGAACGGGCCGGTCTACACCTTCGATTTCTTCCGGATCGCCGTGGATTACGGGCCGGATGGCGCGACCGTCCGCAAGGGCGAGGCCAAGACGGTGAAGCTCAAGGTGTGGAACCGCTACAAAGTGCAGACCGAGTTGCACTTCAAATGGTACGCCGAGGCGGGCTGGGAGATCGGGCCGCAGGCGGCGGGACGGACGCTCAACGTCGGATTCCACCTGGGGCGCGGCATCAACGAGCTGACCTTCACCCTGAAGGCGGCCCCGGTGCCGGCGGCGGTGAACCGGCTGGTGGTGGAGTTCACCAGCCCGGGGCGGCCGCTGGTCATGCTGGTGCCGGTGGTCCTGCGCGACGGCAACCTGGCCGACACGCCGCTGGGCTGAAGGGAACGTGACACAGGCACTCTTGCCTGGGCGCGGCGTTCCGCAGGGCCGCGGCGTTTCATGGCGCGCGCCGACCGGTCTTCCAACTTCACCCGCAGGGCAACGTTTCCCTGCTTGCGCCGCATCCCCCGTCCTATTTTTCCATTGCCCAAAAATCAGTGGGGGAAACCAGGTGGATTCCGTTGACGCGGTGAAGGACAAGCAGGTCTTTATCCCCGGTCACAATGCATTCGCAGTTGCCGGCAAAGGCGGTTCCAAGGATCGCGTCATCATCCGTATCCCGGCAAATGGGGGTGGCCGGCAGGCGGGGAGTCACCACCGTAAACCGCGATTTCAGCAACTGGACGACAGCTTCGGCTTCGGGTGGGGCAAATTTGAATTTTTGCCCGAGTTTCTCTTTCAGTTCATCCAAGATGAAGGGAGAGAGAACGATCTCGTGGTTGACGGCGCAATACTCAAGCAATTCATTGCAGACGCCATGCGCAATGAAGGCGGCAATGAGCACGTTGGTATCGAGAACCAGCTTCATGATACCCGGTCGAAAACGTCCTGATCCGTATGAATTCCCTCTTGAGATGCCTTCAGGGTCATGGTTCGTCGCAGGGAGCGGAATTGCCGGATAAAGAGGTGGTCGCGAATCGACTCGCGCACGAGGTCACTACGGGACACCCCCTCGTCCCTGGCAACCCGGTCGAGTTGCACCCGCACCTTTTCGGGAAGACTGATGGTAAGTGTGCTTCGCATGGTACAGCGCTTTCTTTTCCTGTAATAAGATATCTTACAGTTGACGCGCCGTCAAGCTTTGGCCGTCTCCAATTTAATCAACGGCACGGAAAAAAATCCCCAATCCTCGTCCGCGAGACGGCCAGAGGAACGTGACACCGGCACTCTTGCCTGTGTGCGGCGTTCTGCAAGGTTGTGGCGCTGAATACGGCGGGGGCGTGGCCGTTTTTCGGACTCGATTGCAGTCGGCCGCGGTCGATGGCGGCCGACTGCAATCGAGGTTTCCCGGCGGCGCCAATCCGCGCCCAGTCGCGGCCACAAAAAACCGGGGCGGGCCAGACGGCCCGTCCCGGTTTTGATTAACGGCGCACTGCCGGCGCCCGGATGCCCGGCGGGGCATCACATGGCGAGGATGGCTTCGCGGTTGTCGATCAGGCTGACGTCGCCGCGGCTGATGGCCTCGAAGTTGGCGTCCAGCTCGGGGAGGGCGTCGAGGATGAAGCGCTCGGTGACGGCTTCGCGGGTCTTGTCGGCCAGGGCGCCCTTGAGCATCAGGTAGCCGCAGAGGACGGTGGTTTCCATGTCGCACAGGCGGCGGGCCATGAGGTCGAAGAATTCGGGATCCTTCTTGGCGTCGACGATCTTGACAGCGCGCTGGACCTTGTCGTGCGCCATGTCGACGGCGCTGGCCAGGCGGCGCAGCTTGCCCTCGTAGGGCAGGCGGCTGAACTCGGCCATGATCGGGTCGAGGACGCGGAGCATGACGCCGCCGATGGCCGCCACGTGCTGGAGCTGGGTGGTGCCCTCGTAGATGTTGGTGATGCGGGCGTCGCGGTAGTAGCGTTCGGCGGGGAAGTCCTTCATGAACCCGGTGCCGCCGTGGATCTGGATGGTGTCGTAGGCGGCCGAGTTGGCCAGCTCGGTGAGGTAGGCCTTGCAGAGGGGGGTCAGCTCGGCCGCGATCTTGGTGTAGGCCTTCTCCTTCTGCTTCAGCTCGGGGCTGGCGGCTTCGGCGTGCTTGCAGGCCTCGTCGGCGTTGTCACGCAGGTCCACCCACTTGGTGGTGAAGTAGAGCAGGGCGCGGCCGGCCAGGATGCGGGCGCGGTTGGAGACCAGCATTTCGTAGACGGCCGGGAACTTGAGAATGGCCTTGCCGAACTGCTCGCGCTCCTTGGCGTACTTGAGGCCGCAGCGCCAGGAGGCTTCAGCGGTGCCGAGGGCCTGGGCGCTGATGGCGACGCGGGCGCCGTTCATCAGGCTCATGACGTAGCGGGTGAGGCCGCGGCGGCGGTCGCCGACCAGTTCCGCGGGGACGTCGTTGAACTGCAGTTCGCAGGTGGGCGAGCCGTGGATGCCGAGCTTGTTCTCAATGCGGCGGACCACCAGGCCCGGGCCGCGTTCGCAGACGAACATCGACAGGCCGCGGCCGTCCTTGGTGCCCTCTTCGGAGCGGGCCAGCACCAGGTGCACCTTGGCGCAGCCGTTGGTGATGAAGCGCTTCATGCCGTTGAGGAACCACTGGTTCTTCTCCTTGTCGAAGCGGGCCTTGAGCTGGACGGCCTGGAGGTCGGAACCGGCCTCGGGCTCGGTCAGCGCCATGGCGCCGTCCACTTCGCCGGTGCAGAAGCGGGGGAGGTGGAGCGCCTTCTGCTCGTCGGAGGCAAATTTATTGATGGTCTCGGCGATGTCCTGCAGGCCGAACAGGTTCTGCAGGGAGGTGTCGGCGCGGGAGACCATTTCGGTCATCATGGTGTAGACGGTGACCGGGAAATTGAGGCCGCCGTACTGGCGGGGCAGCATGACGCCGAGCACCTGGGCCTTGGCCAGGTCCTGGAGGTTTTCCTGGGTGCCCTTGGCATAGGTGACCACGCCCTTGTCGAGGTGGCAGCCTTCCTCGTCAACGTCGGCGGCGCGCGGGGCGATGTTCTCGCCGCAGATCTCGCCGACCATGTCCAGCACCTTGTCGAAGCTGTCCAGGGCGTCGGCAAAATCCACGGGCGCCTCGGGGAAGCGGGCGGCCTGCTGGTAGCCCTCTTCGCGCTCGCGGACGACGTCGTCCAGCCCGACGTTCATCAGGTTGAACTTGATGTCGGGATTATCGAGGTAGAAATTTTCCGGCATGCGTGAAACCCTCTGGTTAAGCTCAGCCCTGGCCCTTGTAGGCCTTGATGAATTTCGGGAGGACATCCTCAACACGGCCGACAATGCCGTAGTGGGCGATGGAGAAGATCGGCGCGGCCGGGTCGTGGTTGATGGCGATGATCTTGGCGCTTTCGGCCATGCCGGCGCGGTGCTGGACCGAACCGCTGATGCCGCAGGCGATGTAGAGGCGCGGGCGGACGGTGACGCCGGTCTGGCCGACCTGGTGGTCGTGGTCGATCCAGCCCGCATCCACGGCGGCGCGGGAGGCCGCCACCTGGCCGCCGATCGCCTCGGCGAATTTCCGGGCCAGCTCGAAGCCGTCCTTGCTGCCCATGCCGTAGCCGCCGGCGACGATGATCTGGGCGCCCTTGAGGTTGACGCTCTTTTCCTCCTTGAAGCGCTCGATGATCTGCAGCAGGCAGTCGGCGTCATCCAGCGCGGGCTTGACCACGGTGATCTGCCCCTTGCGGCCGGGCTGCGCCGGGGTCATTTTCATCACGCCTTCGCGCACCGTCACCATCTGCGGGTCGTCCCAGGAATTGACGATGGTGGCGATGATGTTGCCGCCGAAAGCCGGGCGGATCTGCATCAGCTTGTTGGGCAGGACTTGGCCGCTGGCCTTGTCCTCGAACGAATCAATGCGCAGGTCGGTGCAGTCGGCGGTGAGGCCGGCGAGTTGCTTGGAGGCGACCCGCGGGGCCAGCGAGCGGCCGGCCACCGAGGCGCCGAACAGGATGATGTTCGGCTTGTGCTGTTTGATCAGCTCGATGATGATCTTGGTGAAGGGGATCGGCGAATAGTGCTTGAGGCGGGCGTCCTCGACCAGGAACACGTTGTCCACGCCGTGGGCATGCAGGGAGGCGCAGAGCCCCTTGACGTTCTCGCCAAGCAGCAACGCCTCCACCTTGGTGCCCAGGGTGTCGGCCAGCTCGCGCCCCTTGCAGACCAGTTCCAGGCTGACGTCGGCAATCTTGCCGCCGTCCTGCTCGATGAACACCCAGACGTTGCCGATTTTCTTGCTCATGGATGAAACTCCGTGTCTCGAACGCCGATCCACCACGAAGCCACGAAGGGCACGAAGTTGGATCGAAGAAGGCTCGGTTGCCGATAAAAACTTCGATTGGGCTTCGGATGCTTCGTGGTGAAGACTTTGAGGTTTGTTGGCGTCAGCTCAGGATGTGCTCCGCGACCAACTCGTGGACCAGCCCTTTGATGGCGTCGTCGGTGGCGGGGATGTCCTTGTAGGTGCCGCCGGCCAGCACGACGCTCTGGATGTTTTTGACCTTGGTGGGGGAGCCGGCCAGGCCGATGCGCTCGGGGTCGGCGCCGACCTCGGTGGCGGACCACTCGTGGATCCACAGGCCGTTCTTCTTCAGGCGCTTCTCTTCCTCGGCCAGGCGGTTGGCGTCCTCGTAGTCCGCGCCGCCGGACTTGGCGCGCAGCTCGGAGCGGGTGACCGCCTTCTTGTACTGCATCAGCCGCTTGGCGCCGGCCGGGCGGGGGGCATTGGCATCAATCACCGTGAGCAGGGCGGGGAGCGGGGTCTCGACGACCTCGAAGCCGCCGTCGATCTGGCACTTGGCGCGCAGTTTGCCGTCCGCCACCTGCTGGACCTCTTCGACATAGGTCAGCTGCGGGATGTCCAGCTTCTCGGCCAGCTGCGGCCCGACCTGGGCGGTGTCGCCGTCAATGGCCTGGCGGCCGCAGAGGATGACGTCAAACTTGCCAATCTTCTTGGCGGCGCAGGCCAGGGTGTAGCTGGTGGCCAGGGTGTCGGCGCCGGCGAACTTGCGGTCGGTGACCAGCACCGTCTCGTCGGCCCCCATGTACAGCGCGTGGCGCAGGATGTTGGCGGCCGCGGGCGGGCCCATGGTGGCCACCACCACCTTGCCGCCAAACCGGTCGCGGAGCTGCAACGCCATTTCCAGCGCGTTCAGATCTTCGGGGTTGAAAATGGCCGGCAGCGCGGCGCGGTTGACCGTGCCGTCGTCCTTCATGGCCTTGCCGGTGACGTTCTTGGTGTCTGGCACCTGCTTGGCGAATACCAGGATGGTCAAGCCCACGGGTAGCCTCCCTGATTCAGGCACAAAAAAATGGTAGCGGGGACCGGGGTCGAACCGGTGACCTGCGGATTATGATTCCGATGCTCTACCAACTGAGCTACCCCGCCGCCGGAGAAAGCGAGTACTATACCATGGGGTTATTCCGGGTCAAGAAGGGGGGGCGGCGGGGGGGCGCATGGCACTTCCGTCGGGGATTCCTTGGGGATCCGTTTGGCAACTACCTGACTGGTCGCGCCTCTCCGCGGGGTGCAACCCCGCGCCTACAGAAGTAGGGGGTGTTCCGCTGTCCGCGGCTGTGCCAGCCGCGCGAGAAGTGGTCATTTGGGAGCGCCTGGCACAGGCGCCCTGGAGTTTGGCAAAAGTACGAGGTTTAGGGGCGGCTTCGTCCCGTAGGGACTGAATGAAAATAGGCAGGGGCTTCAGCCCCTGTTCCGAAAAATGAAACGATGGCGTGCCGTAGGTACGCCGCGATTCGCCGCGTACCTGACGGCACGCGAAACGGGGGGGGCGGGCAAAACAGGGGCTGAAGCCCCTGCCTGTTCCCGCCTCGTCCCGCTGGGACGGGAAAACCGCAACCGTTGAGTTTCGCCAAACTCCAAGACCCGGCAGAGCCGGGGCTGCTGAGCGCGAAACGCGGGGGGAGCACCCTTTTTCAAAAGAGTGGCACCACTATCATCCGACAAAACGGTCATACACCCGGGTCAGGTTTGGCGCGGGGCCTGTTCCAGTTCGGCGGCGGTGAAGCCGCGCAGCAGGGTGACCGCAACGGCATCCGTCTTGCGGTACAGGGTTTCGGCGAACAGCCCGAGCAGGTACCAGGCCGGGGCCAGGGTCAGGGTGATCTGGTGGTGCAGGTTGTAGCGGTCATAATAGCTCCAGATCTTCAGGCCGCAGGCGGTGAAGATCCGGCCGGACACGTACTCGACCAGGTAGATGAGCAGCATGTAGACGAAGGCGCGGCCGGGCAGCGGCAGGCGCCAGCGCCGCAGCGGCGTTGCGATGGGGCCGACCAGGATGCCCAGCAGGCCGTAGTCGATAATCATCCAGAACGAGGAGTGCCCGAACAGGGTCCAGTTGTGGCGGCATGCGCCATGAACGGCGGAGGCCAGCATTTCCAGCACCATGCCGAAAGCGGCGCAGAGGAGGAAGCGGATCAGGGCGCGCTTGACGGGCAGGCTCATGGTGGGGGGATTCCTTGGGGGCGGGGCGTGAGGCGTGACTCGTGAGGCGTGACTCGTGAGGCGTGACTCGTGAGGCGTGACTCGTGAGCGGGGGACGGGGGGAAATGAATTGTCGATTGCAATCGGCCGCAGTCGGGCCCAATCGATTGCAATCGATATCACGTTTCACGTTTCACGGGTCACGGGTCACGGGTCACGGGTTACGGGTCACGTTTCACGGGTTACGCTCCGGGTACAGATGAAAACACCGGCGCCGAGCAGCGCCCAAAGGCAAATCACCAGGCTCATGGTGACCGGGATGCTGCCGGCCAGGCTTGCCGGCACCCCCAAAGCGTCGAAGAACAGCTTGGCGCCAAAGTCGCGCAGGCCGAGCCCGCCGGGGGTGGCGGGAATGGCGGCGACGGTGTTGGCGACCTGGGTGACCAGGGCGTAATTCGGCAGGCTGAGCGTAGTCTCGCCCAACGCCCGGCCGACGGTGAACAACAGCAGGGCCAGCGTGGAATGGACGCCGACTGAAATGGCGATGGTGCCGGCGATGACCGCCCGGTGGAGGCGGCACAGTTCCAGGGCGGCGGTGAGCCGGATGACCAGCGCCACGGCCTGGTGCGGGGCGTGGCGGGCGGTGAAGGCGGTCAGGCGGGCCGCCCACGGGTGGCGCAGCAGGGTGGCGCGGAACTCGACGAGCAGGACGGCGGCGATGCCGCCCAGGCTGCCCAGGCCGACCAGGAAGGCGGCCATCTGCACCGCCCGGTGGGCCGGCGGCAGGGCGAGCAGCAGCCGCAGATTCAGCAGCACCAGCACGCTGGCCAGGGCGAACAGGCCGAGAATGCCCACAATCCGGTCCAGGACAATGGTCAGGATGCTTTCGGCGGTCTTGCCGGCGGGGACGCGCCGGGCGATGTAGCCCATCTTGACCAGGTCGCCGCCGACGGCGCCGGGAATGGCCAGCGAGAAGAACTGGCCGATCATGGTCAGCCGCCACAGGTCGGCGTAGGGCAGCCGGACCCCCTGGATGCGCAGCAGGATGCCCCAGCGCCAGGCGCCCAGGCAGATGACGCCGCCGAACAGCAGGCCGGCCAGCGCCAGCAGCAGGGGGTTGGCGGCGCCTAGGCAGCGGCTTAGGCTGCTGCCGGCCGAGCGGAGGGTCAGGTGGAGCATGAACGCCGCCAGCCCCAGCCCCAGGGCGATCCGGAGGACGGAGAACAGCAGGCGGCGGAGGGCGGCGGCGCTGGGCATGGGGAACCTTTGGAACCCCATTACGGCAACGTCCGGAAGCGCTGGTAGGCGGCTTCCCAGGCGGCGGCGTCCTCGGGCTGATGGAGGCCGGTCTCGGTGGAGGCGCGGACGACCTGGCGGATCTCCTTGAGGTTGCGGAGTTCGCCGGCGCCCATGGCCTGGACCAGCAGGTTGCCCATGGCGGTGGCCTCCACCGGGCCGGTGACCACGGTGCGCTGGACGGCGTTGGTGGTAAGGCGGTTAAGCAGCTGGTTCTGGCTGCCGCCGCCGACCAGGTGCAGGGTGTTGATGCGCTGGCCGGAAAGGCTTTCCAGCTCCTCGACGGTCTGGCGGTAGCGCAGGGCCAGCGACTCGTGGGCGCAGCGGATGACGGCGCCGGGGGTTTCGGGCACCGGCTGGCCGGTCTGGCGGCAGTAATCCTGCAGGCGCCCCGGCATGTCGCCGGGAGTGAGGAAGACGGGGTTGTTGGGGTTGACAAAGGAGCGGAACGGCGCGGCTTCGGCGGACAGGTTGTTGAGTTCGACGAAGCTGTGCTCCCGGCCCTGGCGCCGCCACTGGTTGCGGCATTCCTGGACCAGCCACAGCCCCATGATGTTCTTGAGGAAGCGGATCTTGCCGCCGACGCCGCCCTCGTTGGTGTAGTCGAGGCGGCGGGCGTCCTCGCTGACGCAGGGCTGGTCGAGCTCCATGCCGAGCAGGCTCCAGGTGCCGCTGCTCAGGTAGGCCCAGTCCCGGCCGGTTCCGGTGGCGGGCACGGCGGCGACGGCGGCGGCGGTGTCATGGCCGGCGGAAAAGTAGAACGGCACCGGCTGGCAGTTCAGCTCCTCGCAGAGGGCCGGGCGCAGCTGGCCGGCGGGGGTGCCGGGCTTGACCAGCTTGGGCAGCAGGCGGGCGGGGATGCCGGCCCGTTTGGCGACGTCGCGCGCCCAGCGGCGCGTCTTGGGGTCCAGCAGCTGGCTGGTGCTGGCGATGGTGTATTCGGCGGCGCTGACCCCGGTGAACAGGTAGGTGAGGGCGTTGGGCATGAACAGCAGGGTGCGGCCGCCGCGCAGGGCGGGGTCGTTGGCCTGGCGCATGGCGGCCAGCTGGAACAGGCTGTTGAACGGCATGAACTGCAACCCGGTGCGGGCGTAGAGCTCCTCCCGCGGATAGCTGGCCAGCAGCGCTTCCATGGCCCCGGCGTTGCGCGGATCCCGGTACTGGCGCGGAAACCCCATGAACATGCCGGCGGCGTCGAGCAGGGCGAAGTCCACCCCCCAGGTGTCGATGCCGACGCCGGAGAGGGTGACTCCGGTGGCCAGCGCCTTTTTCAACCCGGTTTTGAGTTCCTGGAACAACCCCAGCAGATTCCAAAACAGGCCGCCGTTGACGTCCACGGCGCCGTTCTCGAAACGGTGCAGTTCCTCAAGCAGCAGCTTGCCGTCGGTGAGCGTGCCCAGGATGGCACGGCCGCTGGAAGCTCCCAAATCGAATGCAAGATAATGGCTAGCCATGCGAAATGACCTCGGAAAACGGTGGACCGGAAACCGGGAGGACATCCCCACCGGCTACCGCGGACCGCGCCACCGGGGGATAAACCGCCCGTCAACATATCACCGGGGCGGCGGTTTTGCAGGTCGCCCTCTCGGCCGGTTGACAAGTTTGGGAAAGTAAGTATTATAGGAAATTGGGGATATTCTCTAAAAGGTTATAAAGGGTCATTTTTTGGCGGGGGGACGGAGACTGTGATGGTGGGTACTTGGCAACAGACGTTGCGGCCGGAGCGCGTGGTCATGCGCTTGCAGGCAGATGCCAAGGCGGCGGCGATCCGGGAACTGCTGGATGTGTTGGACCGGGCCGGCGTGCTGGGCGACCGGGCCGAGGCGGAACGGGTGGTGTTTGAACGGGAGCGGATGCTGTCCACCGGCATGGGCCATGGCATTGCCATTCCCCATGGCAAAACCGCCGCGGTCAACCAGGTGGCGGTGGCGGTCGGCCTCAGTCCGGCCGGCATTGCGTTCGAGGCGATGGACGGGGCGCCGGTGCGGATCGTGGTGCTGGTGGTGTCGCCGGCCGGAGACGCCGGAACCCATCTCCGGGTGATGGCCGGCCTCAGCAGGGCGCTGAACCAGCCTGCGGTGCGTGACGGGCTGCTGGCGGCGCCGACCCCCGCCGCCGCGCTGGCCGCCCTGCTGGCGGGAGTGACCGGCTGACGGACCGCCGGTTCCGGTGATATATTTAGTCATACTTGCATTTTATTGAACGCGCGGCCTGCCGGGATATGGGATATGGACTGCACGGAGACATGGCGAACGCGATTGAAACAATCCATTTGACCAAGCATTATCGGGGCTCGTTTTTTCGTCTCAAGAAGACGCCGGCCCTGAAGGATCTGAGCTTGGTGATCCCCGAGGGGGGGGTGTTTGGTTTTCTCGGGCCCAACGGCGCCGGCAAGACGACCACCATCCGCTGCCTGATGGGACTGGTGACCCCCACCGCCGGCGAAGCCCGCGTGCTGGACGAACCCGCCTCGTCAACCCGGGTCAAGGAGCAGATCGGCTTTCTGCCGGACACCCCGTCCTTTGCCGGCCATCTGACCGCCAACGAATTTTTGCTGCTGTGCGCCCGGCTGTTCAAGATGGGGGGCGCCACGGCGCGGCAACGGGTCGCCGAAGTGCTGGAAGAGGTGGACATGGCGCCCCACGGCCATTCCCGGCTGGACGGCTTTTCCCGCGGCATGCTGCAGCGGATCGGCATCGCCCAGGCCATCCTCAACCGGCCGCGGCTGCTGATTCTTGACGAGCCCCTGCTGGGCCTCGACCCTCATGGCCGCGACCAGTTCAAGCAGATCATCCGCCGGCAGCAGACGGCCGGCGCGACCATTTTTTTCTGCAGCCACATCTTGTCGGACGTGGAAAAGATGTGCGAATCGGTCGGCATCCTGGACCATGGCGAACTGCAGGCGGCCGGCAAGCTGTCGGAGCTGCTGGACCGCAACGGCCAGACCGTGCTGGTGCCGGCGGCCTGCGCGGCGGTGGTCCAAGAACTGCTGCCGTTGTGTACCGCCAGCCAGCGGCACGCCGACGGCGACTACCTTTTCGATTTCGATGAGGCCGGCGCGCGCCGGGTGGCCGCGCTGACGCCCGGCTTTCCGCCCGGCGTCCACGTCCGGCCGCATTATGAGAGTTTGGAAGATTTCTTTTTCCGGATGACCGGAAGAGGGAAAACGGGAGAGTCCCGTGGTGAGGCCGGTGGCCAGGCGGTTTGAACCCGTCGTTGCCGGCAACACGAAGCAGAGCACAAGAGAAAGGAGCATTCGATATGCACGAAATTATGGCGATCGCAAGTTCGGTATGGAGGCGGTACCTGCGCTTGGGCGTGGTGTACTTCCTGGTCATCAGCGCCCTGATCATCATCGCGGCCATGAACCTCTATGGCACGCTGACGATGGGGGAGGAGCGCGCCCTGATGGTGGACATGTCCATGTTCATGACCACGCTGGCCGGCTTCCTGGCGGCGCTGACCGTGGCCTTTGACATGCCGCGCGAGATCCGGGAAGGCGTCGCCTCGACGCTGCTGGTGAAACCGCTGGGACGCACCCAGTACCTGGCGGGCAAGCTGATCGGCACCGCCGCGGTCGCCATCATGGTGGCCGCCGTCGTGTCGGTCGGTTTCTTTGTCATCCTCAAGCTGTGCCATGGCACCGTGCCGCTGGAGGTGGTGCAGAGCCATGCGCTGATCCTGGCCTCCATGATCCCGGTGACGGCGGTGGCGCTGCTGTTTGCCAGCTTCCTGGGCGAGGCCGTGGCGGCCCTGCTGACGTTGCTGGTGGTGTGGCTCGGCTTCTCGGCCGGCCTGGTCGCCAAGCTGCCGCTCTTCTACGGCGGGGTGCTGCCGGACCTCAACCTGTTCAATGTCCGTGCCGAGGCCGCCTACGGCTTCGCCATCGGCTGGGGGTATGTGGCGACGGCCCTGGCGTGGAGCGTGGTCTATGCCATCGCCATCCAGGCGTTGGCCGCCATGATTTTTGAATGCCGGGACGTGAAATAATCCAGGGAGGGATGACTTAATCATGAAGAAAAACGTTGTTTTGCATCTGGCGGTGCTGGTCGTGGCGGTGTGTGCCGCCGCCTGGCTCGCCAAAGATCTGAAAAAACAGCAGGACGACTTCTGCAAGAGCCGTGCCATGCTGTCCAAAACCCCGCTGGCCGGCTTCCACAAGCTGCTGGCCGACATCAAGTGGATGCAGTTCATCCAGTACTGCGGCCGCACCGAAAAGTTTGACGACCAGACGGTGGCCGAGATCAACGTCATGCTGGAAGAGCTGTTCCGCCTCGATCCCGATTTCGGCAAGGGCTATGAAACCGGGGCGATGATGATCTACACCCAGGATCCGAAAAACGCCATCGCCCTGCTGGAAAAGGCGGCGAAAAATCCGATGCTCAAGACCAACTGGCGGATCCCCTATCTGGCAGGCTTTGTGCACATGCGCCAGGTGAAGGGGCAGAGCCAGGCGGATCTCGAACATGCGCGGCTGGCCAAGGTGTATTTCGAACAGGCGCTGGGCGCCAATGCCTCCCAGGGCTATGTGCTGTCCTCCCTGATCCGGGCGGAAGCGGCGCTGATGCCGGGCAAACCGGCCAAGCTGGCCGAACTCATGGCCTGGCAGAAATATTATGAAAGCCGCCGGATGCCGATGAGCGGCATGCCGGGGATGCCGTCGGTGCCCGGGGGAATGCCGGGCCGGGGCGTCGGCCTGCCGCCGTTCAGCATGGATTCCATGGCCTTCTACGGTCCGGACCGTGACCGTGTGATCAACCGGATTGTCAGCCTCGCCCAGCAGTGCCGGGCGGAACTGCCGGACAATGCCGAGGTGACCAAGGTCACCGGCGAGGTGGTCGGCAAATTGCTGGCCGACACCCATCTGTGCCCGCACTGCTATGCCATCTATGGCGCCAGTGACCGCTTCTGCAAGGATTGCGGCAAGCCGGTGGCCGTCTATGGCGTCTGCACCAAGTGCGGCGAACTGCTGGGCGGCGGTAAATTCTGCGCCCACTGCGGGCAGGGCGCGGCCAAGAAATAATGCGGCAGCGGCAACAGCTGCTGTATGGCCTGGCCGTCGCCCTGGTGGCGGCCTTGTATCTGGGGGCGGAGCATGGCGTGCGCAAGGCCGTGTATCCGCCCCTGGATGACAAGACGCGGACCCGCGCCATGCAGACGGTGATGGAAAGCATGCCCGTGTTTTTGCGGAGCGCGCTGGAGCGGCACGGCCGGGTTCAGCGCCTCCGCGAACGCTTGGCGGCGGCCACTGCCGCCGATCCCTATTTCAAGACGGTTTACGAGTTGGCCAAGGAACTTGACGCCAGGGGCACCCACCGCCTTTACGCGGCGGCCATGGAGCGTTATCCCACGGCCCCCCAGGGGCTGGATGCGGTCATCGCCCTGCTGGGGGGAGGCCATCCGGCATGGACTCCGGCCGCCTTTGCCGCCTACGCCGACCGTGGCGATGCCGCGTTCCAGGCCCAGGCTTGGGCCCGGGGGTGGGGAACGCTGGGGCAGGCGCCGGAGGCGGTGCGCACCGGCTTTCTGGAACAGCTCGACCGGCGCGGCGTCATTGCCCCGGGCCTGGAGGGCGCCTACCTTCTGCTGGAATGGCGGTACGTGAAAGAGAAACGGATGGGGGAGGCGGATCAGGCGGTGTCGCGTCAGGCGGCGTGCCGCGCCGCCGCCCCCCAGCCGAACAGGGGATGACCATGTTCACCATCATCCGGCTCACCCTGTACCGGGTCAAAGAACCGGCGTACCTGTTCCTGGCGCTGATCGGCTTCGGGCTGGCCTGGACGCTGCGCCACGCGGGCGCCGCCGGGCTGAACGTGTCGCCGGTGTTGTTCGGGCCCGAACGTCCCGCCCGCGTCTTCAGTTCGGCCCTGCTGCTGGCCCTGGCGGTGATCTATGCCGTGTTCACCGGCGCCGGCGAAGTGCCGCGCGACATCCGCACCCGTTTCGCCTCCCTGCTGCTCAGCAAGCCGCTGCGGCGCTGGGAATATGTGGCGGGGCGGGCCGGCGGCGTGTTCCTCCTCTGTTTTGGTACCTATGCGGCCTGGCTGGCGGCGCTGGCTCTGTTCTCGCATACCGCCGGTGGCGGCCCGGAGGCGGTGGCGTGGTCGGCGGTCCGCTATGCCGACTATCTGCTGCCGGGGCTGTTGCTGGCACCGCTTGCCGGGGCCACCGTCGCCCTGACCTGTTACCTGGACGACATTCCGGTCATGTTCGTCCTGTTCATTTACGTCGTGCTGGCCTGGCTCGCCAGCCTGATTCCGGTGGTCACGGTGGTTCTGCCCCGGCCGTTTCAGGCGCTGCTCATGGCGGTTTACTACCTCTTTCCCAACCCGGTCTTCTATTTCATGGAAGTGACCGGGTGGGCGTCCCGGTTGCTGCTGGTCGGGTACAGCTTCGCGCTGGGCGCCCTGTGGCTGCTGCTGGCCATCCCCGGCTTCAACAAGCGCGATCTGTCCTAAGGTAATGGTCACCTGGGAATGGGGGTTTCCCCAATTCGTGTTTTATCCGATTTTCACTTCAAAATCATTCTCTCACGGAGACTCCGTTCCTCCGTGAGAAAACATGACGGTTGAAATGAAATTGGCATTAGGGGCGGCTTCGTCCCGTAGGGACTGAGTGACAATAGGCAGGGGCTTCAGCCCCTGTTCCGAAAAATGAAATGATGGCGTGCCGTAGGTACGCCGCGATTCGCCGCGTACCTGACGGCACGCGAAATCGGGGGTGACAAAACAGGGGCTGAAGCCCCTGCCTATTCCCGCCCCGTCCCGCCGGGACGGGAAAACCGCAACCGTTGAGTTTTGCCAAACTCCAGCCGCGGGGTGCAACCCCGCGCCTGCTGGACGGACAGTTGGGTGTGATATCTTCTTTGCGGTCTTCGCTACCTTCTGTTCAAAAAAAGTTGGCTTACGGCGCCGGCCAGCGGACGGTGAGTTTGACCGGCGGCAACGCTTCGCCGGGCCCGGCCGTCCACAGCAGCACCGGCGGCTCGCCTGGCAGCACTTCCGGCTCCGGCGTGCCCTTGAGCACCGTCCACGTGGCGTCCCGGGGCAGGCGCAGGGCGCGCAGATGCACGGCGGGCCGGCTTTTTTTGCCGCGTCCCTCGCGCCAGCCGCCCCACGCCAGCCGCCACCCCTTGCCGTCGGCGGTTTTTTTGAATGGCGACGCCGTTTGGGTCACGAACAGGACGGGACGGGTTTCTCCCGGCGCCAGGGGGGGCTTGAAATGAAAGAGCCAGCTGCCGCCGCGTTTCGGATCCGCCGCGCGGTTGCGCTGTTCCGTGGTCAGCGGCGTGCCGTCGGCGGTGAAAACCCCCAGCAGGTCCTCGCTGCGGCTGCGGGCGGGCTGTTCAAAGCAGTCGCGGGGGGCAAAGCCCGAATGATGCACCGGCAGCGTCCGCCACAGCCGCCCCGGGGCGCCCGGGGCGGCATCGGCCAGATCCCACAGGCTGAGGTCGCAGAAAACATCGCCGCTGGCATGGGCGAGGATGCCGTCGCGCTGGCCGAGTTCCACATAGCGGGCCCAGGCCGAACGGGGGGTGTCGTCGCGGATGCCGAGCCTAACCGGCAGCGGAACAAGGGTTATGCCCGGCAGGGCGGGCGGCGCCGCCCACCAGTGCCAGAGGCCCCAGGCCGTCAGTCCGGCGGCCAGCAGGCAGGCGGCGGCCAAGACAGGCCTGACGATCTTCTGCAAACGGATGGCCACCGTCACCTCCCGATTCAAAAATCTACCTGTCCAAAGCAACGGTGTCCATACCTTTGCGGCGCGGGTGCATGACAATTTTGTTGGTTGGGAACCCCCTTTTGAGGAAAGGCGGTTCCCAAGCCCTCCGCCAAACCTTTTTGTGCCTTTTTGCGGATTCCGCAGGCCGCTCCATTGCGATCATCCCTGATTG
>JBAZJM010000066.1:0-17434 GCA_041651315.1 Lentisphaeria bacterium | reverse complement strand
TTCGGATTCACCACGAAGCCACGAAGAGCACGAAGATAAATCGAAGATATATTTTTTGCGTTCATTTTGCCATTGAAGCACTTCTATCGGACGTCGTGTCCTTCGTGCTTTCGTGTGAGTCAAAACAAGGAGTTCCGTCCGCATGTCCGCTGCCGTCTGCCGTCCCCCCGTTTTTATCGATGCCGAATCCGGATTCACCCTCGACCTGACCGGCATGGGGCTCCGCCCCGCCCAGCTGGCCAAGCTGGCCGCGCCGCTGGCCCGGGCCCACGCCGAAATGGTCCGCCTCGAGGCCGGCGCCATCAAGAATCCGGACGAGAACCGCAAGGTCACCCATTTCAGCGACCGCCTGACCTATGCGGACTCCGCACAGTTCCGGGAGGTTGAGGCGTTTGCCCGCGCGATCGCCGCCGGCGGTGAGATCGAGCAGGTGCTGGTCAACGGCATCGGCGGCTCGGCGCTGGGCCCCCAGCTGCTCCAGCAAGCCGCCCACGGCCCCTACTGGAACGAGCAGGCGGCCGCGGCGCGCCGCCATTTCCCCAAGATCTACTTTGTCGACAACACCGACAGCGCCGGCCTGGCCGACGCCTTGGCGGTGCTCGACCTGGGCAAGACACTGGCGGTGACCATTTCCAAGTCGGGCGGCACCCAGGAGACGAAGAACAACATGCTCGCCCTCGAGGCGGCCTACCGTGCGGCGGGCATCCCCTTCGGGCCGCACGCGGCGGCGGTCACCATGCCTGGCAGCGAGCTTGACCGGTACGCCCGCGCCGGCCACTGGCGCCAGATCTTCCCGATGGCCGACTCGATCGGCGGCCGCACCAGCGAGACCAACATTGTCGGGCACGTGCCCGCCGCCCTGGCCGGCATTGATTTTGCCGCCGTGGTGGCCGGTGGCCGGCACATGGACGAGCTGACCCGCAACCCCGATCCGGCGCAGAACCCCGCCTACCTGCTGGCGGCCGCCTGGTACATCGCCGGCCGCGGCAAGGGCGAACGCAACATGGTGGTCGTCCCCTACAGCGACCGCCTCGGGCTGATGGGCAAATACCTGCAGCAGCTGGTGATGGAAAGCCTCGGCAAGGAAAAAGATTTGGACGGCAAGGTGGTGCACCAGGGGCTCACGGTTTTCGGCAACAAGGGCGGCACCGACGCCCATGCCTACATCCAGCAGCTCAACGACGGCCGTGACGACTTCTTCGCGCTGTTCATCGAGCCGCTGCGCGACGCCGCCCACTACCCGATTGACGCGCAGCTGTCGATGGGCGACTACCTGCACGGCTTCAAGGAAGGGCTGGTCCGCGCCCTGACCGGCAAGGGCCGCCGGGTGGCGGAGATCTCGCTGGCCGCCGCCGACGTGTTCAACCTCGGCATGCTCATCGCGCTGTTCGAGCGCGCGGTGGCGGTGTACGCCGAACTGATCCACATCAACGCCTTCCACCAGCCGGGCGTCCAGGCCTACAAGCTGGCCAGCAAGGATGTCACCGCCGTCTATCTCAAGCTCCAGGAGTGGCTGGCCACTCCGGCCGCCTCCGGCTGGCACGGCGGGGCCGCGGCGGCCGCCGCGGCCTGCGGTTGCCCGGAACAGGTCCGCAGCGTTGCCGGCTGGCTCGACAAACTGGCGGTCAACGGCCGCGCCGTGGCGGCCGGCCGCCGCGTCAGCCGCGCCGTCGTGGCCGGGGTTTGGGAATATGGCGTCAACTGATTCGGTTTCGGCCGGCGGGCAGGGACAGGCCATGGACGAGCTGCAGGCGCGGATCGGGCATGTGTTCCGCCGGCCGGAACTGCTGGCCGAGGCGCTGACGCATCCCTCCTACAGCAGCGAACGCTCCGACCCGCCGCCGCACTACGAGCGGCTGGAGTTTTTGGGCGACGCCGTGCTTCAGCTCTGCGCCAGCGACAGCCTGTTCCTCCGCCATCCGACCCTGGATGAGGGGGAACTGACCCGCCTCCGTTCCACCCTGACCGAGCAGGCGGCGCTGGAAAAACTGGCCCGCCACCTGGAACTGGGGCGGCATGTCCGCCTGGGCCGGGGCGAAATCCGGGCCGGCGGCGCCGGCCGCGCCTCGGTGCTGGGGGACGCCTTCGAGGCGCTGATCGGCGCCCTGTATTTGGACGCCGGCCTGCCGGGGGTGGCCGCCCTGTGGGAGCGGCTGCTGGCCGAGACCGGGCTTGATCCGGTGCGGCTGCTGGCCGAGGAGAATCCCAAGGGGCGGCTGCAGGAACTGGCCCAGGAAGACCACGCGGGCACGCTGCCGGAATACCAGACCGTGCAGGTCAGCGGCCCGGACCACGCGCCCGAGTTCCAGGTGCGCGTCCTGCTGGCCGGCCGGGAGCTCGCCGGCGCCCGCGCCGGCAGCCGCAAGGAAGCCGAAAAGGAGGCCGCCCGCCTGGCCCTGCGCCGGCTGGAAGAGGAAGCTGCCGCCAAGGCGGCGGCCGGAACAGAGGCCGGCGGCCCCCCGGGCGCGTGAACGCGCTCGTCTGCAATGGGGTCGGGCGCCGCCCATCTACGTCGGGGGCGTTTCAGCCCATGAAGGAAAAGAGGTCCTGGTTGCGGTAGCGGTCATGGGCCTTGGCGATGGCGCCCTCAAGGGAGCGGAAGCCGTGCTCTTGGGCCATGGCGGTGAGGCGGGTGAAGTCCGCCGGGCGGCGGCGCAGCCCCTCCCATCCGGTCCAGCCGTCCGGAAGGCGGGTGTCGAGGGCGACCAGCGCGCGGTTGCGGCGGAGCAGGCCGGCCTGGTGGCGCAGGGTTTCGCGCAGGGCGGGCTTTTCCACCGCGTCGGGATTGGCCAGCAGGGCGTCCAGGGTGCCGAACTGGCGGAGCAGGGCGGCGGCGGTCTTGGGGCCGACACCGGGGACGCCATCGATGTTGTCGGAGGTGTCGCCGACCAGGGCCAGGAAGTCGCCGATGGCGCCGGGGGGCACACCGAACTTGGCCTCGATCTCGGCCGGGCCGAAGGGTTCCAGGCGTCCCTTGGGGCCGGGCTGCAGGACTTCGACCTCGCCGGGCTTGACCAACTGGGCCAGATCCTTGTCAAAGCTGATCACGGCCACCTGCTGGCCGGGGCAGTTCAGGGCGACGGCGGCGATCAGATCGTCCGCCTCGCGCCCTTCCTCGCGCAGCTGCGGCCAGCCGGCGGCGGCGGCCCATTCCGAGATCAGCGGCAGCTGCCGGCGCAGCTCGTCGGGCATGTGCGGGCGGTTGGCCTTGTATTCGGGCAGCAGCTCGAGGCGGCGCGCCGGCCGGCCGGCATCCAGCACCAGGGCGCCATGGGTGGCGTTGGGCAGCGCCTCGTCGAGCCCGAGAAAGAAGCGGGCCATGCCGAACAGGGCGTTGACCGGTTCGCCGCGGGAATTGGTCAGCACGGGGATGGCGTGGAAATGGCGGTAGATCTGCCCGTATCCGTCGATCAGGACGATCCGGCTGTGGTCTGACATGAAACGCCTCCCCCCGGCGGCCGGGCTGCATGCCGGGGCCGGCGGCAGGCAATGTGCACGGTCATGGCCGGCCCGTCAAGCGAGGTGGCGGTTGACCTTTGACCAGTCGGCGAGCGGCGGCAGGTGCCCGGCCGCGATGGCCAGGTCGCGCAGGCCGGTCAATTGTTGCGCCGAAGCCTGCAGGTCGGCCATTTCCCCGGCGGTGCCGGTGGGGACTTTGGAGCTGACGCCGCGGGCGTTGATGGTGTTGTCGTTGGTCATGAACAGGTGGTCGAAACCGGCCTCGGGGGCGTGCAGGTAGCTGCCGCTCGGCCAGTCAAAGCTTTCGCCGGTGATGAAGGCGCGGAGCATCTGCACGGCGTGGTGGGCGGGGCTTTGGAAGGAGCTGCGGCCGCGGAATTCGATGATCTGTTTGCCGGCGGTGCGGACGTCGTCCTGGATTTTCTTCCAGGTATCGGCGGTCAGGGCGTTGGTGCCGATCAGGCTGGACAGCGGCTTGCCGGCAATGCAGACGCCGCTGTGGAACACCGCCATGGTGTCGCCATGCTCGCCGTAGACGCGGCAGCCGGTGACGCATTCCTGGGGGACCCGGAAATGGCGGGCCAGGCTGTATTGGAGCCGGGTGCTGTCCAGCGCCGCCAGCGAGGAAACCTGCTGCGGCTTGAGGCCGGACTGGACCAGCAGCGTCAGGCCGCTGATGTCCGACGGATTGAACACCACCACCACAAACTTCACCTTGGGGCAGTATTGGCGGATGTTGGTGCCGAGGTTGGCGGCGATGCGGGCGTTGTCGGTCAGCAGATCTTCACGGTTCATCCCGGCGCGTCGCGGTGCGCCGCCGGAGGTGATGATGTAATCGGCGCCGTCCAGGGCCTCGTTGATATGGAGCGTCCGGGTGATCCGGGCGTTCGGAAAGGCACAATGGCAGAGTTCCCGGGCGGTGCCGCGCAGGCCGCCTTCGTTGATGTCATACAGGGTGATACGGGGGGTCAACCGTTCCGTCAATGCCTGCTGGCAGATGTTGGACCCGATCGCGCCGGCCGCTCCGACCACCACCAATTTTTCTTCGCTGAGGTAATGCATAAAGGCGGGAAATATACCCCTTGAATCCGTTTTCTAAAGTCGGCGGCAGGCAAAAAGTACCCTTTTGTCGGTCGGTGACCCCCCTTGTCACCCCGGGGCGCCCGTGCCTGGCGGTGGCGGTTTGCCGTCCGTCCGGGTTCAGCGCCGGCGGGTGGTGAGGTGGCGGCGGAGGGTGGTTTCGGGGGGGGTGTCGGTGGAGACCGGCTGGTAATCCACGTTGAGGGCGGCGGTGAGGGCGCGGCACTCGTTGAGGAAGGCGTCGAAACGGGCGCGGTAGGCATTGCGGAGTTCGCGCGGATCGACGGTGAGGAGGGCCCCGGTTTCCAGGTCCTCGAAGGCGGCATCGTCGTGGAAGGGGAACTCGCGTTCGGCGGGGTCGAGGATGTGGTAGACGATGACGTCGTGGTGGCGCCGGCGGAAATGGGCGAGGGCGTGGCGGAGGGGGTCGAGATTGTCCAGCAGATCGCTGAACAGGACCACGAGGGCGCGGCGGCGGAGGCTGCCGGCGATGCTGTGCAGGGTTTGCGGGATGTCGGTGGCGGCGGCGGGTTCCGCATCGGCGAGACGGTTGGCGAGGCGGCGCAAGTGTTCGGCGCCGGCGCCCAGCGGAAGCCGGTCGCGGACCCGGGTGTCGAAGAGGGTCAGGGCGACGCTGTCCTGCTGGAACACCGTGAGATAGGCGAGGGCGGCGGCAAGGCGGGCGGCGTGGCGGTATTTGCTGGGGCGGGCCGGGTCGCCGCTGTAGGCCATGGACCGGGAGGCATCGACCAGCAGGTGGACGCGAAGGTTGCATTCCTGCTCATGCTGGCGCAGGTAGAGTTTGTCGGTGCGCCCCAGAACCCGCCAGTCCAGCCGGCGCAGGTCGTCGCCGGGGGTGTACTGGCGGTAGTCGGCGAACTCCAGGCTGAACCCCTTGAGCAGGCTGCGGTGGGCGCCCTGGAGGGCGCCTTCGACGGTGAAGCGCGAGCCGACGGCGAGCCCGTTGAGCCGGGTGATCTCGGCGGGAGTCAGCAGGCGATGGATGCCGTCCTGGTCCATAACCGGAAAACCGATCAGGCCGCCGGCCGGGCCGGCGGCGGGCCGTCGAACGGGCTGGCCGGGGCGGCCGGAGGCGTGGCCGGCGTCACCGGCTTGGCGCCGGGGGTGGCGGGCTTGGCCGGCGGCGGCGGCCGGTCCAGGCTCCAGCCGCTGGCGGCCGGGGCGGTGGCGCGCCCGGCGCGCGTTTCACGGAGCATGGCGGTGATGCGGCCCTGGAGTTCCTTTTCCCGGACCGGATTGACCAGCTGCTGGGCGGTTTCGAGGCAGGTCACGGCCTCCGGGACGCGCCCCCGGGCGACCAGCACCTCGGCCAGGTGCAGGTGGTTGATGGCCAGCGCCTTGGCGGCAATGCTGCGGCGGAGCGAATCTTCGGCCTGGGCCGGCTGGTTGGCCAGGAACTGGACACGGCCCAGGGTGTCGAGAACATTGGCGCGGCCGTCGGCGCTGGGCTGCCAGAAGGTGGCGGCCTTTTCGGCCAGCGGCAGCGCTTCCTGCGGCAGCTTGAGGTTTTCGGCGAGCAGATAGGCGAGGTTGTTGATGGCGCTGCTGTTGCCGGGCTGCAGCTTGAGCAGGGCCTCGTAGGCCCCGCGGGCCTGGAGGAACTGGCGGCTGTCGTAATAGGCCATGCCCAGCAGCCACAACACGTTGGGCTGCTCGGCGCTTTCGGCCGGCAGCTGGGTGCGCAGCTTTTCCAGGGCGGGGATGGCCTTGGCGGCTTCACCGTGGCCGATCTGGTACTTGGCGAGGACCGTCATGCTGGTGCCGGACTTGTCGGTCTTGCCGCGTTCCTCAAGGAAGGTCTGAATCTCCTTGGGACCGGCGACGTGGCCATATTGGTTGACCACGGCGTCGAGCTCCTCGAAGTTGTCCCCGGCCAAGCCGAAGGCCTTGGCGAAGACCTTGTCTGCGGAGTAGGCGTGGCCGCTGGCGGCCATGGCGCGGCCCTGCAGGGCCAGGAGGAGGGCGGATTTGGCGGTGATGGCGGGACACTTCTCGAAGACCGTGAGCGCCGATTTGGGGTTGTTCGAGGCGATGAGGGCCTCGGTGTAGCCGGCGACGGTTTCGGGAACCGGGTTGAGCTCATAGGCCTTGCCGAGTTCGGCGATGGCATCGGCGCGGCGGTTCTGCATCAGGCGCAACGAGGCGTAGAGCTGGTGCCAGACAGGCATGCCGGGAAGCTGGCGGATGGCGTCCTTGAGCAGGAGCTCAAGGTCGTCGGTGCGTTCCTGCTGCTGATAGACGCGGGCCAGCTGGACGCGGTAGAGCGGGGTTTCCGGCCGGATCTGGATGAGCCGGCGCAACTGTTCGGCGGCCTCGTCGAGGCGGTTGCGCTTGAAGAACCAGTCGATATACATTTCGCGGGCCAGCAGCAGGGCGGGGTTGAGTTCCAGGGCCTTGGCCAGGTCACCCTTGACCACGGCCTGGATGTTTTCCGAGGCGTCGGTGTAGCGGATCTGGGCGCGGAGCAGATAGAGGCTGGCGTTGTTGGGATCCCTGCGGATCGCCTCGGTGGCGGCCTGTTCGGCATCGGCGACCCGGCCGCGTTCGTTGAGCAGCCGGACTTCGGCGAAGGCCATGCGGCTGGACCACGGCGCCGCCTCTTTCCAGCGCCGCAGCTCCTGGCCGGCCTCGTCAATCTGGTTTTGACGGATGAGGGCCTCGATCAGGGCGTTCCAGGCATCGCTCTCCGGCTGCCGCTTCAGGACCTGGCGGTAGAGGGCGGTGGCGTCGGTGAAGGCGTTGGCGGCCATGGCTTGCTCGCCCGCCTCCATCAGGAGGGCGACGGGCGGCTGCTGGCCGGCCTTGGCCAGGGCCTGGCGATAGGCGTCCAGGGCCGGCTGGACCCGGCCGGTTTGGCGGTGGTAACGGGCGATCAGCAGGTAATCCTCCGCCGTCGCCTGGTCGCCGCGGCGTTTCAGATAGTCCATGATCCGGGCGCGGCCGTCATCGGTTTTGCCGGTGGCCAGCTCGAGGGCGGCCAAAGCCCAGATGGACGCCCGGTCGTCCGGATTTTTGCGCAACAGGCCGGCGATGAGGGCGCGGGCCTGCTCGGACTCGCGGAGTTCGAGCAGCAGCTGGGCGGTGGCGCGGATGTTGTCGGCGTCTTCCGGCGTCTGGTCGATCAGGTTGCGGCGGATGGCCAAGGCTTGCTGCTTGTTGCCGAACTGCCCGAGGTAGTTCAGGTAGAGGTTGAACATGTTGCGGTTGCGGTCAGCGGTGAAGAAGGCCGCCATGCGCAGCATGTCGAGCGCCTTTTCCCGCTGCTGCAGGGCGTCGTAGGTGATGAAGGCACCCTCCAGGGCCGCCAGGTTGTCGCGTTTGAGTTCCAGCGCCTTGGTGAAGCTGAGCTCGGCATTGCGCAGGTCGCCCGACAGGCGGTAGGCGTTGCCCAGCAGCGCCCAGCCCTCCGAGGTCTGGGGCCGCTCGGCGAGGGCAAGATTGAGGACGGTGATGGCATCCTGCGGCCGGTTCTGCGCCAGCGCGAGCTGGCCCTGCATGAATTTGACCTCCGCGGAGGTGAGGCCGGTCTTGCCGGCCTCGTCCACCAGCGTTTGGGCGGCCGCATACTGCTTGGCGCGGACGGCGTCGTCGAACCGGATCGAGGTGATGATGCCGGAGTCGGGCTTGAGCTTGGCGGCCTGCTCCAGCGCCGTGGCGGCCGCCGCGGGCTGCTGCCGGGCCTGGTAGTACTGGTACATGCCCAGGGTCTGCTGGAATCCGTCCTTGACGGCGGCCAGGTACAGCAGGTCCCCCAGCGGGGCGGGGAAGGTCTTCGCCTCCGGCGCCAGCAGGGCGAGCGCCTGGCGCTTGGGATCGGAGTCGGGCAACGGTTTGAGATAGTTCAGCAGCAGCGCGCGGAGTTGGGGGGAAACGCGGTTGCTGGCACGTTCGATGGCGAGCAGGTCGCGCAGCACGGGCAGGGCGGGGGTGGCGTCGCGGCCGGCGAGGGCCAGCAGGCGGTCCCGGGCGGCCGCCGGCTGTTCCTGGATGAACTCGATGCTGGCCAGCAGGCGGCCGGCTTCCAGGTGGCCGGTTTTGGCCAGCGGCTCGACCAGGTGGCGCGCCTCCTCGACCAGGGGGGAGCGCTTGTCCGGCGCGACCGTGCGGGCCTGTTCCAGCAGGATGCTGGCCAGGATGAGCTTGGGGTCGGAGTTCTCCGGAAGGGCCTTGACCAGGCTGCGCGTGAGGGTGGCGGCGTCGGCGTAGAAACGCATGGCCATGAGGGCCTGGGCCAGTTCCTGGGCGGCATCGGCGCGCCAGCGTCCCGGCAGGTCGTTTGCCATCACGGCGCGTTCCAGGCCGTTGATGCTGGCACTGGTCTGGCCGAGACGGAGCAGGGACTTGCCGAGCCAGAGGGCGACTTCGTTGTTGCGCCGCTCAAATTTGCTGTCGGCGCTGGCCAGTTTGTTGATGGCCTCCCAGTACTGGCCGTTGACGAAGGCCAGCTTGCCCTCCAGCAGTTCCACGGCGGGGGCCGGTCCGGCCTCCTTTTTGAGGACCGTGAACAGATCCTCGACCTGCTTCTGCAGCTTGTCCCGTTCCGCCTGGTTGGCGGCCTGGTTGCGCTGTTCCAGCAGGGTGGAGATCAGCTCATAACGGGCCATCAGCTGCTGGTTGCGGATGCGCAGGATGTCGGGGCCCGGCGTCACCTTGCGGTCGGTGGTGGCGCGGCTGAACATGGCCACCGCTTCGGCAAAGCGTTCCCGGACCCGGTATTGCCGCCCCAGGTCGATCAGGCAGGCCAGGTCGTCCGGGTGCTTGGCTAGCAGGCGTTCCAGCTGGTTGAGTCCGCGTTCCACCCCGCGGGTGCTGTTGGTGCCGTTGGGCAAAATCACCATCTCACGGTCGTTGGCCCAGAAAAAAGCGGCCAACTGGCGCGCCGTTTCAGGGTCGTCCTGTTTTTTCAGGCTGTTTTCCAGCGCCCCGGCCCGCTCCAGGCTGTGGGCGGCCAGGACGTCATCCTCGGTCATGCCGGCGACCTCACGGGTCAGGCGAATGGCATTGAGCTGGGCCATGGGCACGTCGGGATGGGCGGCGGCATAGGCGTCAAGGCGCTTCCGTGCCTCCTGGAACTTGGCGTTGGCCTCGCTACGCTGCCCCAGGTTCAGTTTTTGCCGTCCCTCCAGCAGGGAGAGCATCGCCAGGGTGTTGGCCGGTTCCGGATCGTTCTTGAGCAGCTTGTTGGCGGCTTCCAAATCCTGGCGGATGGCGGCGCTGTCCTTGTCTTCGAGCTTGCCGCGGGAGGCCACGGTGAAACGGGCGAGGCCGCGGTATTTGAGTGCCAGCGGGTCGACCGGCGGGTTTTTGAGCATCAGGTCGGCCTTTTCCAGCAGCCGTTCCCAGTCCGCGGTGGCCCCGGTGTCCGAGGCGATGCGGAAAAGGTCGCCGGTCAGGATGGCAAGCGCCGGGCGGTTGGCCGGGTCGATCTCGCTCACCTGGTTGTGGATGGACATCACGTTTTGGAAGCAGAAATAGGCCTCGACCGGCTCGGTCACCGGCATATTGCGGAAGGCCTCGGCCATCTTCAAGAGGGTGGGCACCCGTTCGATCGGCTTGCGGGTGTAACGGATGGCCCGGCCGTAAAGCGGAATGGCGTCCTTGTAACGCCCGTCCTTGACGGCCAGGTCGGCCTTCGCCACATAGCGTGCCGGGTTCCGGTGCACGGCGAACCACCACAGCGCCCCCACGCCCGCCGTCACGGTCACCAAGATCATGGCCGCCGCCAGCAACAGGCGCCAGTTAAATCGCATCTTCATGTCGGTGTTTCCTTGCTAGGCAGATGGGCGGGCCGGTTTCCCGGCCAGTCGTCAGTTTCCAACGGGGGGGTAGCGCCCGGCCCGCACGTCGTTCCAGTCCGGCAGGCAACGCAGGATTTCCGGCAGGCCGGCGGCCAGGAAGCGGGACAAGGCTTGAATGGCCGCTTTCCGCTCGCTCATGCCGCCGGCGAACACCCAACGCCCCGTCTCGGGATGCCGCGCCAAAGTGCCGGGCATGACCTCGATCTTGCAGTAGTAGGCATAACGGTCGTGGATGTTGATGGCCGACGACAGCCGCACTCCTTCCTTGGAGCCGAAGGCGCGGCCGTTGGCCATGAAGAAATAAAACACCGACTGCACCGGGGCGTCGGCGCGCGGTTTGAAGGAGAAGATGTGCATCGGCACGGTGTCGGTCGGCAGATGAATGAGCTGGCCGTTGGTTGCCAGGGCCGTGACCTGGCCGTCGCCCCCCTTGACCAGGGTTGGATTCAACCCCGCCAGCGGCGCTTCGATCTGGCCGGACTCGAGCGCGGCGACGCCGCTGGCCACATAGCACAACTCCGGCACGTGCGGCACGGTGTCGGCAGCTCCGGTGTAATAGGCCACGTGCAGGCGGACACCGCCGCCCGGCTGGTCGGGCGGCAGGCGGGTGTCGCGGAACACCCAGTTCAGGTTGTAGGGGGTACCCAGGCTGTGCTCGATCTCCTTGGACAGGGTCTCGGACGCCACCATTTCGTAACCGCCAAAGCGGGTGGTCATCTGCTCCAGTTCCAGGCGCAGCGGCACCGGGCTCTTGTGCAGGATCAGCCCCAGCTGCGCCACCACGGTCTGCAGGCTGGCCACCCCCGCCAGCAGCAGCAGGGCGGCGGTGGCGAAGGGGGGGCTCCAGATTTGGCGCCAGAGGGAAGTCATGCGGTTCTCCCGCCCGCGGCCGGGGCGCCGACCGGCGTCACCAACTTGCCGAGAAACCAGCTGGCCAGCATCATCAGGGCCAGGGCCGGCAACAGCATCAGCATGCCGACGAACAGGTGGAAGTCGCCGGTGCTCATCTGGCGGTTGAAGGGATAAAGGAAGCCGATGGTCATCACCCGGCCGGCATTGACCAGCACCGCGATGGGCACGGTCAGCGCCACCAGCACCAGCCGCGCCCACCAGGGGCGGGCGCCGAGGAAGGCCACCGCCACCCCGAGGGTGACCAGGGTCATCAGCATCCGCAGGCCGCTGCACGCCTCCGCCACGTTCAGCGCCGGTTCGATCAGGCTACCCTGGTAATAGACATGGATGGCCGTGCCGGTCACCTCCGCCTCGATCCCCAGCGGCAGCCCCAGCGCGGTGATCAGAATCGTGGCCAGTCCGGCCGACACGTTTTGCAGCTGCCAAGCCACCGGCTCCCACACCTGGTAGCTGATCTTGATGGCGAAAAACAGGTAGCACACCGGCAGCCACAGGATGCGCATCATCGCCGTGCCGGTCATCAGCCAAATCAGCCCGAACAGGGTCAGGATCATGGCGTACCCCATGGCCATTTGGTTGCCCAGGGGGTAAATGCCCAGCGCATACAGCACCATGCCGGCAATCATCACCGGCAGTCCCCACCAGCAGCAGCACGGCGGAATGGCGCGCAACTCGTCGAGCCGCTGGTGGATGAAGTAGAGGCTGATCAGCGGCACCAGAAAGGCGTGCGACCAGTTCGGATCCTCCCAGGCCAGCTTGGCCAGATACTGCAGGACAAAGGCATGGTAGGCGACAAACAACACGCCCAGCACGCCGATCCGCCCCCAGGCAAAGGGCGGAATCCACGCGGGGGCGGCGGGTTTCGGACTCGTGGAGAAGGTACCCATATTCTAAGCTTAAAAGCATATCGTTCCAACTTGGGAAGTCAAACACTCGGGGACGCGCAGGGCAAGCGGGCGGACACCGCCAAACCGGCCGCCGCTTGCCGTCCGTGACCGTCCGTGCAAGTCCGTGCCGCCGGCAACTTGCCCGTCCCGCTCCCGGCGGCTACAGTCAAGAAAGCCGGCAAACGCCGGGTGTGCCTCCATGGCCACTCTGTGCATGGGCTCGGCCTGCCGGCCCTCAACCGCGTCACTTTCCGGAGGGGTTTCCCATGGCCGTCACCACCCAGTCCGCGCGGCATCTCCAGGCCGCTGTCCCGCTCACCCCGGTTGAATTGCGCCTGCTGGATGCCTACTGGCGCGCCGCCAATTACCTCTCGGTCGGCCAGATCTACCTGCTGGACAATCCGCTGCTGCGCGAGCCGTTGACCCTGGCGCACCTCAAGCCGCGGCTCCTCGGGCACTGGGGCACCACGCCCGGCCTGAACTTCATCTATGCGCACCTGAACCGGGTGATCCGCCGACTGGACCTGGACATGATCTATATCGCCGGCCCCGGCCACGGCGGCCCCGGCCTGGTCGCCAATACCTATCTCGAAGGCACCTACAGCGAAGTCTATCCGGAGATTTCCCAAGACGCCGAGGGGTTGCGCAAGCTGTTTCGCCAATTCTCCTTCCCCGGCGGCATTCCCAGCCATGTGGCCCCGGAAACCCCCGGGTCCATCCATGAAGGCGGCGAGCTCGGCTATTCCGTCAGCCACGCCTACGGCGCCGCCTTTGACAATCCAGACCTGGTGGTTGCCTGCGTGGTGGGCGACGGCGAGGCCGAGACCGGGCCGCTGGCCGCTGCCTGGCATTCCAACAAGTTCCTCAATCCGGCCCGTGACGGCGCCGTCCTGCCCATCCTCCACCTCAACGGCTACAAGATCGCCAACCCCACCGTGCTGGCGCGGATTCCGCACGACGAGCTGGAAAGCCTGTTTGTCGGCTACGGCTACCGGCCCTATTTCGTCGAGGGTTCGGATCCGGCCGACATGCACCAGAAAATGGCGGCGACTCTGGACGTCGCGCTGGCGGAAATCCGCGCCATCCAGGCCGCGGCCCGCCGGGCGGGGGCGCCGGCGGCGGACCGGCCGCGCTGGCCGCTGATCATCCTGCGCACTCCCAAGGGCTGGACCGGCCCGGCCACGGTGGACGGCAAGCGCACGGAAAATTACTGGCGTTCCCACCAGGTGCCGTTCGCCGAACTGGCCGAAAAACCGGCCCACATCAAGCTTCTCGAAAAATGGCTGAAAAGCTACCGGCCCGGCGAGCTGTTCGACGCCGCCGGCCGCCTCAAGCCCGAACTGGCCGCCCTGGCCCCGGACGGGCGCCGCCGCATGGGCGCCAATCCACACGCCAACGGCGGACTCCTGCTCCGCGACCTGCGCCTGCCGGATTTCCGCCACTACGCCGTCCCCGTCCCCAAGCCCGGCACCGTCACCGCCGAGGCGACCCGGGTCATGGGCCAGTTCCTGCGCGACGTCATGAAGGAGAACCGCGACGCCCGCAACTTCCGCGTCTTCGGCCCCGACGAGACCGCCTCCAACCGCCTCGGCGCCGTGCTGGAGGCAACGGAACGCACCTGGCTCGGCGAGCGGCTGCCCGAAGACCGGGACCCCGACGCCCACCTGGCCGCGGACGGCCGGGTCATGGAAATCCTCAGCGAACACACCTGCCAGGGCTGGCTGGAAGGCTATCTGCTCACCGGACGCCACGGCTTCTTCAACACCTATGAGGCGTTTGTCCATGTCGTGGACTCCATGTTCAACCAGCACGCCAAATGGTTGAAGGTGACCCGCGCCCACATCCCCTGGCGCCGCCCGATCGCCTCCCTGAACTACCTGCTGAGTTCGCATGTCTGGCGGCAGGACCACAACGGCTTTTCCCACCAAGATCCGGGGTTCATCGACCATGTGGTCAACAAGAAGGCCGACGTCATCCGCGTCTACCTGCCGCCGGACGCCAACACCCTGCTCTCCGTCACCGACCACTGCCTGCGCAGCCGCAATTACGTCAACGTCATTGTCGCCGGCAAACAGCCCGCGCTGCAGTACCTGACCATGGACGAGGCGGTCCGCCACTGCACCGCCGGCCTCGGCATCTGGGAGTGGGCCAGCAACGACCGCGGCGGCGACCCCGACGTGGTCATGGCCTGCTGCGGCGACGTGCCGACCCTGGAAACCCTGGCCGCCGTCGGCATTCTGCGGCAGCAGTTCCCGGAACTGAAGATCCGCGTCATCAATGTCGTCAACCTGATGAAACTGCAGCCCGCGAGCGAACATCCGCACGGTTTGAACGACAAGGATTTCGACGCGCTGTTCACCACTGACAAGCCCATCATCTTCGCCTTCCACGGCTATCCGTGGCTGATCCACCGGCTCTGCTACCGGCGGACCAACCACCGCAACCTCCACGTTCGCGGCTACAAGGAGGAAGGCACCACTACCACGCCGTTCGACATGGTGGTGATGAACGACCTCGACCGTTTCCACCTGGCCGGCGACGTCATCGACCGCGTGCCCCAGCTCGGCGCCCGGGCGGCCTATGCCAAGCAGGAGCTCCGCGACCGGCTCCTCGACCACCGGACCTACATCCGCCAGGTCGGCGACGACCGGCCGGAGATCCGCGACTGGAAATGGCCGGGGGCGTAAGATACTCAAGATAAAAACGTACCGCCAAGACTGTTTGCCATGGCCGCATCCCGTCATCATCGCGCGGACACTCCGGGGCACCGGCTGGCGGTGTTGGTGCGGGGGCGTCTGCACGTTCTGCGCCGCGAACTCCGCATTCTGACGGTCGGCGCGGGGGCGGACGCGGAGACCGTCCACCGCTTGCGGGTGGCCGCCCGGCGGCTGCGCAATGCTTTGGCATTGGCCCGATTGTGGAGCGGCCGCCGCCGGTTCCGGCGGCTGTCACGCCGGCTCGGCCGGATTTCCCGGGCATTTGGCGCCCTGCGGGATCTGGACGTGCAGGCACAATTTATCGACCGCCTGGCGCGGCGCGAGGAACGGTGTCTCCGGCCGGTTTTCCGCCGCCTTGCCCGGCGCCTGCGCGGCCGCCGCCGGCGCCGGGCATCCGGTCTGGCCGGACTCCTGCCCGCCGCCCAATCCTTGTGCCGCCAGATCGGCGCCGCCGCGGACCGCCTGGCCGCGGCCGGGCCCGGCCCGGCGGCCGGGAAGGTGTGGCAAAACATGCTCGCCCGGTCGGTCCGCCGGCGTTGGGAAACCTACCGGGTGGCGGCGGACATTGCCATGACCGCCCCGGACGCCGGTGCCTTGCATCGCTGGCGGATCGCCACGAAAAAGTTGCGCTACCGCCTGGAAGCCCTGACGCCGGCGGGGGCCGTGGCCCGTTTCGCGCCCCAAATCGCCCGCCTGGCGGAATTGCAGGGACATTTGGGCGACGTCCATGACGCCGCGGTGTTTGCCGCCATGCTGGCGCCCCTGGCCCGGGAGGAGGCCGCCGCCAGTCGCCGCCGGCCACTGCCCTGGCTTAAATTGGGGGGGCGCCGCGCCCTGGCCCGCAACGCCGCCCGCCGCCGCCGGGCCCTCCATGCGGCGGTTCAACTTACCGGCGCTTCCTGGCTGACGTGAAATCCCACCTCGACCGCGGTATTCCCCTGGTCTGGTCGGTCTATCTCGGACTGGTGCAGGAGGACAACCTGGCCCAGGTCTCCGGCGGACACATGCGGATCATCATCGGCTACAACAGCACCACCCATGAGATCTTTTACACCGACTCCTGGGGCGCCGGCCATGAATTGAAAAAAATGTCCGACGCTGACGCCTGGACCATCACCCTCGGCCTGTACTCCCTGGACCCCCGTCGCGCCACCTCCCCCGGCGCGGGGCGGTGAGCGGAAGCGGCACCGGCGGCCGGCACGGACTTACACGGACGAACACGGACCGGCACGGACACCACCAAGCCGGCCGCCACTTGCCGTCCGTGTGCGTCCGTGACAGTCCGTGTAAGTCCGTGTAAGTCCGTGCGTGCCGCTCAGGGATAGCCGGCGTTCGGCACTTCGCCCGGATTCGCATTGAGATATTTGGCGAAGGAACTGCGCGCGGCGCCGTCGACCTGCAGGTATTGCACATGGGCGTCGAGGAAGAGGAAATTCATGCCGTTGGCGTGCCGGGCCGGGGCGGGCACGCTGGTGCCGTCGTTCGCCACCTTGCCGTCCAGAAAGTCGCCCCGGTTGAGGATCCAGGAACCGCAGAGGCCGCTGGTGTAAGGATTGATCTGCCGCGAGTCGGCCACCGAGATCAAGTTCGACGGGCTGGAAATCCGGTTGAGGGAAAGGGGATAAATGGTGTTGCTCCAGTTGGTGTCGAACAGGGTCGTGAAATTCATGCCGTAATCGATCATCGAGGGGTTGTTCTGCGGTTCGGACGGGCAGAAGAAGACACCATTGTTGATGTTCGGCCCCCAAACCGGATCGGTGTTGTGATGGACCTTGCCCCGTGGCAGAGAGGGCTCGAGGCAGCTGTACCAATAATCGGGGTACCAACTGTACCAGGCACCCGAGGCCTTGGCGAACGGCGGGAAGTAATTGTTGCTGTCCGCGGCATAAATGGCCAGCGCGGTGCCGATCTGCTTCTCATTGGAAAGGCAGCTCGCCCGTTTCGCGGTTTCCCGCGCCCGGCCCAGGCTGGGCAGCAGCATGGCCGCCAAAATGGCGATGATGGCGATCACCACCAGCAGTTCGATCAGCGTAAACGCGGCTCGAACGTGCCGTTCCGGCTGACGGCTGATGATGGCGGCGGTTGGCGGGTGCGTGGTCATGGCGTTACTTTACACTTCAAATTGATTCTATAGCCACAAGAGTCACAAGGGAATGCCATGTTTTTCATCGCAATAAATTGCGATTTTGATGGTTGTGCTTTTTGTGCCTCTTGTGGCCATCAATTTAATCTTTATGCTGCGCCAGGGTGAAGGGTTTAATTAAAGCAAACCCAGCGCCGTATCATTTTGGTATTAGCGGCGCCGGCGGTGCAATAGCCCCGCAGCCGCCAGTCCGAGCAGCGCCAGGCTCGCGGGTTCGGGGATAAACGCCTGCACTTCGACGATGCCCGCGCCGCCCGTATAGCCATTGTTAGCGTTTCCCCCGTAAAAATTGAAGTAGATGCTCTGTGTACCCACTGGGGCAGCCACGGAAAAGTCCTTATACCCGGCTGCGGGCCACCCCCCGTAGATGCCCGTGGTAAATGCGCCGATACCCAGCGTTACGGGGGTGGCGCCGCC
>JBAZJM010000065.1:0-17499 GCA_041651315.1 Lentisphaeria bacterium | reverse complement strand
CCCTCCCAGACGGTGCAGGCCATGCAGCACAGGGTAGCAAGGCCCCGGGCCGTCAGCGCCTCATGCTGGGCGCGCAAGGCCGCTTCGGCATCGGCCGCGAGGACCGGCAGGGGATGCGCGCGGATCTCGGCCAGAGTGACATCTTCGCCTTTGAGCGGGTGGTGCATCCGGGTCATGTGATAACAGCCGGGCTGAACGGAGTGTCCCACGCCGAGGTCGTCGAACGAGATGTCATCCGGCAGCCGCTCCCGGCGGTAGAGCGCGCGGCCGTCCGTGAACTGCCGGGTGACCGGAACCTCAACCGGGCGAAACGGGGTGCCAAAAAAACGGTGGTAGTCGTCATGCCCGAACCGCTGTTTGAAAGCCGCGAGCTGGGCGGCGCAAAACCAGCTCGGATCCAGCGGCACCTGCTCGAATCCCTGGCGGCGGAGGGTGCGGAGCAGATTTTCTTTCGGGGTGGTTGGCATGGGGAACTCCATAACTTGCCGGGCCGTTGGGGAACGAATCATAGAAATATCATAATTATATAGATTTTTTTGTCATTATCTATGGACAAAACTTATAATTGCATATACTTTTCATATAAAAAATGACGCGACGCGGGATGCCGTTCCACGGGGCCGGTCCCGGTGCGGCGGGAGTGACCGTTGGTGATGCATGATCGTTTGTTCCAACCCGGGATGGCGGCGGATTCCGGGTCGCTGCGCATCGCGCGGGTCTGGGAGGTCCGCGCGGAACCGGGATACGACGTGCGGCGGTATGTTCCGGCCGCGGCGGGCAACCGCGTGGTGGTGCGGACGCTGTTCGGCGGCGGGGAAGTGAGCCTCGCGGACGGCCGGACGCTCTCCTGTGCGAGGGAAACCGTGGCCCTGCTGGTCCCCGCCTCAATTGCCCGCTACCGCTGCGTAACGCCGCCCTGGAGTTTCTGGTGGTTTGAGTGCGGAGGGACGGCGGACGGGATTTTGCCCGTCGATTCCGTGCTGCAGGCGCCGGCGGACGAGCGCGAGAGCGAGGCGCTCGCGGAATGCGCACGCCGGCTGGAGCGCGGCGGGGCGGACGCCGCGCTGGCGGCGGCCACCCTGCTGTATCTCTGCCGGCGGTGGCGCCAGCGCGGGAGCGAGCTGGCGCAGGCGGAAAAACCGGGCCTGCTGCGGATCCGGGAGGTCATGCGAACCATGGAGCGGACGGCCGCGTGCCCGCTGCCGGTCGCCGAGCTGGCGCGGCAGGCGCGGTTGTGCGAGGGACGGTTCCGCCACGTCTTCACCGCGGTCGCCGGCATGCCGCCCAAGCAGTACTACGAGACGCAACGCCTGGCGAAGGCGGTGGAATGGCTGAGGACGACCGAGATGAAACTGGCCGAGATTGCCGGGCGCCTCGGCTATTCCAGCGCGTTCCACCTCAGCCGTTCCTTCAAAAAACGCTACGGTGCACCGCCCAAGTTTTTCCGGCCCTGAGCGCCCAGCGCCCCCCCGCCCTCACCGCCCCGTGACCGCCGCCAGCCCCCGTGGTTTGCAAAGCGGCGGGGCGGTGGATAGAATAGACGGCATCACGTTGAACCTCAGGGGGCTGGCATGCAGGATCTTTCCGGATGGCGGGTCTTGGTGACGGGCGGCGCCCGGCGCCTCGGCGGCGCCATGGCCCGGCGCCTGGCGCGCGGCGGGGCGGCGGTGGCCGTGCATTACCACCGGTCGGAAGCCGAAGCCCGCGAACTGGTGGCGGAACTGGCCACGCTGTCCCCCGGCCCGCACCTGGCGGTGCCGGCCGACCTGCGGAGTCCGCAGGCGGTGGAGGCGCTGCTGCCGGCCCTCATCGGGCGCGGTTTCCGCCCCAACGCCCTGGTCAACAACGCCTCGGTTTACCGCCGGCAGCCGCTGGCGGCGGCGACCGACGCCAGCGTTGCCGAAGACTACCAGGTCAACTTTTTCGCGCCGTTCGCCCTGATGCGGGCCTTCCAACGGCTGGCGGAGACCGGCTGCATCATCAACCTGCTGGACCAGCGGGTGGCCCAGGCCGATCCCGGCGCGGGCGTCTACGCGCTGGCCAAGAAAAGCCTGCGCGACGCCACCGAGGCGGCCGCCCTGGAATGGGCGCCGGCGGTGCGGGTCAACGGCATCGCCCCCGGCCTGGTGCTGCCGCCGCCCGGCGTGGCGCCGGACAAGATGGCGCGGCTGCTGGAACAGGTGCCGCTACGCCGGGCCGTCGGCGTGGCGGAGATCGCCGAAGCCGCCGCCTTCCTGCTCGCCAGTCCGGCCGCCACCGGCCTCATCCTCTATCTCGACGGCGGCCTCCACCTCGTCCCGCCGCTGCCGGAGAAAGCGGGCGCGCCGGAACCCTAGTACCTTGTAACGCTTAAAATTTCGGATTCACCACGAAGACACCGAAATCGCCCCAGACGCCGAGGTGGTCGCTGTCCGGAATCGGGGCCAGACGGCCGGCGCGGAGCGGCTGCAGCCCGGGGCCGTGCCACAGGTAATCGATCCGCAGGGCGGGACGCTCGCTGGAGAAGGTGGCCCCCAGGCCAAACCCCACCTGGGGCCAGGCATCGCGCAGAACCTCCTTCAGGGGATTCAGGGCCCGGTCGGTGGGCGTGGCGTTGCAGTCACCGGCGACCAATACCGGCAGCGGCGCCGGGCGGACCGCCGCCGCCAGCTGCACCGCCTGCAGCCAGCGCGCGTCCCAACTGGCGCGGAACGCCTCAAACCCATCGTTGCGCGGCACCGATTTAAGGTGGACGCCAATCAGAATGATGGGTTGGGCGGCCGGCTTGGCCAGACACACCCGTGGGAAACGCCGGATGCGCCCGGTGAGCGGGTTGATGCTTTGCACCGGCGGCAGGGGCGTCAGGGAACGGCGGCTGAGGATGACCGTCTGGATCCACCCACTGCCGGAAAGCAACGGCTCCGCGGCCAGGGTCCAGCCCCGCTGCGCCGCCGCCGCGCGCCAGGCCGGCAGCCGGAAGCCGGCCACCTCTTGGAGCACAACCGCATCCGGTTCCAAGCGCAGGATGGCCGGCAGGCAGGCGTCGGGTCCCGCCTCATGGACGTTCAGCGTCACGATGCGCCAGGTGGCAGCGGGCTCCGCCGTTGGCCGCCACAGGGGCACCGGACGCCAAGGGACGGTGGCGGCCATTTCCGTGGCCACCAACAGCACGCTGCCGGCCAGCAGCAGGAACCAGGCGGGGCTGCGCAGGTGCCGGCTGGCCAGCAGCAGATAGAGCAGGCCGGGCAGCAGGATGAACAGGCGCTGCGGCTGGCTGCCCAGCAACCACTCCCAGGCGAGCCGGCCTTCCCCTTGCAGACACGGCAGCCAGCACCACAGCAGCAACGGCACCCCCAAGGCCAGGGAACTCGACCACCGCGCCAGGTGATGGGAACGCTGGAGCACCAAAGATCTCCGCCAGGCTGAAAGTTGTTGCCGCTCTCGTGACCGCGGTCGCCATCGAACCGGTGAATGTATCCTTCGTTATGGCGGATTTCACCTCGTGGGGACGGACCCCAAAACAGCCAAGACGGCGACGGCTGGCTTATCCTGAGGCGACAGCCTCCATCGGAATGCCGGCGGCTTCGACGCCGCCCTGACATGAGGCCGTCAAAACTCCAGCACCGGAGTCACTCGCCCCTGGGCTGGACAAGTCAGGACAGGGGAATGGACAGCGCGACCTCGTCGCAACAGTCCTTTTTGGCGCAATGGCGGCAGTCGGCCCAGACTTTTTGGGGGAAACGGCTTTTCTCCACCACCTGGAAGCCGAGGCGCTGGAACAGGTGGGGCCGCAGGGTCAGGGCAAAGAGTTCGCGGGCGCCGTGGCGCCGGGCCTCGTCAACGGCGGCCCGGACCAGCGAGGAACCGACGCCCTGCCCCTCCCGGCCGGCGGCCACGGCCAGCGAGCGGACCTCGCGCAGTTCGTCACCGTACGCCCGGAGGGCGACACAGCCGGCCAGAGAACCGTCGTCCGCCCTCTCCGCCACCAGGAACTGGCCGGCATGGGTCCGGATCTCGGACGCCGGACGGGGCAGCACAATGCCGGCGCGCACATGCGGCAGCAGCAGCTCATGAATGCCCTGGGCATCCTCCGGCCGGGCCGGGCGGACACGGATGCCACCGCGCCCGGCAGCGGGCCGGGTCATGCCTCGGCACCCGCCGGTTCAGAGAACACGCCCATGGCGCGGAATTTCTCATACCGCTGGGCCACCCGCTCGGCGGGCGACAGGGCGCGCAGCTCCGCCAGGTGGCGGCGCAGCGCCTCCCCCAGCATGGTGGCGGCGCTGTCGAAATCGCGGTGGGCGCCGCCGACCGGTTCCGGCACCACCTCGTCCACCAGCTTGAGCCGCAACAGGTCGGTGCTGGTCAGCTTGAGCGCCTCGGCGGCCTGGGGGGTGGCGGCGGCGTCGCGCCACAGGATGGCGGCGCAGCCTTCGGGGGTGATCACCGAGTAATAGGCGTTTTCCAAGATCAGCACGCGGTTGCCAACGCCGATGCCCAAGGCACCGCCGCTGCCGCCCTCGCCGACCACGACCACCACGATGGGCACCTGGAACTGGAACATCTCGCGCAGGTTGACGGCGATCGCCTCCGCCACGTGGCGCTCCTCGCCGCCGATGCCGGGATAGGCGCCGGGAGTGTCAATGAAGGACACGATGGGCAGCTTGGCCTTGTCCGCCAGCTGCATCAGACGCAAGGCCTTGCGGTACCCCTCGGGATTGGCGCAGCCGAAGTTGCTGCGCACGTTCTCCTTGAGGTTGCGCCCTTTTTGGGAGCCGAGGATCATGACCGGTTCGCCGTCGAAGCGGGCAAAACCGCCGATAATGGCCTGGTCGTCGGCAAACCGCCGGTCCCCGTGCAATTCCAGATAATCGGTGAACAGGCGCTGGAAATAATCCTTGGGATAGGGGCGGTCCGGATGGCGGGCGAGCTGCACCCGCTGCCAGGGCGTCAGGTTGGAAAACAACTGCTTCTGGGTTTCCACGATACGGCTTTCCAGCAGGCTGATGCCATGGGAGACATCAACGCCCTGGGCCCGGCTGTATTCGCGGAGCTGGTTGACCTTGTTTTCCAGCTCGACCAGCGTCTTTTCGAATTCGAGAACAACTGCCATAGGGTGGGATGGAGCGGCGCGTTGCCGACAGGGGGGGTTGGGGCTTACTCGTCGCGGATTTCCACTCGGGTGCCGATCGGCACGATGTCAAACAACTCATTGACGTCGTCGTTCTTCAGGCGCACGCACCCCTCGCTGGCGGCCGTGCCGATGCTGTCGGGCTGCCAGGTGCCATGGATGCCGAAGCCTTTGAGCGTGGTGTCGGTTTTCTCGATCGCCTGCAGGCCAAGCCAGCGGGTGCCGAGGACGTTTTCGGGATTCCCGAACGGGACGGCGGGACGGCCGGGCGGAGTCCACGCCGGTTCCTTGACCTTGCTGTTGATGCGAAAGACGCCGAGGGGGGTGCGGTTCTGCCGGCCGGTGCCGATGTGATAATACTTGAAGAAACGGTCCCCGTTGCGCACCACCAGGCCGAACTTGGACTTGATCACCAGAATGGACCACGGCCCCGGATAGACGTTCAGCACCAGGCCGGGGTAGATGGCGAGCCGCGCCGAGTTCAACTTGTTGGCGCGTTCGATGGCCGGCACGGTGCTTTTGTAACGGTTGGCAAGGCCGATCAGGGTGTCGCCGGGCTGGATCACGCAGCGCACCTTTTCCGGCGCCGGCAGGTCCGACGTGAACAGCTGAAGATTGGCGCTCCCAATGATGGCGGTGGCGCGCAGCCACAAGGGGGAAAAGTCGGCCGGCTTGGCGGCCGCGAGATAGCGCAACGCCAGATCGCGGGCGGCCACCGGCTCGTCCGCCCGCAGCCGGGCAAAGGCCGCCCGCAGTTCGGGGGCGTCATTGACCGGCGGGAGCGCCGCCGCCGTGCCGGTCGGCAGCGGCGAAGACGCCGGCGGGGGAACGGCAACGGCAGTGGCGGAAGCCGGGGCGGCCGCAGCGGCACCGCCGCGGGGCTGATGGCGCATCAGCTGCCAGGCCGCGCCGCCCAAGGCCAGGGCGAGCACCAGCAACAATGGATATTTAATATACCAATACATGCGGTTTGGGACGAAATCCGGGCGATTGGGACAATCTTATTTACTATAGGCCGGAACAGGCTTCCGGCAAACCGGTCACATGCGCTCCAACTCGGATGCCAGATACCCCATGTTGGGGAAACGGGTCGCCGGATTTTTTTCCAGGCAGCGCATGATGAGCTTGTTGAGCTTGGGGGTCAACTCGGGGTTGATCCGGATCGGCTCCACGGCCAGGAAACTGTCGCTGACCTGCTGGCGCCGCGTCTCCGCCTCGGTGGAAGCGGCAAACGGCTTGCGGCCGGTGACCAGGTAATAGGCCAGCACACCGAAGCCGAAGATGTCGGCTTCCACCCCGGAAATGCCGCGCTTGAGCTGTTCCGGGGCCATGCAGTCGGCGGTGCCGGAGCGGCGGGAATCGCGGCCGCCGCCATGGCGCGGCCGGGCCAAGTCGAAATCGGTCAGCTTGACCTGCAGGGCGTCGCCGTCGCCGTTCAACATGAAGTTTTCCGCCTTGATATCCAGGTGCAGGTACCCGCACTGATGGATGTGGGCCAGGGCGTTGCACGCCTGGCGCAGGATGTCGAGCAGCTGGGTCTTGACCACCGCGGCCTTGCGGAGGATCAGCATGTTGAGATTGACCCCCGGCACAAACTCGATGACCTCAAAAGGCACACAGCGCCAGTAGCCGTATTCGACGGAATAGACAATGCCCGGATGCGGCGACACCCGGTCCCGGATGGCGGCGCCGCGGAGAAACTTGCGGTGCATGTGCAACTTCCAGCGGTGCTCGGCCTTCAGTTCGCGGATGATCAGCCGGGTGCCGTCGGGTTGTTCCGCCTGCCAGAGCACCGCCATGCCGCCGGCCGTGAGCTGCTGCTGGCGCTGGATTGTGATTTTCGGTCCAAACAGGCGGAACATCCCAGTTTCCCCTATGCTTGCCGGAACCCCCGGCCGTTCACCCCGCCGGCCGGCGGTCAGCTGCCGGAGACATTCAGCCGGCCGCCCGCGAGCACCAGCGCCACCTCGTCCGCCGTCAGGGCATGACGGCAGGCAAAGCGGCAGACCGTGCCGTCGGGCAACGTGGCCTGGACCGTCACCGGCGCACCGGGCCGGAGCTGGCCCCGCACATCGTCAATGACGATGCGGGCGCCTTCGGCCAGCCGCTCGTAATCGGCGCGGTCCTGGAATTGCAGCGGCAGAATGCCGAAGTTCAGCAGGTTGGCGGCATGGATGCGCTCGAAGCCGAGCGCCAGGATGAGCCGCACCCCCAGATACATCGGGCAGATGGCGGCATGCTCGCGGGAGGAGCCCTGGCCGTAACTTTCGCCGGCCACCACCACCCCCTGGCGCCCCTGGTCGCGCACCGCCATGGCGCGCTCGGCAAAGGTGGGGCGCCCCTCCTGGTTGAGCGGATGGAAGACCGCCTTGGCATAGACCGGAATGTTGCTCCGGTATTTGAGGAAGGCGCCGGCGGGCATGATGTGGTCGGTGGTGATCTTGTCGCCAACCTTGAGCAGCAGCTCGCCGTCCAGCCGTTCCGGATACGGGGTGCAGGCCGGCGGGGCGCCGATGGTCTCCTTGCGGACCACGGTCACCGCCGTCCCCGGCGGCGGCGGCGGCAGCACCATGCCGTCATCGACGCGGAACTGGCGCGGCTGGCGCCACACCGGACAGGCGATGCCGGCCTGGCGGGGGTCGGTGAAGGTCCCGGTCAGCGCCGCCACCACGGCGGTCTCCGGGCTGGCCAAGTAACAGAGGTCGCCCTTGGTGCCGGTGCGGCCGGCAAAATTACGGTTGAAGGTGCGGACGCTGACCGCGCCGCTGGCCGGGCTGATCCCCTGCCCGATGCACGGGCCGCAGGCGGATTCGAGGATGCGCGCGCCGGCGGCGATCAGGTCGGCCAAAGCGCCGTTGCCGGCCAGCATGTCGAGCACCTGCCGGCTGCCGGGAGCGATGGCCAGCGAGACGTTCGGATGCACCCGCCGCCCTTTGAGCACCGCCGCCACCATCATCAGATCCTTGTAGGAGCTGTTGGTGCAGGAGCCGATGATCACCTGGTCCACCCGGGTGCCGGCCAGTTCGGCGACGCGCCGGATGTTGTCGGGGCTGGAGGGGCAGGCGGCGAGCGGTTCCAAGCTGCCCAGGTCGACCTCCAGAAGCCGGTCATACGCCGCATCGGCATCGGCGGCCAGCGGGCGCCAGTCCGCCTCCCGCCCCTGGGCGCGCAGAAAGGCCCGGGTCTTGGCGTCGGAGGGGAACACAGAGGTGGTGACCCCCAGTTCGGCTCCCATGTTGGTGATGGTGGCGCGCTCCGGCACCGACAGGGTGGCCACCCCGGGGCCGAAATATTCAACCGCCGTGCCGACATTGCCCTTGGTGGTCAGCACGGACAACAGGTGCAGGATGACATCCTTGGCGGCCACCCACGGCTGCAGCCGGCCGGTCAGCCTGACGCCGACCACCTTCGGCACCCGCAGCGAGAACGGCTGCCCCGCCATGGCCAGCGCCACATCCAGGCCGCCGGCACCGATGGCCACCATGCCGATGCCGCCGCCGGTGGGGGTGTGGGAGTCGGAGCCCAGCAGGGTCTTGCCGGGCACGCCGAACCGCTCCAGATGCACCTGGTGGCAAATGCCGTTGCCCGGGCGGGAAAAATAGACGCCCTTGGCCGCCGCCACGCTTTGCAGGTACAGGTGGTCGTTGGGGTTTTCCGGGCCGAACTGGCAGGTGTTATGATCCACATAGGCCACGGACAGCTCGGTGCGCACCCGCGCCACGCCCATGGCCTCCAGTTCAAGGAAGGCCATGGTGCCGGTGGCGTCCTGGCACAGCGTCTGGTCGATGCGAATCTTGAGTTCCGTACCGGGGGTCATTTCCCCCGCCACCCGGTGGGCGTCGAGGATTTTGGCGATCAGCGTCTTCCCTGCCATGGGGTTCGATTCTCCAAGAAATGAAACCACTGCCCGGCCCGCTTCTGGGGCCGGAATCCGATCCGGACCGGCGCCGCCGGCCGGATTACCAAGCCGCGTAATGTAGCCGCCGCGTGGTCACTCGCCCACCAGGGCGCCAGCGTCGGAATTGAGGAAGATGCCCTTCAGGTTCATGATCAGGGCCTGCGGGTTGCTGGAATATTCGAGGGCGGCCTCCTCGGTGATGACCCCGTCATTGACGAACTGGAGCAGGCTGCGGTTGAACGAGATCATGCCGTCGTCGCCGCCGCTGTCGATGGCCACGGTCAGCTTGTCCAGCTTGTTCTCCTGCAGCAGCTTGGTCACGATCGGCGTGTTCACCAGGATCTCCAGCGCGGGAATCACGCCGCGCCCCGAGGCCCGGGGCACCAGCCGCTGGCAGATGATGGCGCGCAGGCTGGACGCCAGGCTTTTGCGCACCGAGTCGCGCTCCTCATGGGGGAACATGTCGAGGATGCGCAGCACCGTCTGGGGGGCGTTGGTGGTGTGCAGGGTGGTGAACACCAGGTGGCCGGTTTCGGCGGCGGCCAGCGCCGTCTCGAAGGTGGTGCGGTTGCGCATCTCGCCAATGACAATCACGTCCGGATCCTGGCGCAGCACATGGGTCAGCCCCGACTCGTAGGAGATGCAGTCGAGCCCGACGTCCCGTTGCTCGATGACGCAGCGGTTGTCCTGGAAATGGTACTCGATCGGATCCTCGATGGTGATGATGTGCCGGCTCTCCGTGCTATTCAGGTGCTCCAGCATCGACGCCAGGGTGGTGGACTTGCCCGAGCCGGTGGTGCCGGTGATGAACACCACCCCGCGCTGGTTGCGCGCAATGGAATGGACCACCGGCGGCAGGCCGAGCTGTTCACGACCGGGCACCTTGGACTTGATGTGGCGCAGGCTCAGGCTATGCAGGCCGCGCTGCCGGTGCAGATTGGCGCGGAACCGACCGACCCCCTCTTCGGTGAAGGCAAAATCGGCGTCGCCGGTCTTTTGGAACACCGGACGCAGGTATTCCGGCATGACCTCGGCCACGGCCTGCTCCACAAACTCCCGCCCCGAGACAAAATCCACCTCGCTCAGGCTGCCGTCAATGCGCAGCACCACCGGGCTGCCCTCGCGGATGTGCCAGTCGGAGGCGCCTTCGCTCACCCCGGTGGTCAGAATGTCTTTGAGAATGCTCATGGCGCCGTGCCGATCCTTGTGCTGGCTTGCTGCGTTCCGGTAGATGCGTTACAGCGCCCGGTCCACATGATTGTCGCCGCCGGCTGCCGGCGGCGCGGTGTCTTCCACGTTGTTCATGATCAGGGCGTGGTAAGGATAGATCCCGATCTCGTCCTTGGGCTCATAGGGCTGCCGCTCCTGAATCTCGGCCTGACGCTGGCGGGTGATCGTCACATAGCCGCAGTCCGGATATTTGCGGAGCAGTTCCTTGTACAGCCGGCTGGCGTCCACCGACCGGCGCGCCTCATAATAGAACTCGGCGGCAAAGAACAGCGCCGCCGGGCCGAAGGGGGTGTTTTGGCGGCTGCCATAGAACTGGCGCATCCGCTCCGGCTGCCGGGCCTGCAGGCGCTCCTGGAACTCCTGGCGCAGCCCCCCCAGCCGGGTGCGGTAGTCGGCCGCCAGGCGGTTGCGCTCCTGGCGCAGGGCCACCACCTTGATCTCCAAACTCCGGACGGCCGGGTTCCTCTGGGTCGCCTGCCGCAGCTCCTCCCGGGCGACCGCCAAATCCTTTTCAACCTGGGCCAGCTCTTCCTTGAGGCGGAGAGAGCGTCCTTCATAATCGGCCCAATCCTGCCGGGCCTGGTTGCGCGCCCCGATTTCGGCATTGACCGCACGGGTCGTCGCGTTGCGCTTTTCACGGGCCGCCGAAACCTCGGCCTCGACCGCGTTCACGTCAGTCTCCCGGACGGCGGCCAGGGCGGCCCGTACCCGCGCCTCCCGGGCGCGCCAAGCGGCGGGCTGGGTCAGGGCAAAAAACAGCAGACCAAGGGCGGCCAGCCAGCCCAAAACGCCAAGGATCACCCGGCCCGTTTTCGGGCGCGGTTTCAGCGTTCCGTGGGGGGCGGACGCAGGGGGGGCGGCGGGCGGCGGGCTGGGCGCATCGCTCATGGCAGATTCCCCCCCGGGGTGGCCGGGCCGAGCGTCAGCAAGCCGGCGCGCAACCGCCGGTTGTCATTCTCCAGCCGCTTGATGTCCCGAAGCAGCGTGTCGCTGTCCATCCCGGAGTCTTGGTTGGCGCTGGCGGTTTGGGCGGCGGCCGACTCCAGCTCGCTGCGGGCTTGCGCCAGCCGGGCGGCCAGCACTTCCGATTCGTCCCGGCTTTTCATCAGCGCGCCGCGGGCTTCCGTGGCCGCCGCCGTTTCCCGGGCCAGATCGAGATCCAGCCGGACCAGGCTCTCTTCCAGGGCGCGGAGTTCGCTTCGACATTGCGCCGCCTGTTCCCGGTTGACCCCGGCGGCACGCTGGCGCAACAAGTCGATCTGCTGCTGATGCATCAGCGAGAAGATGCCGATGCCGGCGCCCAAAATCCCACAGAAAATCCAGCCCAGCCATGCCATGTTGCGCCGTCCTCCATGCCCCAAAGGCGCCGGTGCCCCATTATAAAAATGAGCCCCCTGCGCCTTTGCCTTGGCTGCTACCTCCCAGCCCGATATCGCCTGGAGAATCGCCGAAGGACACCCGACGGTGCTGCCGTCAGGCCGGACGAATCGCCGTCACCCGCACGCGGGTGAGTTCCTGCCGGTGCCCGTTCTTGCGACGGTTGCGCTTGCGGCGTTTCATTTTGAACACCACCAGCTTCTCGCCGCGGCAATGCCCCAGCACTTCCACCTCAACCGCGACACCGGCAACCACCGGCTCGCCGACCTTGAGGCCCGACTCGTCGCTGAACAGCAGCACGCTGCTGTCCAAGCTGATCACTTTGCCAGGCTCGGCCTCAAACCGATCCAGCTCCAAAACCGTGCCGGGTTCGACACGGTACTGCTTGCCGCTCGTCCGAATGATCGCATACATGGTGGTAAAACTCCGTTGGCCGGCACTTGCGCCCTGCCGCGGATCGCGGAAGCTGGGCCGACTGAATCAGATTACAGCCGGGTACTTTAACGCCGGTTCCTCGTTTTGCAACGCGCCCCGCTCCGCGAGGGGTGCCGGTGGTGCGGACCCGCTTCGGCGCGTTATAGTACGCGCTGTGCGGCCGCTCTCAAGCGGGCGATGCCTTCCGAACCCCCCAACACCTTAATTAATTCGTTTTGCCGGCCCCCTGCGGCAGTGAGGATCCCGAGCCATGGCGCGCTTTAACCAGACCTGGTTGTTTGAAGTCAGCTGGGAAGTCTGCAACAAGGTCGGCGGCATCCACACCGTGCTGCGCACCAAGGCGTCCCACGCCGTCGGCGAGTTCGGCGACAATTACATCATGGTCGGGCCGCTGCTGCCGCAGAACGTCGAGTTCGAAGAAACCGATGAGGCCTGCTGGCGCCCCCTGCGCGAGCCGCTGGCCGTCAAGGGCATTGAATTCCGCTTCGGCCGGTGGGCCATCCCGGGCCGCCCCAAGGTCGTCCTGATCAAGGCCGACAGCCGCTACGACAAGGACCAGATCCTCTACCGCCTGTGGGAACAGTTCGGCGTCGACTCGATCGCCGGCAGCTGGGACTACATCGAGCCGGTGCTGTTCAGCACCGCCTGCGGCGAAGTGATCCACACCCTGGTCAAAACGCTCTCCCGAGACCAGCAGAACCTCCACGCCATCGCCCATTTCCACGAATGGATGACCGGTGCCGGCCTGCTCTACCTTAAGGACAAGGCGCCGGCCATCTCCACCGTCTTCACCACCCATGCCACCGTGCTGGGCCGGTCCCTGATGGGCAACGGCCGCGACCTCTATGGCGAGCTCAACCGGCTGTCCCCGGTCGAGGAAGCCCGCAACTACAATGTCATGGCCAAGCATTCCATGGAGCACGTCAGCGCCCGCGAAGCCGACTGCTTCACCACGGTCAGCGAGATCACCGCCCGCGAGGCCCAGAAAATCCTCGGCCGCCGCCCGGTGATCACCGAAAACGGCATGGACATCGAGGCCATTCCCGACTACACCGTCGACCGCCAGCCGGCCCAGGCCTCGCGCCAGCTGCTGCTCGATTTCGGCCGCCGCTTCCTCGGCCAGGAATTCCCCGACGCCCGCACCCGCCTGATGGTCATTTCCGGCCGCTATGAATTCGCCAACAAGGGGGTCGACGTCTTCATTGACGCCCTGGCCCGCCTCCGGGACCGCCTGCCCGAGGGGCAGCGCGTCCTGGCTTACCTGTTCGTCCTCGGCGGCCACCTGGACCATCGCCCCGACCGCGGCCAGGCCGGCGCCACCTCCTCCCCGCTCATCTGCACCCATCGCCTGCCCAACGAAAACAACGACCCGATCCTCATCTCCTGCCTGCAGCACGGCCTCACCAACGAGCCGGGCAGCCGGGTCAACATCATCTTCTCCCCCGTCTATCTCTGCGCCGGCGACGGGGTCTTCAACACCCATTACTACGACCTGCTGCGCGGTTTCGACCTCGGCGTCTTCCCCTCCAAGTATGAACCCTGGGGGTACACCCCGCACGAAAGCGCCGCCTTCGCCGTGCCCACCATCTCCACCGACCTGGCCGGCTTCGGCCTGTGGAGCAAGCCCCACCGGCCGCCGGCCGGCCCCGAGGGCGTGTCCGTGCTGGCCCGCTACGGCCAGGACTTCACCGGCGTCAGCGAGGCGCTCGCCGGCCAGCTCCAGCAAGCCATCAGCTGGTCCGACTATGACCTGCTGGCGCAGCGCGCCGCCGCCCGCGCCATCGCCGCCCAGGGCAGCTGGGGGAACTTCTTCCCGAGCTACTTGGACGCCTATGACCTGGCCTTGCGCAGCGCCGAGAAACGCGCCATCCGCACCCTCGCCATCCGCACCGGCACCCTCGGCCAGGTGCTGCCCGCCACCACCTCCATGCTGCCGCACTTCCGCCCCTTCGTGGTCGAATCGGAACTGCCCCAGCCGCTGGCCCGCCTGCGCGAACTGGCCTGCAACCTCTGGTGGTCCTGGGCCGCCGACGCCACCACCCTGTTCCTCCGCATCGACCCCTCCCTGTGGGAGTCGGTCGGCCACAACCCGGTGAAACTCCTGGACCAGGTCTCCTCCGAACGCTTGGCGGAACTGGCGGACAGCGACACCTTCCTCGGCGCCTACCGCGCCGTGCTGGGGGAATTCGACGCCTACATGAAGGACGAGACCCCCCATCCGGCCCTGGAAAAAACCGACGCCATCTCCTGGACCCATCCCGTCGCCTACTTCTCCACCGAGTTCGGCATCCACGAGTCGCTGCCCATCTATTCCGGCGGCCTGGGCATCCTCTCGGGCGATCACCTCAAGAGCGCCAGCGACCTCAACATTCCCCTGGTCGGCGTCGGCCTCTATTACAAATTCGGCTATTTCCGCCAGCGCATCGATGAGAACGGCCGGCAGGTGGCCGAATATCCCGAAAACGACTTCTCCAGCCTCCCCGCCCGGCCGCTCCGCGATGAAAACGGCATCCCCGTCACCATCACCGTCGACCTGCCCGGCCGCGCCCTGAACGCGACCGTCTGGAAGCTTGGCGTCGGCCGCATCACCCTCTACCTGCTCGACAGCGACCTGCCCTCCAACACCCCCCAGGACCGCACCATCACCGGCCAGCTCTATGTCGGCGACGAACGCACCCGCATCGAGCAGGAAATCCTCCTCGGCGTCGGCGGCGCCCGCATGCTGCGCAAGCTCAACATCGCCCCCGCCCTCTACCATCTCAATGAGGGGCACTCGGCGTTCCTGATCTTCGAAAACATCCGCTATGCCATGAAGTCGCTCGGTATGTCCTTCGAGGAGGCGCGGGAACTGGTCAAAAACGAGGTGGTCTTCACCACCCACACCCCCGTTGAGGCCGGCAACGAACGCTTCCCGCGCGACCTGATGCAGCACTACTTCACCAATTACCTCAAGGAGACCGGCCTGTCGCCGGAGCGCTTCTTCGAACTCGGCCGCCTGGATGCCGGCGACAACCAGCCGTTCATCATGACCATCCTCGCCCTCAAGTGCGCCTTCCTCTCCAACGGGGTCAGCGAACTTCACGGCCGGGTCAGCCGCCAGATGTGGGAACGGGTGTGGAGCGGCATGCACCGTTCCATGACCCCCATCACCAGCATCACCAACGGCGTCCACACCCCGACCTTCATCGCCCCGGAAATCCACAACCTCCTCAACACCTACCTCGGCCTCAACTGGGAGGCCGACCTGCTCAACCAGGACAAATGGCGCCGCCTCAGCTCCATTCCCGACAACCTGCTGTGGGAAACCAAGTGCAACCTGCGCCAGCAGCTGATCGCCTTTGCCCGCGAGCATGTCGGGGAAAAGTGGAGCCCGGCCGCCGACTGCGACCTCACCCGCGACGAGGTCGTCTCGCGGCTGCGCGGCTCCACCCTGACCATCGGCTTCGCCCGCCGCTTCGCCCCCTACAAACGCGCCGCCCTGCTGCTCTCCAACCTGGACCGCCTGGAGAAGATCCTCAACAACCCGCGCCGGCCGGTCCAGATTATTTTCGCGGGCAAGGCCCATCCCAAGGACACCCTTGGCGCCGACCTGATCCGCCAGGTCATCGCCATCACCCGCGACAAGCGTTTCGCCGGCCGCTTGGTCTTCATCGAAAATTATGACCTGGCCATCGCCAAACGCCTGATCCGCGGCGTCGATGTCTGGCTCAACACCCCGCGCCGTCCCTACGAGGCCAGCGGCACCAGCGGCCAAAAGGCGGCCATCAACTTCACCATCAACCTCAGCGTGGCCGACGGCTGGTGGTGCGAAGGCGCCGCCGGCGACAACGGCTGGACCATCGGCCCCGATTCCTCCAAGGTGGACGAAGACAGCATCTCCAACGACGCCGAGGACGCCAACTCCCTCTACTCGCTGATCGAGGACACCATCGTTCCCCTCTATTACCAGCGCAACGCCAAGGGGTTGGCCGAGGGCTGGATCTCGGTCATGCGCCGTTCCATGGAGACGATCGTTCCCCGCTTCAACACCCACCGCATGCTGCGCGACTACTACAACCAGCTCTACAAGCCGTGCGCCGAACGCCACCGCTTCGTCGCCAAGGACAACGGCAAGATCGCCCGCACCCTCGCCGACTGGCGCCGCCGCGTGGCCGCCAACTTCTCCTCGATGCACCTGCTCGACATCACCACCGACGGCCTCGCCGACGGCACCCTCCAGGCCGGCAAGCCGTTCGCCATCACCATCCGCCTCGACCTCGGCGATTACCGGCCCGATGAGATCAGCGCCGACCTCGTGGTCGGCCCCAGCGACCCCAAATGCCAGATTCACGCCCCCCAGATCATCCCCATGGTCATGGCCGAAAAACCGCAGGCGCGGATCGCCGTCTTCTCCACCACCTTCACCCCCACCGGCAAGGGGAGCTACGCCTACGGCATCCGCATCATGCCCTGCCATAAGTATCTCCCGCACAAGGAAGACCTCGGTCTCGCCCTGTGGGCCTGAACACCCCATCCCAGGAACGGCTGCTCCGCTCGCTGGCCCGCGAACTCCGCGCCGCCGGGGTGGACAATGCCGACCAGGAAGCCGCCTGGCTGGCGGCCGGCTGCCTCGGTTGTCCGGCGGCCGACCTGTGGCGGCACGCCGGCGCCCCCGTTGCTCCGGAGGCCGCCGCCCGCTGCACCGCCGCCCTGCACCGCCGGCTGGCCGGCGAACCGCTGGCCTACATCCTGGGCAACCAGGAGTTTGGCGGCCTGACCCTCCAGGTCGGCCCCGGCGCCCTCATCCCCCGTCCCGAAACGGAAGAACTGGTGGAGCGGGTGCTGGAACGGCTCCCCGCCCCGGCCGCCGGAGAGGCCCCGCGCCTCCTTGACGCCTGCACCGGACCGGGCACCATTGCCTGCGTCCTGGCCAGCCGCCGCCCGGACGCCGCCGTCTTCGCCATGGACCTCGAGAGTGCCGCCCTCGCCTGGGCCCGGCGCAACCGCGCCGCCCTCGGCCTGGCCAACCTGCATCTTTGGCAGGGCGACCTGCTGGACGCCCTCCGCCCCGCCGCCCGCTTCACCGTGATCGTGGCCAACCCGCCCTACATCCCGGAAAGCGCCTGGCCCTCCCTCGCCCCCGGGGTGCGCGACCATGAACCGCGCTCCGCCCTGCTGGCGTCGGACAACGGCCTGGCGGTTCTGCAACGGCTGACGGCGGCGGCGGGGCGGCACCTCTCCCCCGGAGGCTGGCTGCTGTGCGAGATCGGTCACGACCAGGAAGCCGCCGCACTCGGACTGTGCGCCAACGGCGGTCTGCGCGAGGCGGCGGTGCACCGCGACCTGGCGGGCCAGCCGCGCTACCTGCTGGCGCGGACGCCGGTGGCGTGACGCGTGACGCGTGACTCGTGACGCGTGATGCGTGACTATAGGCCCCATAGGTCCCATCAATCCCCCAGGCGCCCCGCGT
>JBAZJM010000064.1:0-17743 GCA_041651315.1 Lentisphaeria bacterium | reverse complement strand
CGCGGTGGCGCAGCCGCAGGACTTGCGGACATGGGTGATGACCAGGGGCGCGTCCCCGCGGTTGGCCAGGACAAACACCGCCGTCTTTTGCTCCCGGGCCGGATACCGCCCGAAGTCGACCGTGCCCGTCCCCTCCACCACAAGCTTGGGCGCCCCCGCCAGGGCCGCAGCCATCAGCAGCCAGAACGCACCAACCATAAACCGGCACCGCATAACCACGCCTTCCCCCTCTGCTTGCCAAGAACAACCGCCCGGTAACATACCGCACCTGAAATGGCTACGAATCCCGCAACCGTGGGGCCACCAGCATGACGGCTGAGTTGCCGTCGGGAAAATAACCTGTACAGTCTAGGCAACCATGAAAAGCGCGGCACGGGCATGGAAGCTGGCGGGACGGGGTGGCGGCATTCTCTTGCTGGCCGCTGGCAGCCTGGCCAACGGCGCCCCCTGGAGCCTCCGCCAGGAATTGCAGGTGGAGTTTGCCTCCACCGCCGACGCGGCGCAGGCGACCCTCATGATCGCCGACCTGCCGGAGGACAAGGACTGGGCGGTGTCGGTCCGCTGGGACTGCCAGCTGCCGGACAACGGCAGCACACGGGACATCCTGGTCCGGCATGGTCTGAAAGGCACCGTCTTCCTGCCGGCCCCCGATCCGGCCGGACAATACGATGCGGTGTGCCGCCGGGCTTCGGGCGGCTTTTCCATCGGCGGCCGCCTCACCGGCCCCGCAACGCCGCCCCCCGTGCGCACCGCCAACCAGCTGTTCCAGGAGATTCTGGACACCCGCCTGGAATGGGAGTGCCAGACCGACCGGCCGGTGGTCGCCTTTTCCTTTCCGGCCGGCAGCCTGCCGATGCCGGCTGACCCGGTTTTTCAGGAAGCGCTCGCCCGCGCCCTGCTCAACGCCGGCATCCAGCTCACCGTGAACCTGGAGGTACTGCGGGGCAACCCCCACCTCCCCCCCGAGGACCTCTTGTCCGGCTGGCCCGTCAAACTGGGCAGCGGCACGGTCGACCTGCCCCTGGTGCAGGCTCAATTGGACAAACTGGCGGCCCTGAAACCCGCCTACCAAAAACAGTCGCGGCTGTTTTTCCTGAGCGGCCGGGCCAATCTGGATGCGGCCGGCCTGGTCAGGCTGGACCGTCTCGGCGCCCTGCTGGCCCGACATGACAACTGGTGGTATTGCACCTTGAACGAATACGCCGCCTACGAACGCCAGCGGCGCCTTTGCCGCCTCCGCGCCGGCAGTGCCGGGCCGGGGCCGGGCCGCTCCTTCATCCTGGAACGCCCGATGCCGGCCGAACTCGGCACCCGCGTGCCCCTGACCGCCCTGCTTGACCGTCCCGTGACCGCCGTCCGCCTCGACCTGGTGCCGGTGACGGTCAAGCGGTACGGATCACGCATTCAGTTCCAGCTTCCCCTGCCGCCCGGCTGGGGACTGCCGGAACGGATCGACCGCATTGACAATCCGCGAAACCGGGCTACCCCGCCCGCCGGCGTCCGCAGCCGGGAGTTCCCCGGCCTGTTGGCGTGGCTCTGCGCCGACCCGGCGGGAAGCCGCGTGATCCTGACCCTGCGGAACCAGTCCGCCAAGCCGGTCACCGCCATCACGGTGGCGGCGCTGCTCCCCCCCGCCTGCCAGGCCGGCAGAATCCAGGAAACCACGCCCGACCTGGCGCCCGGAGAGACCCGGCGGTTGAGCTTTCCCCTCCGCCATGACCGGACCGGCGCCTTCTGGCAGGATGGCAGCCAACGGTTTGCCTCTTCGGTTGATTTCACCGCCGCCGGCCAGCCAGGACGCCTGTATGCCACCACCCTTGTTGAATGATGACCGCCGTCTCGGCCGGCGGCAACCGGGAGACCGGGCATGACCCCGACCCGTCCCAAGCTCCTGTTTGTCCACGAAATGTTTGGCCGCCTGGCCGGGGCCGAACAGAACATCCTGGTCACGGCGCCGCACCTGGCGGAAGCTTTCGACCTGGCCTTCCTGCACTGGAAACGGTCAGGGCGCGACGAGGCCGCCTTTGCCGCCCTCTTTCCCACCCCGCATGCGGTCGATTTCGCCAGCCCCGATGAAGCCGGAGTCGAACGCGCCGTCGCCCAGGTCCTCGCCACAGAGCGCCCCGACCTGGCGTATGTGCACAAGTGCGTCTCCCTCCCGGTCACCCGCGCCCTGCTGGCCGCCGGCCTGCCGGTGGTCCGGATGGAACATGACCACGATGTCTATTGCATGCGCAGCTACAAATACTCCCCCTGGACCCGGCGCATCTGCACCCGGCGCGCCGGCCCGTGCTGCCTCTTCCCCTGTTTGGCCTTCCTGGCGCGTGACCGCCGCCGGGGGGCTTTCGGCTTTCGCTGGGTCAGCTATTGCCGCCAAATGGAACTGATCCGCCTCAACCGGCGTTTTGACGCCCACTTCGTGGTCACCCGCTACATGCGCGACGAACTGATCCGCCAGGGGTTTCCGCCGGAACGCATTCACCTTTTCCCGCCCATTCCGCCGCCGGGGCCGGCCGTTGCCGACCGCCGCGTTGCCGGCGGCCACCGGATCCTGTTTGTCGGCCAAATCGTGCGTGGCAAAGGGCTGGACTGCCTGTTGCGCGCCCTGCCGCTTCTGCATGAACCCTGGGAATTGGTGGTCCTCGGCGACGGCTCGCACCGCCGGCACTGCGAGGAGCTTGCCGCGCGCCTGGATCTCGGCGGCCGCGTCCACTTCGCCGGATTTGTATCGCAGGAACAATTGACGCTATATTACAAAGAAGCTGTTTTGGTGGTGGTGCCCTCCGTTTGGCCGGAACCCATTGCCACCATCGGCCTGGAAGTGTTGCGGCACGGGCTGCCGGTCGTCGGGTTTGATGCCGGCGGCATCCGGGACTGGCTGATTGACGGGGAAACGGGATGTTTGGTTCCGTGGATGGACATCCCGCGGCTGGCGGACCGCATCGACCATCTCCTGCGCCACCGGGAAGAAGCCCGGCGTTTGGGGGAACAGGGCCGGGCCTTCGTCAACCGCCATTTCGCGTTTGATGCTTATATTGACCGCTTCAAGGAGACCTTCGCCAAGCTGATTGCCGGCCGTTCCGCCGGCGGGTGACCCGGTGGCGCCCACGGGGGGGCGCAGCGCACAACCAGTGTTAAGGATGCCTGCGTTATGGACTATCTGGAATTTTGGAAGCTGCGCCAGCCGCCGTTCGAGATGGACAGCGATCCGTCGTTCTTCTTTGAAAGCCGCGCCCATGGCGAAGCCTTGGCCCGCCTCCTCTACCTGGTCGCCGACCAGGGCATGGGCATGGGCTTGCTGACCGGCGAAATCGGTGCCGGCAAAACCATGACCCTCGCGGTGCTGAAAAACCGCCTCCGGCGCGATCTTTACCAGGTGTCCTACATCCGCACCGCCAGCCTGCGCTTCAGTGACCTGCTTCAGGAGATCAACGCCCAGCTGCGCGAGGGCACCGGCCAAAGCACGGTCCCCGGCGGCGACAGCGGCAACGACACCTACAAGCTCCTCCGGGAATTCGAGACCCTGATTGACCGGCGGATCCGCCCCCTGGGAAAACACTTGGTCATCATCCTGGATGAGGCCCAGTTGCTCGACAACAAATGCATGGAAGAGGTCAAGTGCCTGACCAACCTGAACCAGGACGGCCGCCGCTGCCTGACCCTCATTTTGGCCGGCCAGCCCGAACTGCGGGAAAACCTGCGGCTGATGCCCCAGATTTACCAGCGCCTGGGCATCGTCTTTCATCTGCTTTACCTCAACCGGGACGAGCTGGGCCCCTATGTCGTCCACCGCCTGGCCGTCGCCGGCTCCCCGCGCCAGGACGTTTTTGAAGACGCCTGCCTGGATGAGCTGTACGCCTTCTCCGGCGGCTGCCCGCGCCAGGTCAACCGCGTCTGCAAGCTGGCCGTTGACCGTGCCTGCCTCCTGCAAAAAACCGTGGTGGACGCGGACATGGTGCGCCTGATCATCGCCGACATCCGCAAGCATTTCGGCTGACCGCCCCGGCCGGCCGTGTTTTCCGCCCCCCAACCCAACCCCACTTCACACCGCAGCGCCACCGACATGGCCAACACCGACCAAGATCCGCCCCCCGCTGACGGCATCAGCTTCCGCACCCCAGCCACGGGGAGCCAGCCGCCGGCTGCCGCGACGCCGGAGTTCAGGGGCGCCGCCACTCCGCCGCGGCACGAACCCGGCGTCTTCAGCATCCGCGACCAGTTCGCCGGCCGGCCGGAAATCCACAGCATGCTCAACCCCGGCCAGCCGCCGCCCCGGCGCCCCGCCGGGGCGCCGCCGCCGGCCGACAACCGGGACCTGTTCCCCGCCGCCCCGCCGCCCCCTCCCGCAGGAACGGGGGGCGGCCCGGGCCCGGGCCGCTCCGGCGCCGAAGCCGCCAGGCCGTTGTGGAAACGGATCCCCGCCGACCAGTTCCTGCAACACTTGGACTATCTCAAGATCCTCATCGGCCTCTACAAGAAAAAATGGGCCATTGCCACGACCGCCGCCGTCTGCCTCTGCTGCGGCTTCCTGCTTTCCGGCATGGCCAACCTCTTCAGCGCCAGTTACGCCGCCACCGGGTCGCTGGTGTTCCAGCGGGACCGCAACAAGTCCATCAAGCCCCCCAACCAGTCCGCGTTCGCGGTGAAACCGCTGGACAACAACACCGCCCTCGACATGCTCCAGCTGGCCAGCGTCTTCCGTGATGTCATCGAACGCGCCAATCTCTCCGCCAAGGCGGAGGATCTGGTCCGGATGATGTCCGTCCAGTCGCAGAAACGGTCGGAAGTGATTTCGGTCCGCATCAAGGGGGCTCCCACCAAGAAATTCGCCACGGACGCCATCAATTCCTTTCTCGACGTGGTGGTGGAGGCCAACGCCAACTTCTACCGCAAGCAGGTGGAAAGCCAGGTGGACGATTTCCGCCTGCGCACCCAGGAGGCCAAGCAGAGCCTGGACGACTTCAGCCGCCTGGTGGCCGATTACCAGATCAAGCACCGGTATCTCCAGCAGAGCACCGAGCAATACGCCTACCTGCAGCAGATTTCCGCCATCAGCGAGCGGCTGAACCGGGCCAAGGTCGCCCGCGACACCCTCACCCTGCGCGTCAAAAACTACCGGGATCTCGTCGCCTCCCTGCCGGAGGAGGTGGTCCGCCACTCGTTCGAAAACAACCCGATCCGGCGCCGCATCATGAACACCGAAACCTCCCTGCTGGAAGCCCGCACCAAGTTCGGCCCCAACAACCCCAAGGTGCTGACCCTGGAACGCGAGATCCAGGAAATGCGCAAGATGATCAACGACAAAAGCTACGAACAGAGCATGGAACGGATGTTCGAGGCCAATCCGCTGCGCGACACCTTTACCGTTGAATTGCTGAAGGCCGAAGCGGAACAGCAGGCCTCGGAAAACGAGGTGGCCATGGCGGAAGCGGCGATCAAGGTGCAGCAGGCCAAGTTCCAGGACCTGCCGCGCAACGAGCAGGAACTGGCCAATCTGCTGCGCCAGCAGCGCGCCGCCGAAGACCTTTACCTGACGCTCCGGTCCAGCCTGGAAGAGGCCCAGCTGGCCACCCGCATGAACCTGTCCGACTTTGAAGTGCTCACGCGGGCCGACGATGCGCAGGCCACCCGGTCGCCGCTGGCCATGGTCATCCCCCTGATCGCCTTCATCGCCGGCCTGCTCGGCGCCACCGTCTTTTTCCTGCTGCGCGAACTGGGCGACCCGTACCTGCGCACCCGGAAACAGCTGGAGGCCGCGCTCCACGCCCCCGTTCTCGCCACCCTGCCCTACATGCCCCGGCTGACTCCGGAAACCGCCTACTCCATCCTGCTGCCGACGCTCCGGGACCTGTCCGAGGCCGTGCCCGCCGGCGCCACCGCCGCCCATCGGACCATTGGCCTCCTCAGCTGCACCGACGGCGAGGGCAAAAGCCTCATCGGCTTCTCCCTGGCCCGGTATTTCGCCTCCCTTAACTTCAATGTTGCCCACGTTGATTTTGACCCCCGTCCCAACCCGCTCCTGGAACTGGCCCTCAATGGCCGCCAGCCGGCCACCGGCCTCGAGGAGTATCTGCGGGAGAATGTCAATTTCCAAGATTTGGCCATGAACTTGGAAGGCATGGACATCTTCAAGCTGCAAAACGCCCCGCCGGACCTGTTCGAACGACTCAAGTCACCGGCCATGAACCAGTTTTGGGACACCCTGCGCAACACCTACGAAATCATCGTGATGGAGCTGCCGCCGGCCAACCATGGCCCCGAGGCGTTCCTGCTTGGCCGCCTCGTCTCCGTGCCGGTGCTGGTGGTCGGTTCCGACCTGGCCGAACGACGGCATCTGGAACTGTTTGCGGAAAAACTCGATAACGCCGGCATCCACCCTTGCGGCGCCATTCTCAACCGGGTCGAGGCGGTCTTCATCGAGCGCTTCCGGCACACCGTGCAGAGTTCGCCGGAGGCCCAATGGTTCCGCCAGTTCCGCGAGCGCCTCGCAGCCCGCTGGCAGCGGAAACCGCCCGCGGCCGCCCCGCCGGCCCCCGCGGCCGCCCCGTCCCCCTCCTCCTCCGGCCCCGGAGCCGATGACGCCCCGCCGCCCCCGGACACCCCGGTAGCGCCCCCATCGCCATAATCTTCGCCCGGCCGCCCTCCCTCTTTTATGGGAATGCTCGGAGGATGCCCGTTTTCCACTCATCCTCACCGTCCCCAAACGGCGGACGGCAGGTTCCACAACCAGGTTAGCCAAGCGCCCCTGCTCCTCCCCATGATACGACTTCCACTTCAAAAACAGTCTCTCACGGAGATGCAAAGGCACGAAGCAATAAAACATAGCGCTAAAACCTTATCCCAGTATTTAAGAAACACCTATGCTCAAGTTTCGTTAATTGACAAGTTAAAAATCGTATACCGCCCCTATATTTGCCCTTTGGGGCAATTACTGGAATACGCCAAGTTTAGCAAGAACGTTTTTGATGTCGGGTGCGGTTCCGGTCAGTTTTTGTTGCTTTTAGCGCATTTCGGGGGAATGGAAAAACTGGGGGGAATTGAAATCTCCGAAAGACTGATTAGCAATGCACGGAAATTGTTGGCCAACCCGGGAAGATCCGCCCTGTTTCTTGCCGTTTTTGATGGAAAAACTATCCCTGCTCAAATCAATGAATACGATTGGGTAACGATGATAGATGTCTTTCATCATATTCCACCGGAAGAACAAATACCATTTATGATGGCGTTGCACAAGGCGATGAAACCTGGAGCAGTCCTCATCTTTAAGGACATTAACCAAAACAGCCCCCTGGTATTAATTAATAAGTTCCATGATGCTGTCTTGGGTGGCGGGGCCGGCAGGGAAATCTCGGCAAAAAAAGCTGAAATAATGCTAACAGAAATCGGCTTCAGGATTGGAACAATTACGACACAAACAACCTTGGCTTACCCTCATTATACGATTGTCTGCAAAAAAACTTAATTTGATCAAGGAAATTATCCATAATGAGCACCGCCGGTTTCCTTGAGGGGTTGCTTGTCTTCTCCCTCTCCAATCTGTTCGCGCTGGGGATTTCATGGCGGTGTGCCGGCAGGGTGTCACCCCCGCACGACACGTGTTGGCGGATCCTCACCGCCACCGTGCTGTATCTGCTCCTCACGAGCCTGCTCGCCCTGGCCCTCGGCCATGTCGGCCTGTTGAATGCGTGGGTCGCCACGGCGGTGCTGGCCGGGCCCGGTGGTTACTGTCTTTGGCGCACCCACCGGTCTTTGGCATCGGACGGTTCTCCGGTGCGTGACGGCTTCACGGAAATCGCCCAAAACGCCTGGGGGCGCGTGCTGCTCCCGGTGGCCGCCGGCCTGGCCGCCGGATGGCTGCTGCGCCACCTCGGCGCCGGAACCTATCTGACCTTCGACGACCGGACGTACCATGCCGCGACGGTGGCACAGTGGGTGGTGGACGGAAAAATCACCCTGACGGCGTTCTCTTACCAGACCTATTATCCGTTCAACGCCGAACTCTTCAGCCTGTGGTTCTTCCTGCCCTTCAAGAGCGACGCCCTGGTCAGCGTGACCGGGCTGGTCTACGCCTTCCTCTTCTTTGCCGCCAGTTGGGCTCTGCTGAGAACCATGCGTGTCCCGCCGGTCTTTCGCCTCGTGCCGGCCATTCTCTTTCTGGCGTTGAGCAACCTGTTCCTGCAGAGCACCACCTTTTCCAAGGTGGATCTCGCGGTGGCCGTGCTGCTTCAGGCCTCACTTGCGCTGTCCTTCGCCCCCGGTCGCCGCGCCATCGCCCTGCTGGCGGGCGCGGCGGCGGGGTTCGCGGTTGGCATGAAGGTCACGGCGGGACCGCTCGTCATGCTGATTCTGCTGGGATACCTTGCCTGGACGTGGAAGGCGGCCGGCCCGGCCCAGGCCGTCAAGCGCGCCGCGCTCTTTGTCCTGAGTGCCGTCCTGGCCGGCGGCTATTGGTATCTCCGAAACTGGGTGGTGACGGGAAACCCCCTCTTTCCCGCGCAGTTCGGCCCCTTTGCCGGGCCGTTCCTCAAGGCGGAACAGCAGGCGAGCACCCTGGCGCACGTGCTGGGCGACGGGTTGCCGGGGGATCAAATCCAGCGGCTGCTCACCAGTATCTTCAACCAGCCGCTGACGCTGACGGCCCTGTTGCTCGCGGTCTTCATCTGGCAGGCGGTCGCGTGGATCCGGCGCCGGAATTTCTTTCGCGATGCCCCCAGCGATGCCACAGGCTTGGAACTGCTGATCATCGCCGTGAGCCTGGTTCAGTTTCCGTTTCTTCCGTTCTCCGGCACCAACGAAGTCGGCGGCCTCGAGATGTCCGGACGCTACATTCAGATCGGCTATGTTGCGGCCGCCCTCCTGGCCGCACCGTTCCTGGCGCGCTGGGTGCCGGCTCCGGACCGGCGCTGGCAACGGGCGGCCTATTGCCTCGGACTTTCCGTACTGGTGCTGGTCCCGACCTTCTTCCGGGTGAAAGTAGTAATCTGGGGGCCGATGCTGCTCGTCATCGGCGGAACATATCTGCTCCTGGAACAAGCCCCGTCGGCCGTCCGCTTCGGAATCCAGGCCCTGGGGTGCTGCCGGCGCCACGGGTTGGCCACCCTGGTGGCGGCCGTCGTGGGCACGGGATGCCTCGCCGCGCTCACTTCGCGGCGAATCGACAACGCGGTGCTGCGCGATCCGGTTTTGGCGGCCCTGGAAAAACTCCCGCCCGGAGTGACGGTGTCAAGCTACGGAGACCGCCTGTTCTTCGCCTATTCGTTTTTCGGACGGCGGCTCCAGTTTCAGCCCGTGCGCCTGCTTCATGACGGGCGGGTGGCAGAACCGCTGCACCTCCGCGCCGCGAAAGGCGTCTCCCAGAGCTTTTGGGACTACCTGGATCGTGACGCGGACACGCCCCTGACCCGTGAGGCCTTTTTGGCCAACCTCCGCCGGACGGGCGTGGACGTCCTGATCACCCGGCGCAACGCGCGTTCCGGCTGGCCCGTCCAGCACGCCTGGCTCAAGCAGGCCGGCATACCGGCGGCGGCGACGTTTCCGGACGCCACCATTTGGCGGCTCACCGTTCCCCGGCCGTGAGAGCGGGCGGGAGCATTCAAAGCGAGGCGAACACAATCACGGCAAGCACCAGGCCGCCGATGATGAAACTGGCCCGATCCAGGATGACAAACAGGATCGGGTCATCATTGAGCTCGCTCCGCTTGGCCTTGAGCCAAAAATAGGTGATCCAGTACAGCAGCAGCGGACAGATCAGCCACAGCAGCAGGGGGTGGCGGTACAACAGCCGCATTTCCGGGCTGTTGATGTACAGGGCAAACACCAAGATGGCCAGATAGCCGCTGGTGCATCCGATGCTGGCAATGAAGTCCAGGTCTTTGGTGTGGTACCCGCGGCGCATCGCCGTCGGCATGGACGTTCCCTCGAGCCGCAACAATTCCGTATACCGTTTGGCAAAAGCCAGCGACAGGAAAAAAAACAACCCGAAGGCCATCAACCATTCGGAAATGGGAATCCCGGTCGCCTCGCCGCCGGCCAGGATGCGCAGGATGTACAGGCCCGCCAACAGGAACACGTCGAGCAGAACATACTCCTTGAAGCAAGCCGAATAGGCGAGCGAAACCACCGCGTAAACGCCCAGGCAGACGACCAAGCCCCGCGTGCCGCCCACCAGGGCGCCCCCCATGCCGACGGCCAGCAGAAGCAGCGCCAACGGCGGCCCGGCCGCCGCCGGCAGCCGCCCCGAGGCAAACGGGCGGTTGCATTTGACCGGATGCCGACGGTCCGCCGCCAGGTCAAACAGGTCATTTATAATATAAATACCTGATGCACAGCATGATATACAGGCAAAGGCCAGCAGGCACTCCCCCAGCTTCGAGATCTCGAAAAAACGGTGGGAGGTGACCAACGGCACGAAAACCAACAGGTTTTTGACCCATTGATGCGGCCGGAGCTCCTCCAGCAGGGAGAAAAACCGGGAGGACGCGCTTCTGGGGGAAGTGGTTGTCATTAAAAAAGTACTATACACGTCGAAATTAACTCGCCGGCTTTTGACGGCCCCGGAAGAGGGCGGCAGCGAAGCCGCCGGCTTCCGCCTGGAATCCCTGCGGAACGGACATCCGTCCTGTTGGCAGAACAGCGGTTGCCAAAATGCCCTGGCAAATTATGCTGGGGTCATTCCATGGAGGTTTCCTATGGCCATTTGTTTGGATGCGCTTGAAGTGTGGTTCATCACCGGCAGCCAGCACTTGTACGGCCCCAAAACCCTGAAACAGGTGGCGGCGGACAGCGCCGCCATCGTGGCTGGGCTCAACGCGTCCGGCAAACTGCCGGTCCGGCTGGTGGCCAAACCGGTGGTGACCACCCCCGAGGCCATCACCGCCATCTGCCGCGACGCCACTGCCGCCCCCGCCTGCATCGGCCTGGCCTGCTGGATGCACACCTTCTCGCCGGCCAAGATGTGGATCGCCGGGCTGGGCGCCCTGGACAAGCCGTTTCTGCACCTCCACACCCAATTCAGCCGCGACCTGCCGTGGGCCGGCATCGACATGGACTTCATGAACCTCCACCAGTCGGCCCATGGCGACCGCGAATTCGGCTTCATCGGCACCCGCCTCCGCCGGGAGCGCAAGGTGGTGGCCGGCCACTGGCAGGATCCCGCGGTTCAGCAGCAGCTGGCGGACTGGACCCGCGTGGCCGCCGCCTGGCAGGACAGCCGGAGCATGAAGATCGCGCGGCTGGGGGACAACATGCGCGAGGTCGCGGTCACCGAAGGCGACAAGGTCGAGGCCCAAATCCGCTTCGGCTACTCGGTCAACGGCTACGGCTTGGGCGAGGTTGCCAAGTGCATCGACGCGGTCAGCACCGCCGCCGCCCAAAAACTATGCCGTGAATACGACGACTGCTATCAGATGACCCCGGCCTTGCGCCCCGGCGGCAAGCGGCGCCCGGCGCTCCTGGACGCCGCCCGCATTGAGTTGGGACTGCGCGCCTTCCTGGAACAAGGTGGCTTCACCGCCTTCACCGACACCTTTGAGGACCTGCACGGCCTGAAACAGCTCCCCGGCCTGGCCACCCAGCGCCTGATGGCCGACGGTTACGGTTTCGGCGCCGAAGGCGACTGGAAGCAGGCCGCCCTGGTGCGTTCGCTGAAGGTCATGGGCGCCGGCCGCCCCGGCGGCGCCAGCTTCATGGAGGACTACACCTACCACCTGGACCCGAAGGGGGCGCTGGTCCTGGGCGCCCACATGCTCGAAGTCTGCCCCAGCATCGCCGCCGGCCGCCCCGCCTGCGAAATCCATCCGCTCGGCATCGGCGGCAAGGACGATCCGGTGCGCCTGGTCTTCACCGCCGCCGCTGGGCCGGCCCTCAACGCCACGGTCGTCGACCTGGGCGACCGCTTCCGCATGATCGTCAACGCCGTCCAGTGCGTGAAACCCGCCCACCCGCTGCCCAAGCTGCCGGTGGCCCGCGCGTTGTGGAAGCCGGAACCCGACCTGGCCGCCGCCGCCACCGCCTGGATCCTGGCCGGCGGCGCCCACCACACCGCCTTCAGCCAGGCCGTCACCCCGGAGATGCTGGAGGACTTCGCCGCCATGGCCGGGGTGGAATGCCTGGTCATCGACCGTGACACCCGCCGGCGCGACTTTCAAAACGAGTTGCGCTGGAACCAGGCCTACTGGCGGTTGGCCGGCGGCCGGTAATACAACGGCCCCACACACACCGGAATAGAATGCTCCGGCCTGGATTTTGGCAAAAGTACGGGGTTTAGCCTGGATTATTCATGAGAGCATTGTTACCGAATGTCGAATGTTGAATGCCGAAGGCTGAATATTGAAGTAAAATGCCCCGCGCAACGCACCCGCCACGCTGTGGAATTCATTTCGACATTCAAAATTCAACATTCAAGCTGGTTAGGGGTTGCTTCGTCCCGGAGGGACTGAACGACAATAGGCAGGGGCTTCAGCCCCTGTTCCGAAAAATGAAACGATGGCGTGCCGTAGGTACGCCGCGATTCGCCGCGTACCTGACGGCACGCGAAATGGTGGGGGGGGGAAACACAGGGGCTGAAGCCCCTGCCTATTTCCGTCCCGTCCCGCTGGGACGGGAAAACCGCAGCCATTGAGTTTTGCCAAACTTCAGACCGGAGCAGGATGCTCCGGCCACCGTCCCTACGCCCCGCCCGCCAGGCAGGCATGCACCAGTTCCGGAATCCGGCCGTCGCCAGGCACATGGCGGAGTCGGCGGCGCCGTAATAAATTTTGAGTTCTTCGGCCGCACCATGTCGCAGCGCCGCGGTCGGGAACACGACGTTCGGGCATTTGCCGTTCGTTTCGTAACTCTGCTCGGGCGCCAGCAGGCACTGGTTGCACTTGCCGACGATGCGCGACGGATCGGCCAAGTCCAGCAGCACGGCGCCGGCATGATAGCTGAAGCCGTTCATGCTCTGCCGACAGCCATGGTAAAGACACAGCCAGCCGGCCTCCGTCTTGACCGGCGGCGCCCCCGGCCCGATCTTGGCGCTTTCCCAGTACCGGTGGTTGCGTTCCAGCACCAGCGTGGTTCGCCCCCAGTACATCAGATCCGGTGAGTAACTGAGATAAATGTCGCCGCTGTCGTCCACATTCGGCCGCTCCAGCCGCGCGTAGAGACCGTTGATCTTCTCAGGAAAGATCACGCAGTTGCGATGGTCCGGACCGGTGATGAACCCGAGCGTCTCGATCGCCGTGAAATCGCGGGTCCGCGCCAGCATGATCCGGCCGCCCAGCCGCGAGGCGACATTGTAGGTGATGTAATGCCACCCCTCCAGCGTGGTGATGCGGGTGTCAAAAATCCCCTCGTGCGGCACATAGGGATATTCCTTCGGCGGTTCCACCCGGTTCCGGGGGTCGATGTCAAAATGAATGCCGTCCCGGCTGCGCCCGACCAGGAAGCGGGGAATCCATTCCCGGTCCCACAGGTTGACCAGCATGACAATCTCGCCGTCGTGCAGCGTGGCGCCACTGTTGAACACGCACGCCGCCCCGCCCGGCAGCGGAATGTCCGCCCCCGTGATCAGCGGGTTGTGCGGACTCCGCACCAGCAAACCCGAAACTGCCATTTTTTTCACCGTCATAGTCCATTCTTGTGCAATGTTTTATCGTCCAGATGGCGCCGGCGTTCCCCAAACCGTGACTTCGGGAACAGCCAGGCTTCCCCCATGCCACAGGACGGCGTCAAGGGTTGCCCGGCCGAGGGTGGAAACCGTCCGGTCACCCGTGCCCTCGGCCACCAGCCGCTCCGTGCCGTCGGCGCCCGCCGCGAACAGCTTCAGCCGCTGCGTCACCGGGTCGAACCACAGGGTCACCTGCTGTGGGCCGGCGTCAAAATCGAGGTGCTCGCCCGTCCCGCCCAGGGCAATCACAGAGTTGTCGCCGTTGACCAGGGCGAACCCGCTTACCTCCCCGTACACGTTCCCATCCGAGCACCAGGCCGCATACCCCTCGCCGGTGGTTCCATCGGCCACCGCCAAGGTGAATTGGAACCCTTTGCAGGACCGCCCGTCAAGCCGCGCCGAAACCGTCACCGGAGTCCGCCCGGCCACCGGCGGCAGCACCAATTGCCGCAGCGGCGGCAACCCCAGTCCGGATTCCCGGACCAGGCAGGTCGGCGCCGCCGGTGACAGGATGAATTCCGGAAAGGCATTGGCGTCCTTGCTGCCGGCAATGCCGGGTGAAAGCTCCAGCCATTTGCGGCCGGCGCCGTCGCTGTCATTGACCGCCAGGGTGAAGCGGAGACGCTGGTTGCCCTTGTCGCCGATGGCGGCCAGGGTGCCCAGGTCCGCCCAGGCCAGGACCCCTTCGTAAAGGGTTTGCCTGGCGGTTGCATCCCGCCGGATGGCGCACCGGCTGGCCGGCGACAACGGCCGGCCGGTGGTCGTAAAGAACGTGACGGGGCGCACGACTCCCGCCGCCAGCGAGAACCCCCATTCGAACCGCTCCGGGGCGTTGGCATTGTCCCGCCACAGGGCCAGCTGCAAGCTGTCCTGCATCCAGCAAAGGTCCGGCGCCTTGTCCTGCACCTGCCGGTCATCGCTCACCGCCACCCAATAATGCAAGCCCTCGTCGTCCCATTGGAGGCGGACCGTGCCGGAGAGGTCGGCGGGGGCGATCTTTACGGCTGCCGCAGGATTGCTGTCGTCATGAGCCGTCAGCTTGTCAAGGACCGGCATGCCGTCCCACTCTCCCGGACTGGCGCGACCGTCGGCGGCCAGCGGCCGGCGGGCCCGCGGAATCAGGTAGACATCGCGTGCCGGTGCCCGCCCAACCGTCAAGACGGCGGCATCCAGCGTTTTTTCAGGCATCCCGGCGGCCATGACCGCAAGCCGCACCTTGACCGCGTTCGTGGCGGTCAGCGCACCCCGGAGATTCAGTGCCCAGGAACGGCCCCCCCGGCTGCCGGCCGCCAATTCCAACGTTTCCACGGCCGCCCCCTCCAGCAGGACGGCACCGGCGGGAAGCTCCAATTTTAGAACCGTCGAGGCGGCCCGGCCGCCCAAATTGTTGACTTCCGCGGAAAACCGGCAACGGGCAATCTGGGCCTGGTCCAACCAATAGCCGGTATTGGAGATCTGCGCCGCCTGGTCGGCCGGCCAGACGGGCCGGACAACGATTTGCCGGGCACGGGCCACCGCCGTCCAGGCCGTCGGACCTTTCCGGCGGAAGAGCGCCATGGCCGCCGTGTCCGTCCGCACCTGCCGGTCAGCGGGTCCCAGCATGGTTGAGACATACACCAAACCGTCCGGGTTGACCGCCAGGCCGTTTCCGGGCGGGGCCAGGCACCGGCCGTCCGCCCCATGGAGGGCCAACACCGGCACCCCTGGCCGGAACGCCGGGCCGCCGGCGGCGCCGTAGATCACGACGACGCTTTCCCGGGCGTCCCGGAACACCCGGGCGCGCGACACGCCCGCCGGCATCTCCCGCAGGTCGCCGGCATAGCTTTTGCCGGCCAGGCGCTGGGCCGCATACAGCCAGGCGGCCAAGGCCGGGAGCGGACTGCCGTCCGTCCCCGTCATGCCCCAGGCGATGCGCCCTTCCACATGGGGTTGCAGATAAAACGGGTAATACCGCCCGACGCCGGTGGCCAGCGCCTCCACGCCGCGCATGGAGAGCACCGCCGCCGCCGAACGTCCCTCGTCCGTCCCCGGCCGCCCCGCCGGATTGGCCGCCCAAGGCACGCCGGCTTCGGAAATCCACAACGGGAAGTCCGGCTGTCCCTGCCGCCCCAGCCATTCCCGGTAAAACTGGACCGCCGGCAGTAACTTCTCGGGTTCCGTGTAGATGTGAAAACTTACCGCATCCGCCACTTCCAGCATGCCGTTGTCGGCACAGGCATCCAAATACGCCGCCGGCGCGCCGGGATTGAAGCAGCCGCCGACCAGCGCCACCCCGGCAACGGCCGGCTGGCCGTTGAACGCCGCCCCCACGGTTTTCACCAGCGGCAGATACTGGTCCGCCGGCCAGGGCGCCAGGTTAGGCTCGTTCCACGCCTCAAAGGCATCCCAGCAACCGCCAAACCGGCCGGCAATCAGCCGCCAGGCATCACGGGTGGCCGCCAGATCTTGCGGATAGGAGCTGCCACGACGGTCGGGACAGACATAGCCCGGCGCGTCATGGAACAGTTCCAGCACACACCGCCCGTGGGGGGCGTAAGCATTGGCCCGCACGGCGCCGTAATCCGCCGGCTGCCATTGTCCGGCCGCCGGCATGACCCCCGTCCAGGAGAGGCGCTCCCGGAACGCGGCGATCCCCTTGCGCCGGAGAATGGCCACCATCTCGTTCTTGAAAACAGGCGTCCAGCCGGACCAGGACAATCCGGCGTCAAGGCAGAAAAAGGGGTCGGCTGCTCCAACCATGTCCGGCAGGCAGACCAGGCCGAAGCGCCGGGAATGTGCCGGCAGCTCCAACTCATAATAACCGGCGTCCAGCCGGAAGCTGGCCACGGGAATGCCTTGCGAAGCCGCCACCGCCGCGGATGCCAACACGGTCCGCCCCTGATAGTCGGTGACGGTGAAATCCACCCGCTGCCCCGGCGCCACTGGCGCCATCGTCAACGGGTACAGCACCGTCCGGCCGGGCGGCGGAAAGAACCATGCCGCCGCCGGTGGCCCGGCCGGACTGGCCGCCGGGGCGCCGGAGACCGGCATCGGTGCCAGGCCCAACAGCACGCCAAAAAAAGCAACGCCAACGTAAAACGAGAGCGAATGTTTCATAAGGCATGCATTCCTGTAGGAGCGTGGTTGCACCACGCTTGGCGGCGTCGCCACAACGCACTTGCATGAAAGCGATTATTCAAACGTCACGACCTTGACAGGCGTTTTATTACCACCGCTCACCGGTTGTTGAAGGCGCTCTTGTAGCCCGTCCAAGGATCGGGGGAATTGTAGCCGAAAGTGCGGGTGCTGTTCGGCTGAACGCGGATGACGTGGCCGTCCAAGTAAAGCACGTTGACACACCGGCCCTCGTGCGCCTGGGTGATGAAGGGCTGGCCATAATTGGTCCAGACATCGCACACGCCCGCTGCCGTGACCGCCGGCGCATCGTCATAACTCTTGGTCGGCCACGGCCAAGTGGTCGGCGAACTCCACGGCGGATTGGAGGCCGGCGTGGTGTAAACGGCGATGTAGTCAATATTGATCAAACCGTCATCGCCATAGGCAAACGTGCCCCCGCCCGGGTCGCAGAATACGCCATGGCGCCGGATGTCATACGGTGCCCCGTTCCACAACGCCACCAGGCAATTGCTGGTGTTCGCATAATCCCGCAGCCGGCCAAACCCGACCGGCCCCGTGTAGGAAAACACCCGCGGATCGCCGTTGTGTGATTCCACATCCGGCAGCATCTGATAATCGGCGGCATACATCCGCAGCATGACGCCGATCTGCTTCCAGTTTGAGGCGCAGGCGGTGGTCCGCGCCTGCTGCCGGGCACTGCCCAACGCCGGCAGCAGCATGGACGCCAAAATGGCGATGATGGCGATCACCACCAAGAGTTCGATCAGCGTGAACGCTGCTCGAACGGGCCTTCGCCCTTCGCCATGGCTCGGGACTACGACTGGGCATGCCAGCAGTTCGATGAGGGGGAAGCGTTTCATGGGAAAACCCTGCGTGGTTGAAAATGAGGGGCTTGGCGGCCCCAGTGGACCTGCTGCCCCCAATGGATGTTCATGCCGTCCACCAGGTCCAGCCGGCCCACCGGTTCCACGCCTTTGG
>JBAZJM010000063.1:0-17932 GCA_041651315.1 Lentisphaeria bacterium | reverse complement strand
TACGGCGACGGCGACGGCACCCTCATCCGCCAGGCCCGCAGCGAGGTCGAACAATTTTTGCGCGACTTCCCCGCCGACTCCCGCCGCCGCGAGGCGGAGGGGCTCCTGCTGGTGATCGAGGAGCGCCAGGGCGACCGCATGTTCCAGCTCGGCAAGTTCTACCTGCGCAAATACAGCTACCGGCCCGCGGCTTCCCGCCGCTATCTCAACGATGTGGTCCGCACCTATCCCAATACCAAGGCGGCCGTCGCCGCGCGGAAACTGCTGGGACACCTGGACATTGTGGCCCCCGCGGCGGCCGGTCCGGGGGGTGTCGGTGCCGTTCCGGGCGGAGCCGGCGGGCCGGGGGCGTCAAGCCCGCTGCCGCCGCCCCGCAAGCCGGAGCCCTCCACCCCGCTGGCCCCCAAACCGGGGGATGTGCAGAAGTATCTCCTGCCGCTCGAAGACTACAGCCGGTGGATGCCGCGCCCGGCTGCCGCCAAGGAAGAACCGAAACCGTGAGCGCCGCCGCCATGACCTTGTTTCGCCAGCTGCTTCCCGCCGCCCTCCTGATGATGGCGGCCGCCGGTTGCACCTCCTACCACTGCGGCTCGCTCATGCACCCGCAGTTCAAGACGGTGGCGGTGGGGGACTTCTACAACAAGACCCAGGAGGCCGGGCTCACCGTCTGCTTCCGCCAGGGGCTGGCCGAGTCGTTCATGACCGACGGCTCCCTCAAGCTGGTGGCCCCGGCGGACGCCGATGCCGTCCTCCAGGGACGCATCCTCAAGTATCAGATGCGCTCCATCGGCTATCGTTACATCAACGAGGACGACGACGCCAGCGAATACCGCAACAGCTACCAGAGCAATCTGTACCAGGTCGAGGTCACCGTCGAATTCGAACTGGTCATCCCCGATCCCAAACAGCCGGTGCTGGTGCTGGAAAAACGCACCGTCCGCGGCATCGCCGAGTATGGCAAGCTGGCCGACCAGACCGTGGCCCGCGACGAAGCCCTGCGCCGCGCCACCAAAGACGCCGCCCGGCAGGCCGTCGCCGCCGTCACCGAAGCCTGGTGATGGCGCGCCTGCGGCATCTCCTGCTAGCCGGCGCCCTCGGACTCGCCGCCTGGACGGCGGCCGCCGCCGACCCGCGTTACGGCACCTTTGGCCGGCTGCCCGGCCAGTCGCTGCCCTGGCGTGACGGCTGGTGCGGCGCCGCCCTGGTCGACCAGGGCGCGGACTTCGTCACTGTGGGCGCTTTGGACGTGACCACCGGCGGGCCCTATGCGCATCTGCAGGCGGACTTCCTGCAGATCAACCTCCGCTGGCTGCCGCTGGTGGACTGGCATGACCAGGTCCCGCCCCGCCGCTGGTACAGCCTTTACCACCGGCTGTTGGACCGCCTCGGCGTCCCCGCCGGCCTGCGCTCCAAGCAGGACGTGCTGGCCGCCCAGCTCGCCGCCGAAGCTCCCGAGCTGGAAGCCCTGTTGCAGGCCTATGGGCGCTCCTCCCGCGAGGCGTACCGCTTCGAGATCGCCAACGAGCCGAATGCCTATCCCTACATGTCGCCCGAGCTTTACGCCTGGTACTACGGGGAATGGCGTCGCTGCATTCTCGCCGCCGCGGCCCGCCACGGCACGGCCGGCAAGGTGCGGCTGATGCCCGGCGGCCTGTGGGTGTGGGAGGTCTCCGCCGCGCCGGGGGTGGCCGTGCTCCGCCGCTTCGCCGCGCCGGAGGCTGTCAGCACGGAACTCTATTACCGGCGCTTCCTGCGGGCGCTGGGCGAGCGCACCGCTCCGGAGGGGGCCGCGCTGGGCGAGGCGGAGCTGCAACGTCGCGGCGGCGCCCTGGTCGACCTGGGCAACCTCCACTTCTACCCGTGGGTCTATGCGGACGCCGCATCGGCCACCGGCGAACCGGTGGCCACCCACCTGCGCCGACACTGCCGGCGGCTCGGTGCGCTCAGCCAATGGGTGGCGGCCCATGCCACCTCCCGCCAGGTCTGGCTGACCGAGGCCGGCAACATCAACCCGCTCTCCGATGACGAGCTGGCCCGCGACTTCATGACCCCGTTCCTCGACGGCCTGGACCGGCTGGGTGCCCCTGGCAACCCCGCCGGCATCACCCGCTGGCACTGGTTCAAGGCCGCCGGCGAGGATTCCAAGTTCAAGGCGTTCCAGGAGGTCCGGCCCTACCTGCCCGTCCTGCGGGCGCTGGTGTGGCCGGCCGCGCTCGTCCTCGGCCTCGACCCCCGCGACCTCCGCTGCTCCCTGGGCATCGTGGAGTGCTGGGCCCGGCAAAACCCCTCCCAGGGGCTCCGTTCCCGCGACGGCCAGCCCCGGAAAATCGAACCGTTCTATCTCGAACGCAGCCGCCGCCCCCCGCCGCCCGGCCGCGGCTGACCCTTTTCTTGGGTTGGGAACCCCCTTTTGAGGAAAGGCGGTTCCCAAGCCCTCCGCCAAACCTTTTTGTTTCTTTGCGGAGTCCGCAGGCAGGCCTCGGGCGGGTGGTGTGCCAGGGGCAGGGCGGCCTGCCTGCGGACTCCGCAAAAAGCAACAAAAGTTTTGGGAAGGGGTTTGGGGAGCACCCTTTTTCAAAAGGGTGGCCCCAATCCGGTGAAATTTAAGGTGCTGACGCCGATGTCTGAACTTGGACGTGATCAATTGTTGATGCTGGACGACGCGGCGCTGGTGCGTTGTTGCCGGGTGGACCGCCGCCTGGGCACCGGGCCGGGCGGTCAGAAGCGCAACAAGACCGCCACGGCGGTGCTGGTCACCCACGTGGCGTCCGGGTACAACGGGGCGGCGGACGACACCCGTTCGCAGCATCAGAACCTGCACCTGGCCCTGCGCCGGCTGCGCCTGAGCCTGGCCGGGCAGTGGCGCCTGCCGCCGCCGGCCTCGGCCCTCGGGCCGGCGCCGGGCGGGCGCGCCCCCGAGCGCTGGCTGTGGCTGGCCCGGCTCTTCGACATTCTGGAGGCCCACGGCTGGGCGCTGGCGGACAGTGCCGCCGCCACCGGCCTCAACACGGCCCGCCTGGTCAAGGAACTCGCGGCCGAGCCCCAGCTTTGGCAGCGCGCCAATGACGCCCGCCGCCGGCACGGCCTGCCCGTGCTCAAGTGCTGAACGACAAAAGACCGCCTGAAGGCTGGACTCAAACACCAGACGCATCGTGTTTGAGTTCACGCTTTAGCGTGTCTGGAGTTTGGCACAAATACGGATTTTGGGGGCGGCTTCGTCCCGGAGGGACTGAATGACAATAGGCAGGGGCTTCAGCCCCTGTTCCGGGAAATAAACAAGGATGGCGTGCCGTAGGTACGCCGCGATTCGCCGCGTACCTGACGGCACGCGTTTTTTTGGGGGGGGGCAAAACAGGGGCTGAAGCCCCTGCCTATTCGCGCCCCGTCCCGCTGGGACGGGAAAACCGTCCCAGTTGAGTTATGCCAAACTCCAGTCCCGCTTTTGCGGCCGCGTTTGACAGTTTTATAAATCGTGTTATAATTGTGCATAAATCGTATCATGTACAATTAAACACTGATTTAGTTGGTGAGTCATGGGTGCCATCAGTCCCGCCAAACGCTGTACCTTGACCGATGTCGCCCGCGCCGCCCAGGTCTCGCGCTCGGCGGCTTTCGCCGCCCTCAATGAGGAGCACGGCACCAATATCGGCATCAGCCAGGAACGCCGGCGGCGGGTCCTGGAGGCCGCCCGGAAGCTGGGGTATGCGCGCAACGACCTGGCCCGCTCCCTGGTCAGCGGCAAAAGCAAGATGGTCGGCATCCTGGTGCCCAGTCTGGCGACCCAGTTTTTCAGCGGTTTCTTCACCGCCTTTGACGATGCCTGCTACGCCGACGGCTACACGGTGTTCGTCACCAGCAGCGAATTCAACCGGGAGCGCGAAAGCCGCAACCTGCAGGCGTTCCTGAACCGGCGCATGGACGCCGTGGTGGTGGCCTGCGGGCAGCTGGAGGATCATGCCGACCTGCTGGCGCAACTGCGCTCCCAGGGAGTCGCGGTGCTCATGCTCGGCACGGTCGACACGCCCGGGGTGGATTACATGGCGGCCGGGTTCGACGAGGCGGGGATCGGCAGTTTGGCGGCGCGTCATTTGCAGGACCGCGGTCACCGCAACGTGCTGTATTTCGGCGCCGACGAGGCCGGTGACAACAGCGCCCGCATCCATGCCATCCGCCGCGGGCATTTCGCGGCGGCCTGGCAGCGGTGCGGCACCCCCCTGCGTCATCTCCGCTCGGATGATCCGTTGCACGGCGGCCAGGCCGTGGCGTCCTGGCTGGCGGAGCAGCCGCGGGCGGCGTGGCCGACGGCCGTGGTCTGCGCCACGGACCTGCTGGCGCTGAGCGTCATGTCCGCCCTGCATGTCCAGGGGATTGCGGTTCCGGGCAGCCTGTCGGTGGTCGGCTGCGACGACATTCCTCTGGCCGGCCTGGCCCCGGTGCCCCTGACCACGGTCCGCCTGCCGACCGACGCGCTGGCCCGCGAAGTCTGGCGCCTGCTGGCCGCCGGCATGGCGGAGCCGCCGGCCGGGCGGTTGCCGCGCCGGGTGCTCATCGCCCCCGAATGGATTGAACGCGCCTCGGTCGCCACGGTTCAGCCGTCGGCCACGCCGTTGCCCCCGGAATAATTCCCCTGTTTCCAAACCATGATACCCCCAGTCCACCCCAGGAGAAGCGCATGAAAATCCCCACCGTCATTCACGCCAGTGCCGCCATCGCCCTGCTGACCGCGGGCGCCGCCATGGCCGACGTGCTGAGAACCGTGACCACCACCAATTATGCACGGGAACGGGCGTCGGGTACTGGCATCGGCGTGGTCTGCGACCAAGTTGTTGCCGGCAACAGCTTTACGGCCTGGGTGGCCGCGGAAAACGCCGAGTATCGGGTGGTCTATGATTTTCGCCTGGATGATCTCGGCATCACCGCTGCCAACGTCACCTCCGCCACCCTCAAGTTCACCACCGCGCCGTGGCAGGCCGGACGCAACGCGGTGACGGTGGACCAGGTCGCCTCCGACCTGCATGTCTGGGGCAATGAGATGTATGCGACCTCCCTGGCTGCGGTAAAGAGCAACGGCTGGGTCAGCGGCACCTATACGGTGGACATTACCGCGATCTTCAAGGCCGCGCTGGCCTCCGCCTCCAGCACCCAGGGGCTGGCGCTGCGCTTCTACAACGACAACGACGCCGACCCGACCGCCCCCTGGAACGGCACCACCGTGGGATTCGATACCGGTTACAATATCAGCAACGTTTCCATTGAGGTGGTGCCGGAACCCGCCGCCTTGGGGCTGCTGGCCCTTGGCAGCCTCGTGCTGCTGCGCCGGCGGCGGTGAATGCGAATGGCGTCTTTTCCCTGTCCCGCGGCGGTCATCGCTGGCTATCGAGGGCCATCGATGGCCCTCGATAGCCGTCGATCTTTCGCCAACGGAAGAGCATGCTTCATGAAATCCTTCACCCTCATTGAACTGCTGGCATGCCCAGCCGTAGCCCCGAGCCGTGGCGAAGGGCGGAGGCAGGTTCGAGCAGCGTTTACGCTGATCGAACTGTTGGTGGTCATCGCGATCATCGCGATCCTGGCCAGCATGCTGCTGCCGGCGCTGGGCAAGGCCAGGGACACGGCCAAGCGGGCTTCCTGCCTGGGCAACCTGCACCAGCTCGGCGTGGCGGTGAACGCCTATGCCGGCGACTTTGACAGCAACACGCCGCACACCTTCCTGGCGGGCTGCGAGTGGCCGGAGGTGGTCTCCTCCGGCGGCGGCAGCTGGCCCAACGGCATGTTCTACGGCGGGTTCGGCCTGCTCCATGCCGCCGGTTACATCGACGGCCGGAGCGGCGTTTTTTGGTGCCCCGCCCAGTCACCGCAATCCTATGCCGCCCCGGCGGTCAACCGGCCGATCCTGGACCTGCCCGCGGCCACCTTCACCTTCGGCTCCTACTCGTACCGCTGCAGCACGGGCGAGCCGTGGGGCGATGCGGGGCTCGGCGCCTTCCGCGGCCTCAACCTGGCCCGGGCCTCCGGCAGCCAGGCGCTGGGCGCCGATGCCTGCGTGCATCCGTTGAGCATGCGCTCACCCCATCTCGATTTGGCCACCGGCCGGGGCGTTTACCAGGTCCTCCATGTCGACGGCGGGGTTCGCACCTTCAATGACGCCGCGGGCGACCTTGCCAACAGCTACGGCCAAAACGGCTACGGCCGCGACCATTCCCAGGGCGCCTCCAGTCACGTTCAACTGTGGCTGAACGTGCTGGACAGGAATTGAGCGTGGCTGGCGTTCAAACGGATCCGGCGGATCGGTCTGATCTGCCAGATCGGTCGGATTGCCCAAAAACAAATCCGCGGCGGGCATGGGAGCCCGCCCCTACTTAAACCCCCAAATAAGGTTCCCTCCTCATGCGCTTCACCGCCATTATCCCCGCGCTCTGCCTGTCCGCCCTGCCGGCGTTGGCCGCCGAGTGGCGGGTTGACGCCTCGCCCGCCGTTACCGATCATGGCAATGCCGCCACGGCGGGGTCTCTGGCCAGCGTCCTGAAACAGATCGGCACCCAGCCGGCCACGGTGATCCTGACCGGGACCGGGCGCTATCCGGTCACGACCGAACTGACCATCCCGGACACGGTTGAACTGTGCTTCCAGCGGGGCGCGGTTCTGGTCATCGAGCCGCAGGCCAAGGTTACCCTCAATGGCCATCTCCAGGCCGGTCCCTGGCCGATCTTTGCCCAACAGGGCCGGCTGGACGGTGCGCTGCAAAACCCGACCGTGCTCCCGCAATGGTTCGGCGCCGCCGGCGACGGCCGGGCCGATGACACCCGCGCCCTCCAGCAAGCCGTCGACTTCGCCTGCACGGCGGGGATCCTCAACGTCGACCTGGGCCGGGGGCGCTATCGCCTGACCAGGACCCTGGACTGCACCAACCTGCGGCTCCCCGGCACCATCCGCCGCGACGGCCTGGAAATCCACGGCTCCTCCTTCTCCTCCACCGCCCTGCTCGGCGAGACCGGCGACGGCGCCGCCGTCATCGAGACCAGCGGCAGCCAATGGCTCGAACTCCGCAACTTCATCATCGGCCAGGGCGGGAAAACCCCCAGCACGGTCGGCGTCTTTGCCGGCGTCCCCAAGGCGCTGCCCCAGTGCCAGAACCAGGTTTTCCATGTTTATATCAGCTTGGGCGATGACATGAAGGCCAACGACGGCCTCGGCACCATCGGCATTTGGAATTTTGCCGCCGAGGAGCACACCTACCAGAGCGTTTACATCCACGCCAACCGGCCGGTCGTGCTTTCCGCCTTCAACAACTTCCCCAATCCCGCCGGCCCGCTGAAGCTGAACTACCGGAAGTCCTATGTCGAGCTGCTCCAGGTGCATTCCCTGGGCATGACCACGTTCTCGGGCGAATGCTTCCTGCTGTCCCAGCGGGCCCCCGCGGTGACCACCCAGTGCGTCAACTCGCTGAGCGCGCAAAACCTGTACATCGGCGGTCAGGCCAACGACTCGCATGTCGCCTTTGACGTTTACGGGTCGCTGGTCAACCTGACCTACAGCGGCACCGTTGAGGGCATGGCCACCTTCATGCGGATCACTGGCGGCCTGGTCAACGCCACTGTCGGCGTCACTTTCGGCGGCATGGCCGGCAACCGCCAAGCGCCGTTGCTGGAACTGGGTGACAACGGCCGAATCTCCGGCAGCGACCTCAAGTTCGCCCTGGAGGCGGACAAGGACCGCAACCTGTTTGGCTGCTCGGCGGCGGCGCCGCCGAAGACCGCGGCGGTTTCCGCCGCGGAACTCGCCGCCAAGATCCGGGAAGGCCAGGTCGATGCCATCGCCCCAGCCGCCGGCCTGACCACCGGTCCGGCGACCACCGCCGCCATCGTCAACTCCCGCATCATCACCACCCTTGAAGAGCCCTTCCTGGCCGTCCCCCCCACCGTCAGAGCCAATTCCCGCCATTCCAGCATCGCGGGGCAAACCAAGCTCATCGAGATAAAGTAACGATGGCGTTGAAGACGTGGACGTTCGATGCCGAAACCGACCCCGAGAGCGATGAAAAACAGCTTTGACTGGGCTCTTGAACCCTCATGCGCGACTTAAAAACCTTGCTGCTCATGCTGGGGCTCGGCCTGCTGTTGCCGGGCTGCTGCACCCCGCCACCCCGGCCCCCGCCGCCGGATCCCCGGACGCTGGTCGTCGTCCGCGCCCAGGAACCGATCGTCATTGACGGCGGTCTGGCTGAGCCGTCCTGGGAACGGGCGGTTCCCCATTACCTGAATTACTATGACGGCACCAGCGATGTCCGCATGCGGGAGGTCAAAACCTGCGTCCGCCTGTTGTGGGATGACCGCTTCCTCTATGTCGCGTTCTCCTGCCGCGACCAGGAGGTGTTCGGCTATCTGACCGAGCCCGACGCCCCCGTCTACTGGGAGGACTGCGTCGAACTGGTGATCGCCCCGGAAAAGATTACCGACTACTACGAGTTCACGGTCAACGCCCGGGGCACCCTCTATGACGCCGTCAACCACTTTGACGCGGTCAACCGGTTGCGCTCGGACCCCGCCTATCGCGGCGGCATCAGGGTGGCCGTGCGGATCGACGGCACCCTGAACGACGCCGCCGACGAGGACGGCGGCTGGAGCGTTGAAATGGCCATTCCCTGGAGCGGGATCAAGATCCGGCGCCCCGTGCCCGGCGCCCAGTTCCACGGCAACTTCCTGCGCTTCGACTATCCCCGGGCTCCGGGCGAGACCGGCTTCCAGCGCCGGCGCATGGACAACCCCGCCAGCCCCGCCTACCGCTTCCTCAGCCTGTGGCCCACCTATGTCAAACAGTGGCCGCACACCCCGGAAACCTTCGGCACGATCCAGCTCCGCTGAACCTGGGCGGTAGCTTTTTATGGATCCGCAAAGGGGTTGACGAGAGTGACGCCGGCCTGGGCAAAATCGGTGCCGTTGCGGGTGGCGATCTTGAGCCCGTGACAGAGGGCGGTGGCGGCAATCATGCTGTCTTTGATCGGCATGGCTTTGCCCTGTTGGCGCAGATCCGCCAACAGCCGCGCCCAGCGCAAGCCGGTGGCGGCGTCCCATGGCAGGCATCGAAGACGCTGGACGCCTTCCGAAAACCACCGTTCCAAACGTTCCCGGCGCTGCCCCGCTGGCAACAGATGAATGCCGAAACGTATCTCGCCAATGATAATGGGATCAACGGCCAGTTCCGTCTCGTGACGGCGCAACCAAGCAACCACCGGTGCGGCTGGCGCCGGCTTGGTCACCTCGCTGAGTACGTTGGCATCAACAAGGTAAGTCACAGGGTATCCGTTGATTCGGATGGCACGGGTATAAAAAACCCTTTTTCGGGACAGGCCAGCAACCAGTCAACGACCCCTTCATTGGGCGCCGGTTCGCAGCGCCGGAGGCGATAGTCGCCCCGATCGACGCGAACCACCTCGAACTGCTGACCTGCCTGAATGCCGTCCAAATGGCGGATTTCGGACGGCAGCACAATTTGTCCGCGACTTGAAACGGTGGTGGTCATACCAAATAAGATAACGTCTTATGCGGCTTTTCCCAAGTACCCGGCGGGGGGGGGGCGCCTGACATAACCGCCGGTTAAACGCTAAAAAGAAAGGCCGTCAAAACCAGCTGGGAACCTGTCCCCAAGCTTCCTAGGTCTCATGGGACCCATGCCCGGCCGGGCCGCTGGTTCCGGCAGTCATGGACTCAGGGAAAATTGGCGGTACAGTAAGCAACTCCCATGGCCGGGACGCCGGCTCCAGTCGCAAACGGTTTTTCCAGGAGAATGAGATGAAGTTGCAAGACAAAGTTGCGGTGGTCACCGGGGGCGCCCGGGGCATCGGCAAGTCGATCTGCGAGGCGCTGGCGGCCGACGGGGCCAAGCTGGCCATCGTGGACATCATGCCGGAGGTGGCCGAGGCCACCGCCGCCGAGTTCCGGGGTCGGGGCGTGGACGCCAAGGCGTTCGCCGCCAACGTGGCCAAGGTCGCGGATGTGGACGCGCTGATGAAGTCCATTGTCGAGGCGTTCGGCAAGATTGACATCCTGGTCAACAACGCCGGCATCACCAAGGACAACCTGCTGATGCGGATGAAGGAAGAGGAATGGGACGCGGTGATCGCGGTGAATTTGAAGGGGGTGTTCAACTGCATGAAGGCGGTCTGCCGGCCGATGATGAAGCAGGAGAGCGGCAAGATCATCAACATCGCCTCGGTGGTGGGGCGGATCGGCAACCCCGGCCAGATGAACTACAGCGCCTCCAAGGGCGGCGTGATCGCCATGACCAAGTCGGCGGCGCGCGAGCTGGCCTCCCGCAACATCTGCGTCAACGCGGTGGCGCCGGGCTTCATCCTGACCGACATGACGGCGAAGCTGCCGGAAGAGGCGAAGCAGCAGTTTCTGCAGAACATCCCGCTGAAGCGCGCCGGCACCGCCGAGGATGTGGCCAAGGCCGTCCGTTTCCTGGCCGGGCCGGAGAGCGACTACATCACCGCCCAGGTCATCTCGGTGGACGGCGGCATGTACCTGGGGAGCTGACGGCGGGCGTTCTCCCCGGCCGGTTCCGGTGCCGGGCTTGAAAAGGCCGATTTCGCGGCCACATTACCTAGTTCAAGCTTCATACACGGACGGGCTGAAATCGGCGTGCGGTTTCAGCCCCGGTTGCAAACCTCATCAGTAATCACGTCAGGAGGATTATCATGGCTTCTTCCGTTGCGGACCGCGTCAAGGAAATCATTGTCGAGCAGCTGGGTGTCAGCCCCGAGCAGGTGGTTCCCGAGGCCAAGTTTGTGGAAGACCTCGGTGCCGACTCCCTCGACACGGTGGAACTGGTCATGGCGCTGGAAGAGGAATTCGGTGCCGAGATTCCCGACGAGGAAGCCGAGAAGCTGACCACGGTCGGCCAGGCCATTGCCTACGTCGAGAACATCAAGAGCAAGTGACGTCGGTCTGACAGAGGGGGCGCCGGTAGGGCGCCCCTTCTATGTTTTTCCGCCGGGGGCGAACGGGAACGCCATACGGAACCGCGGAAGCGCGGGCAGAGGCCCGGGTACCGCAGAGGGTTGAGAACGATGATGGAATCGCGCCGGGTCGTGGTTACGGGTGTCGGGGTGGTCTCCAGCGTGGGCACTGGCCTGCCTAAGTTTTGGGACAGCCTGGTGGCCGGCAAGTCGGGCATCGCCCCGATGTCCCAGTTTGATGCCAGCGCCCTGAAGTGCCGCGTTGGCGGTGAAATCCGGGACTTGGACATCAACCAGTACATGAGCCCCAAGGAGGCGCGGCGCCTCGACCATTTCTGCCACTATGCGGTGGCGGCCGGCGAAGAGGCGATGACCATGGCCGGGTTGCTGAACAACCCCGCCGGGGTCAAGCCCGAACGGGCCGGCGTCATGGTGGGCGCCGGCATCGGCGGCATCAAGACCCTGCAGGAACAGTGCACCACCCTGATTCAACGCGGCCCCGACCGCTCGTCGCCGCTGATGGTGCCGATGATGATTGTGGACATGGCGTCCGGCATCCTGTCGATCCGCTACGGCTTCAAGGGGCCGAACATGGGCATTGTCACGGCCTGCGCCTCCGGCTCCCATGCGTTGGGCGAGGCCGCCTGGGTGATCAAGCGCGGCGACGCCGACGTGGTCGTCACCGGCGGTGCCGAAGCGTGCCTGTGCCCGCTGGGGCTGACCGGGTTCTGCGCCATGCGGGCGCTGTCGGAGCGCAACGATGATCCGACCACGGCCAGCCGGCCGTTTGACGCCACCCGCGACGGCTTTGTCCCCGCCGAAGGCGCCGGCATCCTGATTTTGGAAGAACTGGAGCACGCCAAGGCGCGCGGCGCCCGGATTTTGGCGGAAGTGGTGGGATACGGCGCCACCGGCGACGCCTACCACATCACCGCCCCCGACGCCACCGGCGCGGGCGCGGCGCAGGCGATCCGGGTGGCCCTGGGGCACGCCGGCCTGCAGGCCGGCCAGATTGACTACATCAACGCCCACGGCACCTCGACGCCGCTCAACGACAAGCTGGAAACCATGGCCATCAAGAAGGCGTTCGGCGAAGAGGCGGCGCGCAAGGTGGCCATCAGCAGCACCAAGTCGATGACCGGCCACGCCCTGGGCGCCGCCGGCGGCATGGAATCGATCGTCTGCATCCAGACCCTGCTGACCGGCATCATTCCGCCCACCATCAACTACCACACGCCCGATCCCGAGTGCGACTTGAACTACACCCCCAACGAGGCCCAGCGCCGCGAAGTCCGCTTCGCGCTCAACACCAATTTGGGCTTCGGCGGACACAACTCGGCGCTGATCTTCAAGCGCTGGGAGGAATGACGGCGGCCGCTGACCCCATGGGGCCCCGCTCCGGCGTGGAGACGGGCTTGGACGCGTGGATTCACAGCGGCAGCCTTAACCCGGCGGCACCATGAAGGTGAAAGAGCTCTTTCGCTGGCGGTTCCGCGGCCCGGCGGGCCGTGTGGAAGCCGGCATGCCGTGGCGCGACATCCTGTTGCGCGTTGTGTTGGTCGCCCTGGTCGGGGCGACCGCCGCCACCGTCCTGCTGCTCCGCCCCCAGCGCCGGCTGCTGCCGTTTGTCGAAGGGCAGGTCGCCGACCGCGCCATTTTTGCCGAGGTCTCGTTCGAATATGAGAACGCCGAGCAGACCGCCCGGCTGAAGCGCGACGCGGTGCTCCGCGAGGCCCCGGTGTTCCGGGTCGACCGTTCCCGGGTCCAGGAGTCGCTGCGCCGCCTGCAGGCGGCCGCGGAACTGGCGGCGCCGCCGGCGCCCGGCGCCCCGCCGGCCACCGCCGGCGTGCCGGCCTCTGCCGAACTGCCGGCGCTGACGCCGGGACGGCGGGCGGCGCTTGAGTATCTGGCCACCTCGCCGGTCAAGTGGAAGTACCTGCAGAAACAGGTCACGGAAACGGTCAGTTGCGGCCTGGCGGGCGAGGGGGATGCGGCCGGGCACTTCAACGGCCGGGTGGCCGGCAAGCGCTTCCATCTGGTGGACGAGGCCGGACGCAAGCGGCTGCTGACCCTGGACAGCGTGGACACGCCGATGCTGGCCACCCGCCGGATCGGTGATGAATTTCTCAAGGCCTATCCGGACAACAACGATGCGGCACAGGACCTGCTGCAGGCGCTGCTGCCCCATGTGCTGCTGGCCAACATCCAGTTTGACCCCGAAGCCACCCACCGCATGCAGGCCCAGGCGGCGGCGGCGGTGCGCCCGGTCCGCTGCCTGGTCCAGGCCGGGGAACCGTTGCTGCTGCCCGGCGAACGGGTCGCCAGCGACAGCCTGGTCCGGCTGGAGAAGCACCAGGATACCCTGTCCAAGCGGCAGGGGGAGACGCCGTCGTGGGCGGGCAACCTGTTCCAGTCCCTGCTGTTCCTGGTGCTGCTGCTGGTGGCGGTGCATTGCCTGCATGCCATCCATCCCGAGGCCGTGGCGGTCAACGCCAATGTCGCCCTGATCGCGGTGGTGGTCATCCTGCAGCTGGTGTTGAACCGGACCGCCGCCGGCTTGTACGGCGCCTACGGGGAGGGCAACCAGGCGCTGTTGCCGGCGGTGCTGCCGTTGTCGTTCGGGGCCATGCTGCTGGCCGAACTGATCGGCCTGCGGGTGGCGTTGTGGTGCGGCATCCTGACCTCCCTGGTGGCGGCGCTGCAGTTTGACCTGTCGCTGCCCCTGCTGCTGACCGGCACGGTGGCGTCCTTTGTCGCCGGGGTGCTGATGCGCCGGGCCCGCCGCCGCTACCACGCCCTGCGGGCCGGCCTCGGGGTGGGGGTGCTGGTGTCGTTCATGACCGTCATCTTCCTGGTCCCCAGCGCGGTGCCCCGCGAACTGCTGGTGCGGATCATGGAGTACGGCATGGTCATCGGCCTGATCACGGCGGTCATTGCCGCCGCCGTCACTCCGTTCTTTGAATACGTGTTCGGCGTCACCACCGACCTCAGCCTGCTGGAACTCAGCGACCTCAACCACCCGCTGCTCAAGCGGCTGCGGGTCGAGGCCCCCGGCACCTACCACCACAGCCTGACGGTGGCCACGGTGGCCGAGGACGCCGCCAGCGCCATCCACGCCAATCCGCTGCTGGCCCGGGTCTGCGCCTATTTCCATGACATCGGCAAGCTGGAAAACCCGAATTACTTCACCGAAAACGCCATGGGCACGGATCCGCACCAGGATCTGCAGCCGACCATGAGCTCCCTGGTCATCCTCAACCATGTCAAGGCCGGGCTGGAGTTTGCCAGCCACTACAAGCTGCAACCGCCCATCCGCGAGGCGATCGCCACCCATCACGGCACCAGCCTGGTCTATTACTTCTTCCGCCGCGCCAAGGCCCGCCAGGGCGCGGAGGCGGCCGGCGGCCAGGAGGTCGGCGAGCAGGAATTCCGCTACCCGGGACCGCTGCCCCGCCGCAAGGAGATCATCATTGTCAGCATCGCCGACCTCTGCGAAGCCGCCACCCGGTCGCTGGAGAAGCCCACGGCCCAGCGGATCCGGTCGGTCATCGAGGAACTGCTGCTCAAGCGGATCGAGGACGGGCAGTTTGACGCCGCCGACCTGACCTTCGAGGAATTGGCCACCGTCCGTGAAACCATCATCCACACCCTGACCACCATGCTTCACAGCCGCATCCGTTATCCCAAGGACGACGAAGACGTTGAGGAGGACGCTCATGACTCGGATCCGGATCAGCCGGCAGACACGGCATCCCGGGGTGCCCAGCCGCGCCACCCTGCTGCGCCTGCTGCAGCGGGCGGCAACGCTTAGCGGCCTGGACCGCCAGCCGGCCTTTGCCGGCGCCGAGGTGCCGGTGATTGTGGTCGGGCCGCGGCGCATTGCCGCCCTCAACCGCGCCTTCCTCGGCCATGCCGGGCCGACGGATGTCATCGCCTTTGCCCTGCCGCCCCCGGTTTCCGGCTTGCCGCCCGAGGCCGGGCCGCGCTGCGCCGGCGAACTCTATGTCAACCCCGCCGCCGCGCTCGCCGAGGCGCCCCGGCACGGCCAGTCCGCCGCGGCGGAACTGACGCTCTACATCGTGCATGGCCTGCTGCACCTGGCCGGGCATGACGATCTGGCGCCGGCGCCGCGCCGCCGGATGCGCGCCGCCGAGCGCCGGGTGATGGCCGGGCTTCGGCGCGACTTCGACCTCGACGCCCTGTGGGACTGGGGCGGCGGGGAAAAGCAGAAAGCAGAACGCAGAAAGCAGAAAGCAGAAAGCAGAAAACGGAAAGACGGCAAGCCAAGGCCGTCGGCGCTAGTCGGTTGCCGGCGGAGCGGTTCCTCAAACCCTGAACTCTAGGTCCTCATCATGTCACAAACCGCTTTTTTGGCCTTGATCATCATCGGCGCGCTGCTGGTGGAACGGGTCGGCATCGGCTGGGTCACGGCCAGCGCCGCCGGCCGCGACTGGATCGTGCGCCACCGCCTGTTCCATCCCAACAGCATTTCCTACCTGCGCTTCCCCATGGGGCTGGTCGCCGTGGGGCTGTGGATGACCGGGGCGCCCGTGGCCGGCCTGCTGTGGTTTGCCGCCTGGATGATCACCGACCTCACTGACGGCACCATCGCCCGCACCTGCCAGCTGGAAACCGAGAGCGGCAAGTGGCTCGATCCGCTCAGCGACAAGGCGATGTATTTCCCGCCGCTGCTCTACTTCGCCTCACGGGGCGTGCTGCCGGCCACCTGGGTCGTGACCTTCATCTGCCTCGACACCTTCGGCCAAACGTCGCGCCTGCTGGTCAAGAAAAAGGCGGCCAACTCCTTCGGCAAGGCCAAGACCGCGCTGGTCACCATCCTGCTTTTTGTGGTGGCGCTGCAGGGGCTGGGCGAGCTGAGTTTCCTGGGGACGCGCCTGGTCTACCTGCTGACCGTCTCCTGCACCGTGCTGGCCTTCCTGTCCGTTTTCTGCAAGGTCATTCCCGATGTCTGGTATGCCAACACCTTCTCGGTGGCCAACCTGCTGTGCGGCCTGGCCGCCATCTGGCAGGTCACCATGGGACATCCGGTGCGCGCCTTCATTCTGGTCTTCATCGGCCAGCTGTTCGACCTGTTTGACGGCCGGCTGGCCCGCAAATTTGGCTCGACGACCCACGGCGCCCTGTTCGATGATGTCGCCGACGGCACCAGTTTCGGCCTGGCCATCGGCTACCTGGTGTGGCGCCAGTTGGGCGACGAGATGGCGGTGACCGGGCTGCTGGTCGCCATCCTCTATGTGGTGTGCGTCATCTACCGGCTGGTCCGCTTCCTCAAGCCGACCCGGCCGTTGCCGCCGGGCGTCTTCCAGGGCTTGCCGTCCCCCGCCGGCGCCATCCTGGCCGGCGCCGCGGCGCTGGCGCTGGCCCCCTGGCCCGAAGTGGGGCTGGGGGTGGTCCTGCTCAGCTCCTACTTGATGATTTCCAACACCCCCTATCGCCATTTTGGCCAGCGCATCTGGCCGGGGCTGCCGAACTTTGGCAAGCTGCTGGCGTTTGTGGCCGTCCTGTTGCTGGCCAACCTGGCGGTGACCCAGCACGACACCACCCAGGCGTTCAACCTGGTCAGCCTGCTGCTGGCGGTGGCCTACGTCCTGTTCGGCGTGGATCTCAAAGGCTGGCGCCACGGCTATCCCGCCGTGGACCCGATGGTCAGGCCGGAGAACGGCACACTCTCCGAGTCCGACGGCCATCCGAGCCCGGAACGTCAGTGACGGGTCAGAAAAGCTGAAATTGAGAAAGCAGAAAGCTGAAATAAAACGTGATGCGTGAAACGGAGAGCCCCGTTTGTTGTACCGATTTGACCGGTCACTCCCGCGCCCAGGAGTGGCGCTTCGGTCCCGGCTCGGAACGGCGCGGCCGGCCGGGAACCCGCTGGGAACCTGTCCCCAAGCCTTGCGTCGGTGCGAACAGCCTGGTTACATTGGCCACCTCACGATTGGCCCCCAAGGTGAGACAGGCAATCTTGCCTGTCTTGGCCTTCCGCAGGGTTGCGGCGCGACGGACGTCCCTGGTCCGCCCGAGGCCGAGCGGCTCCCTTCAATAATTCACCCAAAACAATTCGAGTGCGAGAGGCGAGTGCGCCCGCCGCCGCGCCCCCGCCATTGTCAACGGGGGATCAGCCGGTATAGTTTCCGCTTTGCCGGGAAGGCCGGCAGGAAAGCGCCAGCGCGGGTCAACCGGGCCGCACAACCGATGGGAACGCAGCACATGAAAAAACAGATTTTTGGGGTGGCGGTGATGATGGGCTTGTGCTTGGCCGGCGCACCGGCGGTGCAGGCCGCCCCGGCCAACCCCGGCGCCTTCAAGGCGGCCCAGGAATTGTTCGAGGCCATCAATGGGGAGGAACTGTTTCAGCAGGGGGCCAAAGCCGCCATTGACAAGCAGGTGCAGGGCAATCCGCAATACGCCAAATATCGCCCCAGGATCGAGAAGGCCATTGCGACCAAGTTGCCGTGGAAAAAGCTGCAACGGGATCTGGCGCGAATCTATGCCCGTGAGTTGACCGCCGCGGACATGGGCTCAATCACCGAGTTCTACAAAACACCCGCCGGCCTGAAACTGGCCCAAAAGACCCTGGACAAGAGTGTGTCCTGGGACAAGGTCAAGGCCGATCCCGCCAGTCTGGCCAGCAGCTTTACCCCGGAGGAAATGGCCCAGATTGCGGCCTTTGTGCAGACCCCGGCGGGGACCAAGCTGGTGGCGAAGGGGCCGGAGCTGTCCCAGAACACGGAACGTTATTTCGACAAGAGCATCAAGAAAATTGTCGAAGCGGAAGCCCAGCAGGTGATTGCCGAGATGATGAGCGGCCGGCGCTGAAGAACACCGGAGCATAAACCCTGCGCGCCAACCGGTGCCATACTCCGAAGACAGTCTGAAGGCTGGACTCAAACACGGGACGCCAGTCGTTTGAGTTCACGCTTCAGCGTGTCTGGTCTGGGCATAAGTATGGGGGGGGGG